>JAFLCH010000020.1 GCA_017303775.1 Anaerolineae bacterium | reverse complement strand
TTCGCCTTGTTAGGTCTCTCCCTCTTGTAACGGATCACGGGTAACTTGTCACTATACGGCCAATGTCACTGACGCCACTGCCGCCAATTCACTGCCACATCCCCCGAACTTCTACCTTGCCATACCACCCCGAATCCGCTACCATTCCGCTGTTGTGTGCGCCGGTATTGGTACCGCGCAAACTTTCCGCTCCACTAGGCGCGCTCGCGCTAAGGTGGGGCAATCCCGGGGAAAGGAGAATATGTATTCCCTATGAGACATCAATACGAGCTAACTTTTATCGTCCGCATTGACCCGAACGAAGAGGTCATCAATAACGCCATCACTCAGGTGCAAGCTTGGGTGGAGGCCGAAGAGCGTGGTCAGGTCACCAAGATTGACCGCTGGGGACGCCGCAAACTTGCTTACGAAATCGATAAGCAGCGTGACGGCTTCTACGTCCTCATGAACGCGGAAATCGACCCCCAAAATCTGCCGGAACTTGAACGTAATCTCCGGCTCTCACCCAGTGTGTTGCGCTATCTGTTGATCCGTCCAGATAGACCGTGACTTATAACTCGATCTTATCGAGTTTTCGAGGGAGCAACGTATGGGACGTGGGCTGAATAAGGTGATGATTATCGGTTATCTGGGGCGCGATCCTGAAATGCGCTATACCCCCAGCGGGCGCCCTGTAACCAGCTTCAGCGTGGCCACCAGCCGCACCTGGACATCAGCCGAAGGGGAACGCCGTGAAGAAACCGAATGGTTTAACGTCGTCGCTTGGGGCACTCTGGCTGAAATTTGCAAAACACACCTCAGCAAAAACCAGCAGGTTTACATCGAGGGACGTTTGCAAACTCGCGGCTGGGAAGACGAATCTGGCAAGAAACATTTCCGTACCGAATTGGTCGCCAACGAGATGATCCTCTTGGGCGACCGTCGCCGCGACCAACACCACGAAGAAGATGACATCGACTTCATTGGTGATGATCGTGAAAACGGTGACTACGCATTTTGATGAAATCAGGAGACAACTATGAGTGATCGTGACTTTCGCGATGATGTCGAAGTAGAAGATGATGGCCCATCTTTTGCCCAGCGTGAAGAAGAGGGTGGTGGTTATCGTGGCCGCCGTCAGCAGCGCATGGGGCGTGGTCGCCACGTCCAATATTGCCCCGAAGGCAAATGCTTCGACTATAAAGACTTTGAAACACTGAAGCGCTTCATTGGTGAAACTGGTAAGATCCGCCCTCGCCGCCAGACGGGTAACTGCGCCCGCTGCCAACGCGAACTCGCGCGTGAAGTCAAGCGCGCTCGCCATCTTGCCCTTCTGCCCTTCATTGTGACCACCGACTGACCTCATGGCAGTCGCCGTTTTGCTACGATAGTCTGAAGTAAGCACAGGGCATGGCGGTTTCACGCGATGCCCTTTTCTCTGTTTCGGAGCAGGAGTTCAAGATATTTATGTCCAAAAGAAGCCAAACCACCGCGCTTCCCAAGGAATCGAAACGCGCCCCTCAACCACAATCGCCCACTCCGGGCGACAAGGGTAACAAAACACCCCGGTTGCAGCGCGAGTATCGGTCACGGGCGGAGCGCGAACAAGAAATTCAGCGCTGGATTATTCGTGGAACCATCATCACCGTTGCCATCATCGCCGTCTTGCTCGTCATAACGGTCATCATCGACCAGTTCATCACCCCCAATCAATCGGTTGCCTCGGTGGATGGCCAGAACATCAGCGTCTCGCAGTTCCAGAAGCGCGTCCGCTTGGAACGCTACCTGCGCAACCAGCAGCTCACCAATCTCATCAATACGTACCGTCAATTCGGCTATACAGATGATCAACTCCTTCAGCAGCTCCAGAGTCAGGAACCCTACGCCACTTGGATTCAAGAACTTCAGGTTCCCGATCAGCTCGGTCTCTCCGTCGTCAATGAACTCGTTGACGAACAGTTGATCCGTAACGCAGCCAATGAACGCGGCATTACAGTCACGCAGGCCGAAATTGACACGCAAATCGAAAGCTTCTTCGGCTTCTCTCTGCCCGAAGAACCGGCTGTCGAAGGAACAGCGGAAGTCACAGCGACACTGGAACCAACACAGACACCCACACCCTTTGTGTCGCCCACTCCTTCCCCCACCCCAACCCTGACGCCGACTCCGGAATTCACAGCAACCCCGACCTCGACGCCGCTGGCAACCCTGCCGCCGACGCCCACCCAAACCAACGAGGAACGGACTGAGCAGTTCCAAACATCGCGTGACGACTTCTTCCGGGAACTGCGTCGTCAGACGGGTATGAGCGATGCCGACATTAACGCCTATTTCGAAACACAGGCCATCCGCGTAGCGCTTCAAGACTCCGTCGGCAGTGAAATTGGCGAGCAAGGCATTTTTGTCGATGCGCGCCACATTCTGGTTGCCACCGAAGAAGAAGCGCAGGACATCATCACCGCCATTAACGCCGGCGAGTCATTCGCTGACCTTGCCAAGGCTGTCTCCACTGACACCGGTTCAGGTGCCAATGGAGGCGAGTTAGGCTGGTCACCGGTTACTCAGTATGTCCCCGAATTTAAGGATGCTGTAACAACCGCTGAAATTGGTGCGCTTGTTGGCCCCGTTCAATCTGAATTCGGCTATCACATCATTCAGGTTCGTGCCCGCGAGGAACGTGAACTTGACGAAACCCAGATCAATCAGGCCAAAGCCAGTACCTTTAGCACGTGGCTGGAAACCTATAAGGAATCCAAGAAAGACGTCACCCAGACCAACTCAATCTGGGCCAACTACGTCCCACGGGATCCTGCAACCATCTTCGGGTAATTAATCTCTTAACACGTAGGGAGCGTCAGCCTTAAGCACGCTCCCTACGATTGCTCCACGCTTTCGGCCCTGCCTTTACAATCCGCATTGTCGCTGTTTGTGCCCTCGGCTATAATGCCCCTCATGAAAGATCAACGTATCGCTTGGCTCGAGACTCAACTCGAACGTGTGGTAGAAGGAACGTTTGCCCAGTTGTTCGGCAAACGCGTTCACGCGCACGACCTTATCCTGCAACTATCACGCGCCATGGAAGACGGTCTCGAACCAGACCCGCGTGGTAGCCTTCGTTCCATTGCGCCAGATTACTACGCCATTCACCTGAATCCTCGTGTCTGTCAACAACTGCTCCAAAATCAGCCGAATATAAGCGCGTATCTCGCGGAGTATCTCACCGAAGTCGCCGGTCAATCGGGCTATCGCCTCATCACCCAACCAACCGTCGAACTCATTCCCAACAACGAAGTGTCCCCCGGCGTATTGTTAGTGCGCACCCGTCATGTCCGAAAAAAGCACAGCACAACCGCGGTAATGCAGCGGGTGGACATCAACCCCCAGCAGGAAAAGCCACATAACCCCCAAATCCTGCTGCATGGCAAAACCCCTATCCCGCTTCAAACCGATGTCATCAATATCGGTCGCAGCAGAGATAATCACATTGTGGTCGATGATCGTTCTGTTTCCCGCTATCATCTACAGCTTCGCCTGCGTTTTGGGCGCTATACACTGTTCGACACCCAGAGTCAGGGGGGGACCTTTGTGAACGATGTGCGGGTTAAAGAACACAATCTACAAACGGGTGACGTCATCCAAATCGGCAATACGCGCCTCGTCTATATGGATGATCAACCTCCGCATGATGGTCAAACCCAATCCAGTGAGCCTATCCTCCCAGATTCAGTCGAGTAATCATCCGTGTCAAACGAACTGATTTTACTGCTGCTGCGCATCGTTTCAGGGCTTTTACTCCTAACCATTCTCTTTGCTATCTTCCGTATCCTCTGGCGCGACTTCCAACACACTACCCGGGCAATGGATCGCCAGAAACGCAGCTACGGTTCACTTATCGTCATGCAAGAAATTGACGGCGCTTACTTGCTAACCGGGGAAGTCTATCCGTTATTGCCCATAACCTCTCTCGGTCGTTCTCCCACCAATACCATTCCCATCAATGATACCTTTGCCAGCAGCGAGCATGCGCTCATCACCCTGCGCGAAAGACAGTGGTGGCTGGAAGATCGCAACAGCCGGAATGGAACGCTGTTGAATGGGAGGCAAGTCACTCAACCGGTAGTCATCACCCACGATGACATTATTGGCATCGGTCACATCAGTCTACGAATCAATCTAAGCGACTAATCTACCAAATGCACAGGAGCAGTCTAAATGGCAGATGACATCAAAATTGCCGTCATTGGCGGGTCTGGCCTCTACAACATGCCGGAAATCACCAACGTCGAAACCGTCAATATTTCTACGCCATTCGGTCAGCCCAGCGGTGCAATCACCGTCGGGACACTGCGTGGCAAACGGGTCGCTTTTCTCCCCCGGCACGGGGTTGGTCACATCTTCACCCCCACCACCGTCCCCTATAAAGCAAATATCTTTGCCCTAAAGTCGCTAGGGGTGCGTTTCATTATTGGGGTCAATGCTTGCGGGTCGCTTCGAGAAGATTATGCGCCGGGTCACATCGTCATCCCTGACCAGCTTTTTGACTATACCAACAGTCGAGATCGTTCTTTTTTCGAAACAAACTTGGTTGCTCATATAGGGGTTGCCGAACCATTCTCGCCTGAACTCTCACAGCAGTTATTGAGTGCAGTCCGCCAAGCGGGCGGCACTGCGCACAATGGTGGCACATTCCTCATCGAAGAAGGCCCCCGTTTCGCCACCCGTGCCGAAAGCAATGTCTTTCGTCAATGGGGATGCAGCCTCATCGGCATGACAACCTGCCCCGAAGCTTTCTTAGCCCGCGAGGCAGAAATCGCCTACGCGACAATGGCGCATGTTACAGATTACGACTCGTGGCATACAAGCGAGGAACCCGTGAATGTAGATATGGTGGTCGCCACCTTTCACCGCAATATCGAACTCGCCCAGAAAGCCATCGCCATTGCTGTAGAAAAACTAGACGAAGATGCGGTCTATGAATGTCACTCCGCGCTGGCAAACGCGATCATGACTGATCGCACTAAAATAAAACAGGAAACAATTGATCGCTTACGGCCAATCGTGGGACGTTATTTCACTGGTAACGAAGGCTAAACCTTGACCACCGAATTAGCCATCCATCAAGAACATACCCGCACAGTTAAAACAAGAGAACGATTGTTACTCTTGTTGGTTGGTATGTTTCTGTTGGTCAACTTTCTCGGTCTCCGGCTTGCCCAGCCATCTTCTACCAGCACGGATTGGCTGCATTTTATCGTATGGCTCATCTGTGCTTCCATTGGCACACTGCTTCTGGAACGCAACCTGCCCGCACGCGACCCACTTCTCTTCCCCATCGCCATGTTTTTGAGCGGATGGGGACTAATTTTAATCGACCGTCTAGCGCCGCCCTTTGCTGATCGTCAAACAGTCTGGCTCGCTGTTTCCGTCACTGCCATGCTTATCGTCGCCACAACGCCTCATCCGCTTCGATGGCTGCGTCAATACCGGTATGTCCTTCTGCTTGGTGGCATCTTGCTGCTTCTCGGAACGATATTCTTAGGCACGAATCCTTCCGGTTCCCAAACCGCTCCACAGCTCTGGCTCGGTTTTGGTGCCATCTTCTTCCAGCCTTCCGAAGCCCTCAAGATTATGCTGGTCGCATTTCTCGCCAGTTATCTCGCCGAAAGCCCCTCATTCTTCCGCGCCAGTCTGCCCGCATTCTCCACGCAGCGAAAGTGGCCTTCACCTCGCATCATCGGGCCGGTATTGCTGATGTGGGGGATATGCATCATCATCCTTGTTTGGCAGCGTGATCTAGGTACGGCAATCCTATTTTTTGCCGTGTTCATTCTGCTTGTTTATGTAGCGACCCGCTCAAATTTCATATTGTTCAGCGGTTTCATCCTAATCATCCTCGCCGGGTTCGTTGCATACATGGCATTCGCAGTGGTTCGCCTCCGTGTAGATGTGTGGATCAATCCATGGCCGGAAGCAGACAGTCGGGCATTCCAGATTGTCCAGAGTCTACTTGCCTTCGCAGCAGGCGGCCCGTTCGGTCAGGGCATCGGTCAAGGCTCGCCCACCTATATTCCGGTAGTGCATTCGGATTTCGTTTTCTCTGCCATAGCTGAGGAGTGGGGATTGCTAGGAGTAATTACGGTGATTGCTGCAATCGGCACATTTGTCGTGCGCGGCCTTCAGATCGCCCTTCAGCAGCAGCAGCGTGCCTTTCTTGTACTTCTCGCCACCGGTCTCAGCTTGCTCATCGCAACCCAGAGTCTCCTCATCATGGCTGGCGTGTTGAAGTTAATCCCACTTACGGGTGTCACGCTGCCCTATTTAAGTTACGGGGGCAGCTCCCTCCTCGCCAGCTTCGTCATCGTCGGTTTGTTATTGCGTTTGTCAGCACTGGAAAACAACTGATGCAGTTTGCGCGCGAGATCAATCGTTTAATTGTGGGGATACTGGTGCTGTTTTTTGCCGTTGCGCTTGGGTCTGCCTATTGGGCTATTTTCGGCCCGGATACCATCCTCAAGCGGCAAGACAACCCTCGCCTCGTTGAGGTCGAGGCGGCCATCCGCCGCGGCTCGATTTATGATCGGAATGAAACACTTCTTGTTCAATCCACAATTGGAGACTCAAACCGGATCACACGACAATACCTCTATCCATCAATGTCCAGCGCCATAGGCTATGCCAGCTTGCGCTATGGTGTGAGCGGTGCCGAATCAGCCTTCAATACGATCTTAAGAGGCGATACCCGCCCCACAGATCTCGCGTCACAACTCGTGGGCAACCTGCTGCATCGCCCTCAAGTAGGCTTGGATGTACGCCTTAGTTTTGACTTGCAAATCCAATCTGAAGCCGTCCGAGCCATGGGTGATCATCGCGGCGCAGTCGTGCTCCTCGAAGTACCAAGTGGTGCGGTGCTCTCTATGGTAAGCTTACCCACCTACGATCCCAACACGCTTGACCAGAATTGGGTAGAGTTAACTCAAGCGCCGGGAAATCCATTTTTCAACCGTGTCCTACTGGGTACCTATCAACCCGGCACCACTTTACAAACCCCGCTCATGGCAGCAGCCATTCTCGCCAAATACCCTCTTGCCACCACCTATGAGGACGCCGCCGGAGCCGTAGAAGTTGCAGACGTTCGCTTTGAATGCTTACAGCAGCCCACCACCACATCTCTATCACTGGTCGATGCCTATATCTTGGGTTGCCCTGAACCGTTTGTTCAGCTCGTTCAAGATTTGGGCGTGAACACCACCAAAACAGCTTTCGACACCTTCCAATTGGATGAACTCCCAACCTTAGCCAGCTATGTTACAGTACCCGCTTCAACAGACACGATCACCTCGCAATTCGAGCTAAACAGTCAAAATTTGATCGAAAATACCCTTGGTCAGGGAGAAATATCGGTCAGCCCGTTAGAGATGGTACTTCTTGCCGCTGCCATACAAAATGATGGGAATGCACCTACCCCTTACGTCCTCTTGGGCTACCGCGACCCTGAACTAACCAGCTGGCAAACAGAGCCAAGCAATCGGGTCACGTTACCAATGATGACATCGGATACTGCGCACGAATTACACCGCATCATGCGACGTGCAGTTCTTGAAGGAGCAGCCCAGGCAGCGAATATCGAACCAATTGAAATCGGTGGACAGGTTGCGCTTGCATATGCCGGCGAATCGAGTCAGGCATGGTTCATAGGCTTTGCCTCACTAAGTTCGCAAAGTAAAGTAGCCATTGCGGTAGTGATAGAAGACACAAGTAACACTGATGAAGCAGCCCGCATCGCCCGCCAGATATTTATCGCCGCGCAGCAGGAGTATGCTTCCGGCAACTAACCGCCTGACCACAACCGGGGACGAAGCCCCAACTTTTTAATCCACTTGGCGGCTGTGCTAAACCCGTGAACATAAAATGGACTAAGCCGCTTGATGTAATTGGCTTCCTGTAGATTGAACAAAAACTCGGAAGCATCATGAAACGGTTTCATAACCGTCACAGACATCCCGTACTCCGGCGTACTATGTGCGTCTGACCCTGCTGTACCTAACAGTTTATGTTCAGTCGCGAAAGCCAGCGCCTTCTCATTATCTTCGGCATACAAACAGCGGGCATTAAATATTTCGATAGCATCCACTAAGCCGATCAACCGGCGCAGTTGAGGTTCTTCCCATGCCCCTTTTCGTAAGCGGTCAAACGGGTGAGAGACGCTGATAACCGCGCCCTGATCGCGCAGTCTCAGGATGGTCTCATCAGGGGTCAATCCAGCCGGAACCGTTTCTTGAACGAAATAGGCCAGTATTTCACCCTCTGTCGTCATGATTTCCTCGCCCACAATCACAAGCTCAGGTGCCATTTGCTGCATCCTCAGTGCACCCTCAGCAGTGTTGTGATCAGTAATTGCGATACGGTCTACACCACGCTCTTTGCACTTCTGAATGATGGTTTCATAACTCATCAGACAATCTTTAGACCACATCGTATGGCTGTGAAGCTCAACATTCCAAACATTGTTCATGCAGGTAACTGCTCCGGTTGAATAGCCGATGATGATTTTTCTTGTTCAGCATCAGCAATCGCGTCTTCCAAAGATGAAGGAAACAAACGATCACGAAAAATGATGGCCGTAAGTGTACCAACCAGCACCCGAAACCACTTATGAAAGAACCCATCAATCAACGCAATGGTCAAAGCGATAGACGGCGTAACAAAAACGAAAAACGGCGAAATAATAGCCGATACCATACTGCTGCTCGACACTTCCGAAACACCTGCCCCGTTCGGCACACCAGATAACGCTCCAATGGCTGCCGTCAAACCGGTGATAAAAATCGACTGCAGGAAGAGTGTCCACGTCAAAGGAACGCCAAACCCTGAAACAATGATGGCAAATCCGATAGCGTCTGTGATGTGCGCCAACATACCAAGGAAAGTTGTCGGGATAACATACTTCAGTTGGAGGACTTCACGACTGCTTTCATAAAACTCAACCAAAGGTTTGTACAGCCGGTTCACCAAAGGCATCCGTGCCAGTAGATTCAGCCCGAAATAAGCAACCGGTCGAATCTGTATCGCGACCAATCCTCCTGCTAGCAGCACGCCTGACAGAATAATCAGAAAGCGATAGTCCCCTATATTGATTGCATCCCCCGCCAGAAAAAACGCCAGCAGGGACATAATCAACACCGCTACACCATCAACAACCCGTTCAGCAATCACCACAGGTGCGCTGCGTGCGACCGGAACCCCTGTTTTCATCTTCAGGATGACCGCTTTGAGCACTTCCGCAATCTTCCCCGGACTCACAGCCATCGAAAATCCCGACACAAAAATAATCGCGCTGTCAAATACGCTGATTTTCGTGGATGCCCCGATCACATACAGGTAATAATGCCAACGTAAAAATCGAAGTGTCCACGCGATGAACTTCAGCAAAATGACAGGAGCGAGTAATAACCACGGGAACGAACGGATATGCGTAATCAGTTCAGCAGCATTTCCCCAAATCAAAAGTCCAACATAAATTACGAACACAACAGCAAAGCCAAGCAAGATTCGGTTTCGATACTTTTGCATCAGTTTCTTCTCAGCGCGATAAGATCTTCACATCTTGATTATTATAAGCGCACAGCCCTTTCATCAACCTTTACTTTTCACCGTCAGGTGAACGGTGGCTAAGCATCACCCTATATGAGTATTAAATGTGTCAAACTTGACGTTATCCCTATCGTTTCTGTAGTATTATCTCGCGTTCGGCAAGAAATCAGCTTTCATCATCTAACGCTAAAACATGGGGGCGACGCGAGCGAGGAGTGAATCACTATGGCAAATCAACCTGTAAACCGCATCCATATGCGTGATATGGATGATGGTGTCCCCCCGCCTCCGCGCGCGCTGCTCTGGTTCGTCGTTGCGTTCTTTCTACTAATAGTCATCGCTGCTATCGGCGCGATTATTGTATTACAATCCAGACCTTCTCCAAGCGAACTATTAGGGCTGGCGGTTCAAATCGCGCCGCTCACAACACTGCTCACCATTATCGCGGCTGTTGTTTTCCGTAAGAAGCTGCCGCGCCGCTTCCCGGTATGGTTGACTCTGGGTTGGGCTGTATTGTGGGTTGTTGGTGGAATCGCTTTCATCATCATCTTCCGCACTGTCCTACCGCCGGGTCAGCGCGAAACGGTCAAATCATATCTCCCGTTCATGGAGATCTTTGCGCCTCCCCTGCCCTCCATCGGCACATCGCTCCCCACGCCCATTCCTAATCAAGAAAGTGATGTCACCGTTGAAGATCTGCTAAGTGCCCCATTAGGTGTTGCTCCTGTACAAACAGCAACCCCTACGCCGGAGCAAGCTGTCATCACCGAAGCCACAGCGGAACCCACCGCGACCGTTACGCCCTTGCCCACTGCCACAGTAAGTATTGAACCCACTGTTGTCGAGCCAATTTCGGTGCCGACCGAAGTATCAATTGTTCCAACAGCATTACCGTCGAACAACAATCTACCGGCCGTGCCCCTCAGTGCGCAGTTGTTCGGCATCACGCACGTTAAACAGGGCTGGAACAATTGCGGGCCAGCCAACATCACGATGGCGCTTTCGTATTATGGCTGGCGACAGAATGAGGATTTCGCCGTCCGCGCCCTCAAGCCGGATCGTGAAGACAAAAATGTGAATCCGTGGGAACTCGTCAATTTCGTCAATGAACAAAGTCAGGTTCGGGCGCTCACTCGAATCGGTGGTGATATGACTCTCCTCAAACGGTTCATATCCAGCAAGTTCCCGGTATTGATTGAAACCGGATACATGTACGAAGGCTCCGACTGGCTCGGTCACTACCAGACCGTGGTTGGCTACGACGATACACAGGGTGTCTTTTTCGTCTACGATAGCTATCTCGGTACGGGGGAAAATGGCACAGGTTTGCCCAAGACATATGCTGAGTTCGACGAGTTTTGGGAAAACTTCAATCGCACTTTTATTGTTCTCTACAAGCCGGAAGAGGAAAATCTGGTTCGGACAATTTTAGGAGACCGTGCGGATGTCATCAAAGCAGCTGAAATAGCCGCGCAGGTCGCTCAAGACGAAGCCCGTGCCAACCCCCAAAATGGTTTTGCGTGGTTCAATCTGGGATCATCGCTAACCCGGCTCGGTCAATTTGAGCAGGCTGCCGCCGCCTTTGATAGAGCGCGTCAGGTCGGCACGCACTGGCGCATGACTCTATACCAGTTTGGGATTTTTGAGGCCTATTTTGAAGTAGGTCGCTATGATGACATCATGGGCATTGTCGATGCCAACATGCTCAATGGTGGGCAATATATCGAAGAAACCCACTATTGGAAAGGTAAAGTGCTTGCAGTTCGGGGGGATACTGCTGGTGCAGCCGCAGCGTTCCGTCAGGCGCTCGCGCGTAATCCGTTCTTTACTGCCGCCAGCGAAGCGCTGAACGCGCTGTAGGAGCTTACTGATGACGACACCCACAACTGAAAATCGTTCCCGACAAATCGCCCGCTCAACGCTGACGGTAATGGTAGCCTTTGCCATCGCCAAAATCATCAGTTTGGGTCAAACCGTTCTCATTGCGAATGTATTCGGGGTTGGTCGCGAATGGGACGCCTTTGTCACAGCGAACAGCATCCCTGAATTAATCTTTACCCTGATCGCCGGTGGAGCGCTCGCGCATGCTTTCATCCCCATCTTCAGCGGTCATCTGGCGCGCGATGACCGTGACGGCGCGTGGAGAATCACCAGCCATGTTATCAATACGGTCTTCTCAATAACCTTATTGGTCAGTGTTATTGTTTTCCTAACTGCCCCTTGGCTCGTTGAGCATGTTGTTGCCCCCGGGTTTGATGCGGTCGGGAAGGCTCAAACAGTCGAACTCATGCGCATCCTCCTCCTGAGTACACTCATTTTCTCGGTGAGTGGCATTTCGATGGGGATTCTGCAAAGCCACAATCACTTTCTGCTTCCCGCAATCGCCCCCATCATGTTCGACATCGGCATTCTTTTCGGGGCAGGGTTCCTGCTTCAGCCCTTTGGTGTCAATGGAATCGCTTACGGTGCGGTCATCGGCGCGGCGCTTCACTTGGGTGTCCAGATTCCCGGCCTCATCCGCTACCGCATGAAATGGTGGCCAGAACTAGGCTGGAACAACCCGAACTTATGGAGAGTGATCCGCCTCATGCTCCCCCGTGTGGCTGGTCTCGGCCTATTCAGCCTGAACTTCCTTGTCATGAACAACATCGCCTCCCGTCTGGGAGAAGGTTCCGTCAGTGCGCTCAGTTGGGGATGGCGCTTAATGCAAATCCCCGAAACGCTAATTGGCACAGCCATGGGTACGGTCATTTTCCCAACCCTCGCAGCCCTCAGCGAATTAGGGGACGAAAAAGGGAAGCGGGAGGCCATGTCCGGCGCGCTCCGTTTCATCCTCATCGCCACCATCCCTTCAGCCATCGGCCTCATTTTCATCGGTCAGCCCTTAATTAGCCTGCTGGAGCGCGGCGCGTTTGATGCCTCAGCCTCCGCGCTCGTATACAGCACGCTGCGCTTTTTTGCCTTAGGTCTCGTAGTGCATTCCTCGCTGGAAGTAATTGCGCGCAGCTTTTACGCGGATAAAGACACTGTCACGCCGCTCTACGCCGCCGCAGGTGGCGCGGTAATCAACCTCGTACTGGCATACCTGCTCAGCGGTGTCATTCAGGTAGAATCGGGTGATCCACAGGCAGCAAATGTGGGCGGTCTCGCCTTAGCCAATTCACTGGGTGTCATGTTCGAAGTCGTCGTACTCCTCTGGATTTTACGCAAGCGTTGGCATGGAGCGAACGAATCCGCACTGGGGCAAACATTACTCAAAACGCTGGCAGCCAGTTTGGTGATGGCAGTCGTCCTCGTCATCTCCAACACCATCTGGCAAGTTACCGGACTTTCAGATCGTGGTTTAGCCTTTACAATCGTACAGGTTGGCTCAGACGCGCTAATCGGGGTGATTGTATTCGTAGTGGTTGCCCACATGCTCAAAATGAGTGAACTCGAACTACTGTTACGCCCCTTGAATCGCCTGCTCCGGCGCAATCAAGTAGAGAAAGCCCTTCCATGAGTGTAGAAATCAAAGTACTCACCCTCGGCATAGCCGCCACCCATTGTTACATCATTGGCGACACCGAAACCGGCCAAGCGCTTGTCATCGACCCCGTCGATGAAGCGCCGCTGATTCTCAAAACTGCCGAAGAATCCGGATGGTCGATCAAACTAATTCTTGCAACACATGCCCACTTTGATCATGTCCTCGCGAGCAAAGAATTGAAAGAGCAAACCGGAGCGCCCTTCTACATTCACGGCGACTCCCTCCCCCTCCTCAAGAACCTCCCCCAACAGGGCGTCAGGTTTACTGGCTCACCCTTCCCCGAAGCCGCCGTACCAGACCGCTTGCTGACTAGTGAACCGGAAATCATCGAGTTCGCTTCCCTCAAACTTGAAACCCTTTATACGCCCGGTCACGCCCCCGGTCACATTGCCTTTTACGAGCGCGATCTGAACATCGTTTTCAGCGGAGATTGTCTGTTTGCGGGTAGCATCGGCCGCACTGATTTACCGGGGAGCGATTACAATCAATTGATGCAATCGATTCTCGACAAGCTCATGCCACTCCCCGACTCAGTCCAAGTACTTCCGGGGCACATGCAGTTCACGACCATTGGTAAGGAACGCGCCACAAACCCCTTCATTAGAGAATATCTTGACCTCATATCTGGGACAGTATGAGCGCATTTTTCAATCAATATTCCTATCTGCTGATCAGTTTAGCCATTCTGTTTGGAATAGGTTGGCTGTTGTACCGTACCCGCTTACGTTCGTCATACAAAATCTCACTATTCTTAGGATTGATGGTTGCTTTAGCGAGCCTTTGGGTAACATTGAAGCCATCCAACACTGATGTTCAATCCGTCTCTCAAGCAGAAGAAATGATCGCAAATGGCAAACCGACCTTTATCCAGTTTTATAGTCAATATTGCTTGGGTTGTGTTGCCATCCAACCGGAAGTTGATAAATTGATCGCGGAGATTCACGATGATCTGAATGTTCTCCGCATCGACATTCACTCACAGCATGGCTCTGTCTTAAGCGAACGATACGCTTTTCAATTCTCACCTGAATTTATTCTGTTGGATTCAGCAGGTAATGAAAGCTGGCGCGGACATACGTTACCCGATACGCAAACGCTCCAGTCACTCAGTTAATCGGTTTAGTTCTGGAATCTGCCGCTCATGCACATTCTGATGATCTTCCTTGATGGGATTGGTCTGGGAGACAATAACCCTTCGGTCAATCCTTTTGCCGTAGCAAATATGCCTGTCTTGACTGGCCTAACCAATCAAAGACGTTGGCTGAATGATATTGGCCGCCAATCCAGCAGCCGCGCCATATTTATACCCACAGATGCCAGCATGGGAATTCCCGGTCGCCCCCAGAGCGCAACCGGGCAAGCAGCGATTCTTACCGGTCGTAATATCCCCCGGCTCATTGGCGAACACTACGGTCCAAAACCCAACCCCCCGGTACGCAAATTACTGACCGAAGACAATTTCTTCATCCAACTCACCGGAGCCGGTAAAACAGCCGCGCTCATCGAAGCCTACCCCCCTCGCTTTCACAAAGGAATCAATAGCGGCAAACACTTGCGTTCCAGTTATCAGGAAGCCGTTCATCTAGCCGGCCTCCCGCTGTTCACCGAAACAGACTTGTACGAAGGCAAAGCCCTCGCTGTCGATTGGATTGGTAAAGGTTGGCGCGATGAGTTAGGCTATCACGACACACCCATATACACCCCCCACGAAGCCGGTCGCCGCATGGTCGAAATCTCCCGTCAATACGACTTCGCCTTCTTCTCGCACTGGCTAACGGATATGGCGGGTCATCGTGGACCGATGGATTTTGCAGTCTCGCTGCTAGAGCTGTTCGATCAGGTGATGGAAGGCGCGCTTGAAGCGTGGGATGATAGCGAAGGCTTGATAATCGTCACCAGCGATCACGGGAACATGGAAGACATCAGCCACCGCAACCATACCGACAATCTGGTGCCCACGCTGATAATCGGAGATATGAAAACCGCCTTCGATGACAGCTTTCATGACCTTACGGATTTTGTCCCGCGCATGCGCAAATTACTGGAAGTTTGAACCGGAAGAACGTTACACAATCGAGTTTAAGTCGTAATCAACGAGTATGTCATATGAGTATTGATGCCGAAAGTCTTAAAAAAACAATGCGAACATGGGTCAGCGGAGTAGCCGTCATCACAACCAGTGATGGTAACGAGCGTGCAGGTGCTTCCGCCAGTTCATTCACCTCCATTTCGGTAGATCCGCCCCTCGTCCTCGTGTCGCTCCAGCACCATATACACACCTTCAAACTCATCGAAAAAACTGGCGTGTTTGCAGTCTCCATCCTCCGCCACGACCAAGCATCGGTTTCCGCCCAATTCGCCGGCCAGTTAACCTTGCCTGACGGGGCGGATAAATTCTACGGGATCAATATCCAGTCCGCAGCAACCGGCTCACCAATTTTGGCTGATGCCTCAGCGTGGCTGGATTGCAAAGTTGCCTCCATATATGAAGCCGGTACCAGCCGGATTGTGGTCGGAGAAGTAATTGCCACCGGTCAGGGTGATGATATTATCCCCCTCGCCTATCACAATCGAGATTACTTCGACCTTGTACCCAAGAATCCGGCCAACTGATTCGAGCTTATTCACACCTTGACGGCGCTATACCACTCATCTACAATCGCCGATGGTGAATTAAGGGTATTCAAAATCACATGTTTGAAAATCTGACTGACCGATTACAGGGAATTTTTGACAACCTTGGGCGCAGCGGTAAGCTGACTGAAAAGGATGTTGATACCGTCATGCGTGAAGTGCGCATGGCCCTCCTTGAAGCTGATGTTGCTTTGCCGGTAGTCAAGGATTTTGTCAAACGTGTGAAGGAACGTGCCATCGGGCAGGAAGTGGCGAAGTCCCTCAAGCCCGGTCAGATGGTTGTAAAGATCGTTCACGAAGAACTGATCCAAACGCTCGGCGAGGCTGAAAAACTCAACTTCTCCGGCAGCACCAAACCGCACGTCATCATGATGGTCGGTCTTCAAGGGTCTGGTAAAACAACCACCACCGCCAAACTCGCGGTTCTGCTGCGCAAAGAAGGCCGAACACCCTATCTGGTCGCCGCAGACACACAGCGCCCTGCCGCCGTCGAACAGTTGAAAACGCTCGGCAGGCAAATCGGTGTGCCGGTTTACGATGAAGGTACAACCTCACGTCCGGCGGATATTTGTGTCAACGGTATCAAAGCCGCCAAAGAAGCTAATGCTGCCGTCGTCATTCTCGACACTGCCGGTCGTCTCCAGATCGACGACACACTGATGGGTGAGCTTGAAGAAATCAAGCGTCGCACCAATCCGGCAGAAGTATTGCTCGTAGCCGACTCAATGACCGGTCAGGAAGCCGTTAACATCGCGCAGGGTTTCAATAGCCGCGTCGGTGTCACCGGCCTCATCTTGACCAAAATTGACGGTGATGCCCGTGGTGGTGCGGCCATTTCAATGCGGGCGGTCACGAATGTACCAATCAAGTTCTTGGGTACCGGCGAAAAAATTGATGGTTTCGAAACCTTCTATCCGGATCGCCTCGCCTCCCGCATTCTGGGCATGGGCGATGTCCTCAGCCTGATCGAAAAAGCTGAAGAAGCGTTCGACGAACAAGAAGCCTTAAAGCTGCAAAAGAAGCTGATGGAAAATCAGTTCACATTGCAGGACTTTCTGGAACAATTGCAGAAAATCAAGAAAATGGGGCCGTTCAGCCAGATTCTTGGCATGATCCCCGGCATGGATCGCATGCGTGGGCAGATCAATCAAGAAGAAGCCGAGCAGCGCTTAAAGCGTGTTGAAGCCATTATCAATTCAATGACCAAAGCTGAGCGCAATAACCCCAAAATTTTAAATGCGAGCCGCCGCCAGCGTATTGCCAGAGGCAGTGGTGTGCAGGTTCGTGATGTCAACGAAGTGCTAAAGCAGTTCCGTGACATGCAAACACTCATGAGTCAACTACGCAAAGGACGTTTCCCGAATATTCCGGGTCTTCCCGGCTTGCGCTAGGTCGTGGTTGCAAAACCCCCTACCGCTACTGGCAAACGGCGTAGCTCTATTTAGCCAGTGGCTCCCCGTCAATCCGACGCATGGGAGCGCATTATGAGGAGTTAAGAAAATGGTTCGTATTCGTCTTCGTCGTATGGGTCTGAAGAAGCAGCCTAGCTATCGTATAGTTGTTGCCGATCAGCGCAGCGCCCGTACAGGTGGTTTCATCGAAATCGTGGGCAATCACAACCCGCGCACTGAACCCCCTACCGATCTGGTTGTGGAAGATCGTATCCTCCACTGGCTCAGTGTGGGTGCTCAACCGACCGGCGCGGTAGCCTCGATTCTCAAGCGTACCGGTACAATGGATCGCTTCGACCGTCTCAAGAAGGGCGAAAGCTTGGAAGCACTGCTTGCCGAAGCAGCAGCCCCCAAAGTCGATACCGTCTCCGCCAAGACACACCGCGCCTCACCCGGTGCGGGTCAGTCTGCTAAGAAGGCCAAAGAAGCAGCCGCGCAGGCCGCCGACAGCGCCGAATAAGATTGTTCCATTCGGAGCGGTGCGATGTTCGTTGCATCGCTCCGAATACTTATTTCATGATTAGTCTTCAGCGAGGTGTGGCATGGAAGATCTCATCGGTTATATCGCAAAAAGTCTGGTAGATGATCCGGCGCAGGTAAAAGTGAACCGGCGTTTTGCCAGCGGTACAACCATTATTGAACTGCATGTCGCGCCGGAAGATACAGGCCGTGTCATCGGCAAAGGCGGTCACGTTGCCAATGCCATGCGTGCCCTCCTCCGCGCCTCTGCCCAGAACAAAAATAACCGCGTGATTCTGAAGATCAGCTAAATGCCTGAAGTTGGCGCAAACCCTCTTCAACCCCGGTTCCTCATCATCGGCGAAATTCTTCGTCCGCATGGCATTGCGGGTGAACTTCGCATGAAAGTGCTGACCAATTATCCGGAACGCCTTCGTCAATTAAAAACGGTTTACCTCGCCGAAAATGTCGACTCAGAAAACCCGCAGCCCTACGACATCCAGAGCGTTCGCATGCATCAAGAATATGCCCTGATGAGGTTCAAAGGCATCAATGACCGTGATGCTGCGGATCATCTCCGTCAGCTAGTAGTAATGGTCGCCATCGACGATGCCATTCCCCTCGAAGAAGGTGAACTCTACCTCTACCAGTTGATTGGCCTTGAAGTCCGCTTGGAAAATGGTGACCTTTTAGGGCAAATCACCGAAGTGCTCGAAACCGGTGCCAATGATGTCTATATCGTCAAGAGCGACCAATACGGCGAAGTCCTTATACCTGCCATTCCTCAGACCATCCGCTCAATCGACCGTCAAACCCGAATCATGACCGTCCACCTGCCTGAAGGTCTGCTTCCCTAATCTTCATGCTTTCAATCCATGCATTTTTCGAGTTGACATTTTAGATATTTTGTTCTAAAATGAGGTTGCTCATTATTCCATCTCAAACAAGGATCACAATGTCACCGATTGCCCCTTACATCCCCCACACCCCACATCGTTTGGCGGATATGGCGGCATTGGCGGCGTTTGTCTGCGGCAGTTCCCCATCTTCCCGCACACACCTTCGTTTTGCCGGCGGCTGTCTCCCTGCTTCCCGCTGCCATTGCCGCATGGCGGCAGCCAACACCGTGTTTCCCGCAGCCAAAAGCGCCAACCACCCGTCTTCCCGCCGACAAACGACACAACCGCGCGCCCGCTGCGCCTGTTCCCGCCGCCAATAACGGCGGCTGTTTTCGGGGTTGCCCTCCCCACCAAATAAACAATCCTGAAACCCCGTCCACAAAAATATTATGCTTGACAAGCACTTCACAGCCTTGTTATGCTCGTAAATAAGTTTATCGAGCGATCATATGAGGCTAAGTGAGCGACCACAAATACTGGTTGGGATTCACTCTGGTTCCGGAAATAGGTAGCAAAAGACTGGCTTTACTACTCGATTGGTTTCACGATCTTGAAAAAGCGTGGTTCGCCACCGAGTCACAGCTCATCCAATCCGGGTTGGAAAGACAACCACTAACCAATTTTCTTAATCTCAGAAAAACGCTTGATCTAGATTCGGAAGTGGCCAAGGTAAGACGTGCGGGGGCACAGATTGTCACATTAGAGGATCAAAGCTACCCTGCCCTACTTCGCAAGTTACCCGATGCCCCCCCTTTACTCTATGTGCGTGGCACATTGGAACCGGAAGACGAGCGAGCGCTCGCCATCGTCGGTACGCGCAAAGCCACTGCTTATGGTCGGGATGCAGCCCTTTATTTCGGTAAGCAGCTCGCAGGTGCAGGCGTAACCATCATATCCGGTCTGGCACATGGCATCGACACCGAAGCCCATAAAGGGGCGCTCAACGCCGGAGGAAGAACCATTGCTGTTCTCGGCTGTGGGGTTGACCGAGTATATCCAGCAGACAATCATAAGCTGGCCCAAGAAATTATTCAGCATGGAGCAATTATCAGCGAATTTCCGATCAACACCCCGCCCGAAGCGCGTAATTTTCCACGTCGTAACCGGATCATTAGCGGCCTTTCATTAGGGGTATTGGTCATCGAAGCGCCTGAGCACAGCGGAGCGATCATCACAGCCAGTGTAGCGGCTGAACAGGGACGTGAAGTATTCGCGACCCCCGGCAACATTTTCAGTCCATCCAGCGGAGGCACGAATCGCTTAATTCAGGATGGTGCGAAACTCGTCATCAATGTTAAAGATGTGCTGGATGAACTGAACATCGCTCACAACAATATGCACATCACGCGAGTTGCTCAAAAAATCGCTCCCACAAATCCGACCGAGATTTCAATTCTGAATTGGTTGGGCGCCGATCCTATTCATATTGATGAAATTGTGCGGTTGAGTGGTCTACCGATCACAACGATCAGCAGTACACTAACAATTTTAGAATTAAAGGGGCTTGCGCGGGAAAGCGGTTACATGCAATACTGCCTTGTACCAGAGCAGCTCTGAGTAGCATTCATCTACTTTATTATCAACAAGAGGAATCAGAGTGGAACACTATTACGCACTGATTATGGCTGGTGGCGGTGGTACACGGTTGTGGCCCATGAGCCGTCAGGATACGCCCAAACAACTTCTCCCATTGGTAGAAGATACTTCCATGTTTAAAACCAGCGTAGATCGTTTGGCGCCTCTTTTCACGCCGGATCGCATCTATGTTGTCACTGGACGTAAATATCTAAATGCCTTACGTGCTCATGCGCCCGAAATACCGGAGCGCAACTTTGTAATCGAGCCTTACGGCCGAGAAAGTGGCCCTGCCGCCGCTCTCGGCCTAACCGTTATCCAGAAGCGTGATCCTGAAGCAACCGTCGCAATTCTGACAGCCGATCATCACATTACCAAGAAAGACATCTTCCGCGATGTGCTGGCAGCAGCTTATGAACTGGCACAGCGCGGTTATATTGCGACGCTGGGAATTTCCCCCTCATATCCGGCAACTGGTTTCGGGTACATTCGTCAAGGTGCCGAAATCGCTGAAATCAATGGCTTCAAAACCTACGAGTCGCTCGGCTTTACCGAAAAGCCTAATGTCGTCACGGCCACGACTTTTCTAGCCTCTGGTGAATACACATGGAACTCCGGCATGTTCATCTGGAAGGCCTCGCAGGCACTCAGCGAATTCAAACGTCAGCAGCCCAAAATGTACGAACAGTTCATGGAACTCATGCCAGCGGTCGATACTCATGAATATGAACATAAGCTGGAAGAAGTGTGGGAAAAGCTGGATAAAATCTCGCTCGATTATGCCGTCATGGAAGGGGCGGAGAACATGGCCGTCATCCCAGCCGACTTCGGTTGGAACGATGTGGGAAGTTGGGCTTCCATGTATGATGTTCTAAAACTCGATAAGTTTGGAAATAGCTTTAAGGGTAACCAACCAGAGCGAGTCATACTGGACACCACCAACACATTGGTCTACAGTGATAAACTTGTTGTAACCATCGGGGTTGATGATCTAATCGCTATTGAAACACCGGATGCACTGCTCATCTGTCACAAAGATCGCACGCAGGACGTCAAAGAAGTCGTCAATCACCTGCTCCGAACCAAGAACTACAAATTTCTCTAAACAATAGAAGACAGCTAAAAACCTCTGCCGACGCAGTGTTCAAGCTGTACAAGTGTGGTGAATAACTGTAATGAGTGATACCAATCTGGCTTACTGTGTGAAATGCAAGACAAAGCGGGAAATGCTGAACGCTGAACCTGTTTTCACAAAAACTGGGACTCCCGGGACACAGGGCACATGTGCGGTCTGTGGCACAAAACTGTTTCGTATGGGTGCGACTGCTGCCCACGACAATCTCCCTAAGCCTGTAGTGGCTCCACGAGCCAAGGGGAGCACCAAAACAAAAAGCGCCTCCAAAAGCAAAACAAAAACAGCTAAGCGAGCCACAGCAGCGCCAGCCAAAAGAAAAAGCGGCAAGCTGGTAATCGTCGAAAGTCCCGCAAAAGCCAGAACAGTCGGCAACTTCCTCGGCTCAGGCTACACTGTCAAAGCCTCTAAAGGTCATATCCGGGATTTGCTGGTGTCCCAGATATCTGTTGATGTCAAGAAGAATTTTGAACCCAAGTATCGCGTTCCCAATGATAAGCGCGATACCGTCAGTGAGTTAAAAGACGCCGTCGAAAGAGCAACTGAAGTCTTTCTGGCGACCGACCCTGACCGCGAAGGGGAAGCGATTGCATGGCATTTAATGGAAGTCACAAACCTGAACGAGCATCAGGCGAAACGCGTTGTCTTTCATGAAATTACCAAGCCAGCCATCGAAGAAGCGTTTTCGCATCCGCGTGAACTCGATATGAGTCTCGTCAATGCACAACAAGCTCGCCGTATCTTGGATCGACTCGTCGGATATAACATCACCGAACTCCTGTGGGAGAAAGTCCGCAATCAACTATCAGCAGGTCGGGTGCAAAGCATCGCTGTACGCATGGTGGTTGACCGCGAACGCGAGATCGAGGCGTTTTCTCCTGAAGAATATTGGACACTCGATGCCCAGCTAAAAAAGCATCCGCACAACGGGAGCACAGAAAAACCTTTCGTCGCTCGCCTTGTGCGTTACCAGAATGCTGATGTAGAGTTCGGCAAAGAAGGCGATGTCACGCCTCACTTACCAATCTTGCAGAAATCGCTCTACACAGTCACCGATGTTAAACATGGTACGCGCCAGCGAAAGCCGTCTGCTCCCTTCACCACCAGCACTCTCCAGCAGGAGGCCTCACGCCGCCTCGGTTATAATGCTAGGCGCACCATGGCCTTGGCGCAGCAGTTGTACGAAGGCATTGATATTGGCAAATCTGGAGCTGTCGGGTTAATCACCTACATGCGTACTGACAGCACTCAGATTTCGGAACAAGCGCAGACTGAAGCCCAAAAATTCATCAGTGAACGTTTTGGCAAGGACTTCCATCCTCCCAAGCCGCCACGCTATCAAACTCGTGCCAAGGGTGCTCAGGAAGCCCATGAAGCAATCCGGCCAACGAGTGTCTACCGTGAACCGGATGAACTCAAACACGTGCTCACCCGCGACCAATTAAAGCTCTACACATTGATTTGGCAGCGTTTCGTCGCCAGCCAAATGTCAAGCGCCATATACAATACGCTGCGGGTCGAAATCGGTGCGGGCACAACCGCTGCCGACCGACCATATCTATTCCGGGTTTCTGGCAGCACAATTAAATTTGCGGGTTTCTTGGCCCTCTACGAAGATGCGCACGATGAAGACGTGGCGCTCGACGAAGATGAGGGGCGAATTTTGCCGCATATGAAGGTGGGAGATGAGCTTGACTTACTTAAGCTGCTTCCTGAACAACACTTCACACAACCTCCACCGCGCTATACCGAAGCGAGTCTAGTACGCACGCTCGAAGAATATGGAATCGGTCGTCCCAGCACTTATGCGCCGACCGTCGCCACCATTCAAGATCGCGAGTACATCGAAAAACGCAATGATAAAAGGCTCGCTCCCACTGAAACCGGCAAGATTGTCAATGACTTACTCGTGAGCTACTTCCCGGAAATCATGGATTACCAGTTCACAGCGCGCATGGAAGACCAGCTCGATACCGTCGCCGAAGGTCACATGGAATGGCGTCCGATGCTACACGATTTCTACGCGCCCTTTGAAAAACAAATGGACACCGCGCGAGCATCCATGCCAACCGTAAGGCAAGAGGAAACCGTCGGGCGCGACTGTCCGGTATCCGGGCATCCGTTGGTTATCCGCTATGGTCGCTTCGGTAAATTTATCGGTTGTTCGGACTACCCGACCTGTCGATATACCGAGCCGTGGCTGGAGCGAACCAGCATTGCTTGCCCGGTTTGTGGAAAAACGCACGGCGGTGAAATTATCCAACGCAAGTCAAAGCGAGGGCGAACCTTCTGGGGATGCTCCCGCTATCCAGAGTGTGAGTACACCAGTTGGAAAAAACCACTGCCACAACCGTGCCCGAACTGTGGTAACCTGCTCCTTGAGCAAAACAAAACCACAGCCCAATGTACGGTTTGCGAGCATCGCTACAAGATTGACGAATTAGCAGAAGCGACGCCTGTAACACTGACATAGCGGATCCTATTTGTCCTAACGGACAAAGTTCCGTACAATATATTTCAGATGCGATTGGCACGCTCCTGAAACATGAAAGGCATCACGCAATGGGGAAAATACGCGATACCTTGATCGGTCTTTGGCCGGTCATTAAAACCTATGTCCCTAAGCCCGGATTGGTTATCGCGATCATCGTGGCATTTCTAATCGGTTTGGTCTGGTCATATGTTGTTGATCCGGTCGTTTTTTATGATGCAGATCCACGCACACTCGGCCAAACATGGCAAGATGAGTGGGTACGATTGGTTGCAGAACGTTACGATTACGCAGCCTCTAGGGCCGTTCTGACTGATGATTTCCGCAGAAGTATCATCGATCTGCTGAGTGCAGTTGATAATCCGCAGGAAATCACGAACCGGCTCGGGTTGTCACAAATCGCTGATCTAGCTGCACAGGCCGAGTTAACAGCTCCCATTACACCACCGCAACCCAGTTTAATGAGTACAATTCGCCCGTGGATTATCGGACCAATTGTTTTGGCGGTTGTGTTCACGATCGCATCGCTACTATTCGGTTTCTACATCAATCCGATGCTTATTGAACCGATACGCAAGCGTCTGCGTGGGTCGCAGGGAACAGACGCTGCCGGGGTGGCTAAAATCCACGATATTCAGGAAGCACGTCAACTGCGTGATCAACTGGCAAAAGAAGCGGCCACCGGCACTGGTAGCGATTTAGGGCCACCGGTGGTGCGACACGTCTCCATTTACAATCCGGGACGCGCTTATGATGATTCGTTCAGCATCGAAGACGCGAAGCGGGATGATGAATTCCTCGGTGAATGTGGAGCGGTCATCTCCGAAACTATCGGCAGCGGGCAGCCGGAAAAGGTAACCGCTATCGAAGTATGGCTGTTCGATAAAGAAGACTTTGTACGAACACTGACGACGGTATTCGTCTCAGAATATGCCATGAGCGATCCAGCGATCAACAGCAGATTGTCGAGCAAGGGTGAACTCGTTGTTGCGAAGCCCGGCGCAATTGCTAAATTAGAAACCAATACGCTGCGCTTACATGCACGCATCGTCGATATGGCTTATGGAACAGGGCCGCTGCCCCCGAACAGTTATTTTGATAAAATGACTATCGAAATTCAGGCATGGCGCAAAGAACCGGGAAGCGCCCCCGTTGCCGCAACGGTTCAGGCCGTAGCACAACCCATTTATTCGCCACCGCCGGTTGCCGCTGCCCCAACGTACAGCCCTCCACCGCAAGTCGCAGCACCCGTTACACCGCAGTTCGCGCCGCCACCGGTTGCGCGACCACCGGTGCAACAACCCCCACAACCGAGCATGCCAACCTATGGGGGAGGAATGACACCCTTGAAACCCCCGCCTATTCAATCGCCTCCTCCCCGCCGGCAAGATGATGATCCATTCGGCGGAACAGGAGACTTTACGCCGGTCAGCTAGAAAAACAAAACGCCCTCACAGTCGTCAGGGCGTTTTAATTTCACTATCCGGATTATGTTACTTAATCTTCTTGATCTTGAACACAATTTCTCCGGTCGGGGTTTGAGCGCGAACTTTTTCCCCTTTTTTACGTCCCAATAAGGCAGAACCTATCGGACTCTCGTGCGAAATTTTCCCTTCGCGGGGGTTTGCCTCGGCAGCGCCAACGATGAAATAGGATTCTTCTTCGTCAGAGCCATCTTCTACGATAGTCACTTCCGAACCCAAACGAACCTGATCGGTCTGCCCATCGTTAGAAATGATTGTGGCTGAACGTAAAATATTTTCCAGATACTGAATGCGGCCTTCCAAGAATGCCTGCTGTTCTTTGGCGTCGTGATAATCGGCATTTTCTTTCAAATCACCTTCGGCGACGGCGTCCTTTAGCTTACGCGCCAGTTCGGGACGGCGCACGTTCAACAATTCATCCAGTTCGCGTTTTAAATCTTCGGCTCCATCGGGAGTCAAAAATACCTGATCCGCCATTGTTTCACCTCATCGCTTCAGAAATTCTGTGCTTCAACCGGGTTAATACTGAACAAGCTCACGGCGCTGAGCAGCAAGCGCGAGTACGTTCTGTCGATGGAGTTGGGTAACCGCGCCATTCAACAGAATACGGCTCTTCCCACAACTCTCAATATCAATACGATCTAATGCTCTTTCCGGTGATGCTTGGGTAAGAGCTTGATCAACCGCCGTGCGCAGATGATTCAAATAATCAATGTCTTCCTGAATTTTTTCTTCGACTTCGCCCCGTAGTATAATCTCACCATGCCCCTGAATGACATTTTCATAGTTGCCATTTCTGAGCAAGTTCAGCGAAGCCACAAAATCATCAAAACTTCCGTCCACAAAATACGGGATGGGCATCAATGTATCAGCAGCAAAGAGGACTCGATCTTCTTTCACAAGGCAAACAATCGAGTCTGCGCTGTGACCGGGTGAAGCCCAGAACTGAAGAGTCTTGTTCCCCAGATGAAGGGTCATCGGGCCATCGGCAAAAACAATATCCGGCAGAACAAGATGAACATCCCGCATTTCATTCGAAGCCGACTGCACTTTTTCAAGGCTGGTGCGCCCGCGCGTATCTAACAATTCCCGGCACAAAGCGTGCGACACAACATGCGCACCTTTGAAAAAACATGTTCCGACCGAATGATCGGCATGAAAATGAGTATTGATAACATAACGGACAGTCGTGCCGAGCCGCGCTTCTATAAAGCGCTTCATCATCAATGTTTCTTCAGGATAGGCGAGTGTATCCAGCACAACCGCGCCTTCCGTCGTCAAGATAACTCCGGCTGTAACCTGAGCATATAAATCGCTCGTGAAAATGTATATGTCATCGGCAACACGTTCGCGTTGCATAGCTGAATGTTATCCTGATCACTATAGAGACTTGAAACCCATGGGCGGTCAGTATAGTAAGACACGAGTATAAAATCAAGGCAAGGACTGGTATACCAGCAGCGTAGATCAGCAGTAGGAAGTCCATTGGTTGTCGATGGAAGAAGGATCGTTACAATAATAGTTATTGATGTTCGTTCAATATAGCGGGAGGAATACTAATGACAATAGTCCAAAAACACAGAATAGGTACACTACTCTTTAGTATCCTCTTCATGATTGGGTTTAGTCATGTAGCGGCACAAAATGGCCCCGTATTCCGCATCGGCATTCTTGATGAGCAGCTAGGGGAGATCTCAAATGGCGCTCGTTTAGCGGTTGAGGAGTTGAACAGCAGTGGTGGTGTTCGAGGGGCTGACGGCACTTATTTCCGACTCGAATTAATCATACAACCACTTGGAAACGAAGACAGCCAAGCTGAAAACATTCTTAATTTGCGTGAGGCGAGTATTATCGCAGTTCTTGGGCCAGTGTCAGATAGCGTGGTCAAACAAAATCTGACGGCGTTGCAATCGCTCAACGTGCCAATACTGCTCCCAGTGATCGGGGATACAACCTTTACGAATGATACGAGCGGCCGATTCGTTCGTGTGCGCGCGGCACAAATTCACCAAGGGCGGGCGCTGGCTGATTACTTGATTCAAGATGTGGGCTTGCAGCAAATTGCGACGGTTCAACTGGATAATGAGCTTGAAACATCAGCGGCAGTGGTTGGTTTTACGATTGCCATGTCAAATAGGAGCATTAATCCGCAACTGGCATTGCAGGCCCAAACTGAAAGCACGCTACAAAACGCTATTCAGCAAATTGTGGCAGGAAACCCCGAAATTGTCGTTGCGTACGGCGCCACTGAGCCGGGACTCGATCTGATTATAGGTTTGAGGGAAAGCGGCTACAGTGGGTTGATCGCCTATAATCAATTGGAGACACTGGAAAAAGGTGAAGGGTTGGCGTTTGAGGAACTGAACGGTGTCATCAGTACTACGACATGGGCGTATACGGCAGATGATGATGCTAGCGACATCTTTCGTGACCGTTTTATCCGGCTTTACGGGAAAATCCCCGGTGCCATTGAAGCGGCCAGTTATGACGCGGTTTTGCTCCTTGCCAACGCGATTAACCGACCCGGCGAACTTCAGGCCAACATTACACAAGGTGGCGCCATAGAAGGGGTGCAAGGAACGCTGAACTCAGCAAATTTCGGGGGCGGCGAGACCGGGGATAACGTTAGTATTATCCAGAATGGCCCTTTTGGCGCACCGGTGATTCTGGCTCGCTACGCGGGTGGGGTACAACTGAATATTGATGCGCCTGCGCTGCCAACAGCAACCCCGACTGTCGCACCAACTGCTACTCCAGATGGAGTTGTGATCACGATTAAGCAGGCACGACAAAATGTCCGAAGTGGCCCAAGTACATCGTATGATGTCCTCGGACAAATGAGCCAAAATGAACAAGCGCGGGTTATCGGTGCCACAATTGACCTGTCGTGGGTTGTGATTTCGTATCGTGGCACTCAGGGGTGGCTGGCAACTTATCTTCTGGATGTATTTGGTGATCTCAGCACTGTGCCGATTATCACACCACCGCCCACGCCCACGCCTCCCCCAACGGCTACACCACTGCCAGAGGCTGACATCATCATCACAGCCGCTTCCTCGGCTCCATCACCCATTATCGTGAACCTACCCTTTACGGTTAATGTGACGGTGCAAAATATCGGTGCGCTCGCAACAGGTTCATTTGCTGTGGCATCCACCTTCCCGCCCAACAACATTTACTCGTCTGCAATCGTATCACCGCTCGCGCCCGGACAAGCAACGGTAGTGACCTTAAGCGGCACGTTTACCAACACCGGCTGCTACGCGGTGGTACTGGTGGCTGACTTGAATAATGAGGTTGGAGAAGGGATAAGCGGAGAGAACAATAACCTATTCAACTTCAACTACTGCATCAACAAGCCTATTCTGCGTCAAGGTTCACAGACGATGAATCCGGGCGACACGATTGATCTGGAAGGAAATGCGCTGCAAGGTGATGCAAATTGGAACCTTAACGGCAACCAGCTCGACGCGTTGTTCACTGCACGGTTGGGGATTATTCCCGGCGTCACGCTAGAGACGGTGCACTGGGATCTGATAAATCCAAGCATCATCAACCAGACGACCATCCTACGCAGCAGCTTAGCGCCGGGAACCGTGATCGGCGTCTTGACAGCCGATGGAAATCGGGCAGCAATACGGGTTGATGGGCTTCCGGGAGCGCAAATTCAGCTCACTTACGTGACTTACCAGAATTAGATACTCAACACGGATTTAGGCAGGGGAATTCAATCTTCCCCTGCCCTGCTCATCTTTCAACGTAATTGGATATCGATCCAAGTGCTGCGATTGGGATAAACGTAAATGATCTGGCGGAAGCGCACGCGACCGTTATCAGTCACGCTGACTTCGTAGTAATTAGCCGGAAGATCGCCTAAGACAAAGTTCTCTTGAAAGACCACATCGGGATTCACCGTGGTATCGGCATAGGTGAAGGCGTAACGGGTAATATTGACCGATTTCACCTGCAAAGGCACGTTGTAGAGAACAGCGCCTGAGGAGTCGGTCACACGGCCTACTAGCGTGCCGAACTTCTGATAGGGATACATCCACAATTCCGGATTGGTGGTCGAGCTAAAGCTATAGGCATCACCAAGGCGAACCTCGAAATGTAGATGGGGGCCGAAAGCGACACCTGTACCGCCTACCACCCCTATTCCATCCCCCTGTTTGACAAGCTGCCCTGATTGAACATCGACGCGCTGCATGTGACCATAGAGAGAATAGACCGTCTTGCCATCTGCTGACTTAAAGCCGTGTTCGATAACGACAAGGTTGCCATAGTAGTTGGTGGATGGCCCGAACTGGGCAGCCGCATCACTTCCTGCATAGAACACAACGCCGTCAGCGGCAGCGATAATGGGTGTACCGGAGGGATTTTCCATATCAACGCCGAGGTGTACACGAAGACCACCCGCGTTGCTGCCATAGGGGTAGGTACGCGCTACGTAGTTAACGCCTGAGTCACTGATCGGGCGGCGGAGACGATAGTGGTCTTCAAGTTGAACAAGCGGATCATCTGGCGGCGGAGTCCACGTTGGCGGCGGGGTGTTGTTGGGGTCGTTGGCCGGATCGGTGGGCGTGGCAGACGGAATGGGTGTAGAGGTGGGCGCGATGGTGGGAGTCAGTGTGGGTGTGGGTGAGAGTGTAATGGTCGGGCTTGGAGTAATGCTGGGGGTGACAGTCGGTGTAAAGGTCGGTGATGGGGGCAAAGTAGGCGTGCGGCTGGCGACCGGGTTAGCCGTGGGAACCATGGTCGGTGCGCCGGCGGCGTTCAACACGACGCGGGTTGGCGGGAGAGTGGCTTGAAAAGGTGTTGGGGCGTTGGGTTGACAGGCAGCCAACATCAACAGAACCAACAAGCAGGTGATCGTTCGTGACATGATATGTACTCTAGTCGTTTATTCTACTGATCATCATCCAAGAAACTTGGAGATTGTGGAGACCTAGAAGGCGGATTATCCCGCAGGCGGGTCGAAAGTGAACTTAGTTCGTCTTCATCAAATTCCTGACCATTAAAATTCCGATACATTTCGGGGTTCTCAAGCGGGTCGATGGCATAGCGCCACCGCCGATTACCCGTCTCGCGCAGGACGGAGCGACATTCGGTGCAGCGAACGGTATGCCGCGCATGTGGAATGCCGAAGGTGCGTTCCTGACGGACTTCGACCTCAAGCCGGCCACGCGCGCAGACAGGGCAAGTTTCGACAACAAAGGTTGCTCCGTAACGTTCGAGAGTCATCATACCCCGCCAGTAAAAAGCGGCATAAACCAAGAGCGCAAGAAGTGCCACCGCTCCTATAACTGCTTCCATGGGGAAGTTCGGAGCGGGCGGCTGTGTGACTGGCTGTAGGGGCTGCGGTGTTTGTGAGGGAGCGACGGTAGGAACGATTTGCTGAAATGCAACGGTCGCTGTGCCCTGCTCCGGCTGAGTGGGGGCGGGCGGCTGTGATGGGCGCGCGGTTTGTGAGGGTTGTATCGACGGGCTGGACGCGATCTGTGTCGAGGTCGGCGGAAGGGTAGGCGCGACTGTATCGGTTAGAGTCGGAGCCGGTGTTGATGTTAACGTCGGGGTTGCTGTGGGCGGCACTGGTGAGGCGGTGGGCGTTGATGATGGCGCTAGGGTTGCGGTTGAGACGACGGCGACCACTTCCGGCGTCGATGTCGGTGACGCTGTATCGGTGGCTGTGGGCGGCACTGGTGAGGCGGTGGGCGTTGATGATGGCGCTACCGTTGCGGTTGGGACGACGGCGACCACTTCCGGCGTCGATGTCGGTGACGCTGTATCGGTGGCTGTGGGCG
>JAFLCH010000002.1 GCA_017303775.1 Anaerolineae bacterium | reverse complement strand
TGTTGTTTGCGGGGTCGAACCTTTCGACCATCTTTAACCCGATTGACCGTGTTCTGGCAGCGCTGCAAGTGAATATCTAGCGCGCCGTTGGGAGGCGAAGATGATACATGATGAAGCGACAGCCCGCGCTATGCTGGTGCAGACGAAATACACGGAGCAACTGCTGCGGATTCCGCATGTGGTGGGGGTGGCGATTGGCCTGCGACAGCGGGGCGGCGAGTATACAGCCGAGGTATGTCTGGTGGTGCTGGTCGACCAGAAGCTGCCGGTAAGCGAATTGGACAGCAACGATTTGATCCCGCACGAGTTAGATGGTGTGCCAGTGGATGTGCAGGAGATCGGACAACCGCAAGCGTATTCGTGACTTAGGACGCGGGCAGGGCTGCTCCGCGCGCCAGCGGGGTGATTTCGATCTCCCATGATGTGTCGTTTTCGGCGGGTTCGATGACGCAGAAGTAGCGACCAGCGGCGGCTTCAAAGTCGGACTGGCCTTCTCCCTGCGCGATGACCAGCGTCTCGTGATCTGTGCCATCATGGGACGCGAGTTCAACACGGGTGAGGACTCCGGCGGGGAAGCGGTAGGTGAGTTTGTAATGACCGGCAGCGAGGGTGAATGATTCGGTGGTGAATTCACTTTCTCCGGCGAAGGCGATCAGACCCTGCTTACCGAGGTCTGAGTCATCGTCGAGGAGATGTTCATCGACAGGTTGATAGAGGCGGCTGAAGGCGCGCTCATCGCTGCGGAGTTTGCCGTAGACCATGACGGCGGCGACTGATAAAACGATGAGCAGCGCTAATATGCTTATTAAATCCACGTTATGCGCCTCGCCCCTGCATCAACTAAACACGACGTATTGGGTGAGAAACTTGATTACCGCGTTGTAGTAGTGTTCCAGCGTTTCCGGTTTGCGGAAACCGTGACCTTCACCAGCGTAGACATGATATTGATGCGGAACACCCCGCGCCCGAAGTGATTCGACGATGGCATCCGATTGGTTGCGGGGTACGACGGTATCCTCTTCGCCTTGAAAGATGATGACCGGATCGACGATTTTGTGGGCGTGATAGAGGGGGGAGCGATCTCGATAGACATCGGCGGCCTGTGGCAGCACGCCGAGCAGCGAGTCGGAATAGCGCTCCTCGAATTTGTGGGTATCCATGACGAGCATGAATTGATTGCTGATGCCGTAGAGGCAGACACCTGCTTTGTAGAAGCCGGGTTTATCTACGAGCGATTGGAGGACGGTATAGCCGCCCGCACTACCGCCCATGATGACACATTTGCCGGGATCGGCTAAACCGCGCTGCGCTAAGTATGATGCGCCGGTGGCGGAGTCCTGTACATCATAGACGCCCCAATTCCCACGCAGTTTGTTCATGTAGTCGCGCCCATAGCCCGTGCTACCGCGATGGTTGACCATGAGCACGGCGTAACCGCGCGTGGCAAAGAATTGCGCCACACCGGAATAGGTGGCGGTGACCTGTGAGGTGGGGCCGCCGTGTACATAGACGATGAGCGGTGGCGCGCCGATGCCTTCGGAGCGTTCACTGGCAGGGGGATAGTAGAGACCGTGCGCGGATTCTCCGTCGTGCCCTTCCCATGTGATGGCTTCGGGATTGGAGAGGGCTGCGGGCGGCAGGTTTTCGGTGCTGGCACGGCGATGTATCTGAGCTGTGGGTGAGTCGTTCAGCAAGACCTGTGTACCGGGTAGGGCGGGATCTATGGCGAGGGTTGGCGGTACGGTTGATTGTGGAAGGTCGATGCTGATGACGCGCGGCGTGATGGTGGGGGCGGCGGCGATGCAGGCGGCGCGATTGGTGAGCGGCGATATGGCAAGCTGAGAGAAGTCGGTGTAGGGTTCGACCCCAATGAGCGGCTGCGGCTGATTTTGAGGGTGCAGGATGTCGATGCGTTGAAGGGATTTGAAACCATTGACGCTGCTGGTGCAGATGATGTGGCGACTGTCATTTTCCCACGCATAGACGCGAATGCCTTGAATCCATGCTGGTGTGCCGTAGTCGGCTTGCGCGTGGGTGAGCCGTGTGTGGGTGTGGGTGGCGATGTCGTAGATGTAGAGTTGATTCCAACCCGTTTGATCACTGATGTAGGCAAGGAAGCGCCCGTCCGGTGAAAACTCCGGCTGCATGATGGCGGTTTGTTGGTCACCGACGAGGGTCGAGATGGCAGCAGGATAGGGCGTGCCATCGCGGAGGTATTCGAGGGTGACAAGGCGTAGTTCGGTGCCGTCCCATGGCATTTGTGGATGATTCCATCCAATGTAGGCGATGTATTCGCCGGTGGACTGCCAGACGGGCTGCATGACAAAATCTGTGCCATAGGCGAATTTTTGCGGCCAACTTTCGCCGCTGCTATCCACGAGGGCGAGGCCGTCGGTGCCTTCGTATGAGTGGACGTAGATGCACCACTTGCCATCAGCAGAGAGGCGCGGAGATGCTGCTGCACCAAAGGCGGGAGTGATGGGGCGGGACTGACCGGAGGTAAGTGACTGCCGGTAAAGACGACCACCGGTGGCCGCGAAATAGACGTGCCCGTGGGAAACGGTGAAGCTGCCACCGCCGTAGCCAACCTGCGCACGGACTGAGTCTTCGGTGATATCACGGGGGGCCTGAGCAGCGGATTGGGCGACTAGAACACCGCGCGCGCCGCGATTTTCCGACCAAACGAGCGTATCCGACTGGTTATCCCACTGAACATCGGACAAATTGAGGACTTCGCTGATGGCGCGGGGGGTGATTGCGCTAGACCAAGTGCCATAAGGCTTTGCGATTTTGCTCATGGGGCTGCTCCATGCGGGGGTGCAGTAGAATAGTGTGCGAATGATACCTTGAAACGGACAACACGGGAATAGGAAATAAAAACGCTCTGTAGGTTACAGAGCGTTGAAATTCGGGCGCAGAGAGGTAAAAAATTATTTTAAGAAATTTATTTGGTTCTCTGCGCTTGGTTCATTTTTCTATCGTTAGTATATGAAGGTCGCGCACCAGAGTCAACTACTTTTAGAAGTCTCATTTGGAGGGCGTTTTTGGAATTATCGATAATTCTGAATAACACAATCAGCCATTCTTTTATGAGTCAACAATGAAAATGATGTTAAGAGTTGTTAATCCTCGTGAAATAGTTAACGAATAGTTGTTGTGGTTTACGTAAAGTGTAAACTACTTATCAAAGCACGTTTTGTAGTGACAAAAAAACGGGCAAAAGTTCATATAAGGTGCACAATAAAACATGCTGAAAGCGGGTGTGGTGAGCTAGCTCTAACAAAAAAGCGGAGCACATATCTCCGCCTTTTTGTTAGCAGAAGGTGTTGTTATAGGCCGTTAGGATTGAAAACCCGACTGCGCGCCATTTCGCCGAGAGGGCTTTGGGGGGCGAATTCCGATGAGATGATTTCTACAACTGTTCCTTCATCTGCCCAGTCGTAGAGCAGCTTGGCATTATCGTTGTTCGACATGACGCAGCCAAAAGTATAGGGGCTGCCTACACTGCCGCCGCCGAGGAGGTTACCGTTGGGCAGGAGTACGGCACCGTGGAAACCATTCATGAGGCCGGGGACGACTTCATACATGCCCATGAACCAGTACATTTCCCATGAACCGCAGTTATAACCTTGATCGTTGCAGAGCGTAAAACTGCCGCCACTCGCTTCCGGATCGTGGTTCAAAATCTGGTAAACGCCGGGCGAGGTGGGGTACTGACTCATGCCAGAAGAAATCAGCCAATTGAAGACCGGTTGACCGTTTTCAAAAGCAATCAGACTTTGGGTGTCCAAGTCTACAACGATCCGTTTGTTTGGAACCGGATTAAGCGGGACTGCCAAATCTTTCGAGGGGAGGTTGAGCAGATCGCCGGGCGAGAGAATGTCTAAGTTGCGACCGGGATTGGCTTCCTGAATGAGATAGAAGGGAATACCGGTTTTGCGTGAGATGCGATAAGCGGTATCACCCCGCACGACTTCATATTTGGTGTCGCGGTAACGGATGCGGAGGGTGACGTTGGTTTGTTGGGTGCGGATGGCTTCGGTCAGCAGGTCGCTGGTTTCACGAGGGTCGAGGTAGCGCACCTGTTGGCCGGGGCCGGAACTGATGGATTGGTTCTGGGCATTGAAGAAGGCAGCGTAGGCTTCTTCACGCAGGGCGAGGCCGCCGTTACCTACTTCTAGCCATGATACGAATACGTCGGGTGTGGTTGACCATGTTACCGTTTGATCAGTAAAGGGGTCATAGCCCGACAGACTGATATTTTGGGACGCTATGTTCTGTACGGTGGCAAGGTAAGGCTCAGGATCGAAGTAGTCAGGGAGGATGGTTTCCATGGTGAGGTTGAAGCGACGATTTTGCACCACCCCGGTTAGATCTGCGAGAGTGTCCATGGTGGCGGCAACATCTAAGGCTCGCCCTTCTTTGCCATTCACACCGATGACCTGCCCATCTTGTATCTGATATGAAGCATTATTGGGAGGGACATCAGTCACCGTGGTCATATCGAGCAAGTAATTTTGCGCGGTGTTAAAGTCCATTTCAGCTACAGGTGGGATGCCATAGCCCATAGGGATGCCGCTGAGGCCGACACCGCGAGCATTCTCGGCGATTTTGATGGCATTTAAGCGGAGGCCAAGCTGCTTGGGCGTGGCATACCATGTGCGCTGATCATCCACAATTTCGAGTTGGAAACTGGTTTCCCAATGTTGATTAAGGACGGCAGCCGCTTCTTCGACGGTTAGGTCGCCGATATTGATTCCGAGCGCCCAAACATTGGGAAAGATTCGACCCTGAAAGAGATGGGTAGCGACAAAGATTACAAATAAGAGTGCCGCTAATGCTCCTATGCCCATCATGACGATGGGGGTATGAGTGACATACCATGCGAGATCGCGAAGGACATAGCCGGCGCGGGTGTGCCAACCGGTGTTGACACGTGAGATATCGATACCCGAAAGTCTGCCCGTGATTGCTTCTTTCAATGGGGCAGTGGTACTGGAGCGGCGCTGCCGTGCCATTTGTCGTTCACGCGCACGGCTGGATTGATTGCGTCGTGAATTATAGCCATCCATGAGTTGTAACCTGTGATGAACACTCATCAATTTGTGTGACCTCTATTTTACACGATTCCGAGTATGCTAACAGTCGGGCGGAGGGAGCTATAATCGTTTATTCAGTGTGTCCTCATTTTTAGGGGGACGCGGACGCGGGTAAGCGCGGAATTAAAGAACCTCGACAAAACGGAGCACCCGTCTAGAATCACGTTATTGTCGAGGAGTCAATGTGTGAGGAGACTTCATGCGCCCATATGTACTACTGATCTGTGGATTACTGCTGACCGGAGTCGTGGTTGCTGCGGCGCAGGAAGGTGAATTGAGTGTCGGAACGCCGGAATTGGTGAGTGAAATCGATGTTTTTGGACTGCCGGTGCTGACGGCTGAGGGCACTGTGCTGAACGAATCGAGCGTCGGTTACGCGAACATCAGCTTGACGGCCACAGCTTATGACGCCAGCGGGAGTGTTGTGGGCGAGGGATTCGGATATGTTGTGAACGCCTGTGGTGCGGCGCTGCTGCCGGATTTTGTGCTGCAACCGGGAGATGTGGAACATTACGCTATTCCACTGGAGCTTTATTCAGACGAGGCCGAGGTTGACCGCGTTGATATTGTAACTGAACAGGAAGCGGTTGAGGCTGACGCGCCTGCCCCACCTGCTCTGCTGCCGGGAATTACACAGGTTTCCGAGCGCGAGGTGGTGAAATTGGAATGGATTGACGAGGATAACCTGCGATTTGCTGAGGGCTGCTACCGCGATTTGTTTATTGATCAGGAATGGCGAGAATATAACCTACGCACAGGATTACAAGAACCGATTGAACACCCTAAGGTCGAACTCGTGCGGGATGCACTGCGAGTTCAATTGGGGCTGGTTGATCCACTGTACTTCCAACAGTCGATGTTGAGCTATGCCCCGAACGCGCGGCGAATGGTTTACCAGACGGAACTGCACACGATTATCACTGCTGAGCCGGATGGTTCGTTCAAACGGGTGCTGTTTGAGGCATTGGCTGATCGGACACTACAGGGGATTTCATGGTTGGATGACGGACGATTTCTGGCGTATTACTATGGGGCGGTTGCTGACCCGGTGACCTATTTTACGGCGAGTGTGGATGGGCAGGTGTTGAGCGAGTCACCTAAGGATGTCCTGCCGTCACTCATCACACCGGGGGCTAGCCCAGATGGGCAGAACGTTGTGATCGCGGCAGAAATTGACGGACGTAAAGGATATTACTTGAAGCGGGCGGCCTACCCGACTTATACCTTCCTGTTTGATGCTCCAATACCTGATAATAATTGGCCGGCGCCGCTGTATGAACTGGACAGCGATGGCAGAGCCTATGTGCTTGTGGCTGTACCTTCGGAAGATGGGGCGAAACTGGTGTGTTTTAACCGAGGCACGCAGACCCTGCATGAGCTTTCGCCACTGCCTATTCAACCGGGGAGTGATGACCGGGCATGGTGGTGGCTTTCGCCAGAGAGCAATACGATAGCGCTGGCCGCGAACGGGCTGAACAGCGGGTTGTGGACGATTGAATTGGGCGCACTGAAAGCATGTGAATAATTATGACCGGACTTGCGTTCGGGCTGGTTCTGGTTTCGGCAGGGCTGCATGCTTATTGGAATTTTCTAGCCAAACGGGTGAGCGGTGATACGTCGTTTGTGTGGCTGTTTAGCGCGCTGGCGACGGTGATTTATTTCCCGTTGGCGTTGTATATGCTCTTCAGTCAGCAGATCCAACTCGGTTGGGCGGAAGTGGGCGCGATTGGCGGCACTTGCGTGCTCCATATCGCTTATTACATGCTGCTGAATCGAGCGTACCGGGTGGGAGATTTGTCGTTGATTTACCCACTGTCGCGCGGGGCGGGGCCGATGTTATCAGTGGTGGGGGCGGTGCTGCTGTTGGGCGAGCGACCTTCCCCGATTGATGTGGCGGGGATGCTGCTGATTGTGGCAGGGGTCTTTGTCATCACCGGTAATCCGTTCAACGGCAGCCAAAGTCATGCTTTGACGGCGGTGGTATACGGGCTGCTGGTGGCGTGTTCGATTGCAGCCTATACGCTGTGGGACAAGCAAGTTGTGAGCGTGTTCTTGATTCCTCCCCTGATTCTGACATGGGCGAGCGGGGCTGTGCGGACGGTGGTCATGCTGCCTTACGCGATACAGCATTGGGATGGGGTGCGCAATAATTGGCGCGAGCACCGGCGAGAAGCGATCGGGATCGGCATTCTTGACTCGCTGTCGTACATCCTTTTTCTGATCGCACTTTCCTTCAGCCAAGTGACTCAACTGGCTCCACTGCGGCAGTTGAGCATTTTGATTGGTGCTTTTCTGGGCGCGAAACTGTTGTCGGAAACAGCGGGACGTAAACGCATTCTAGCGGCTGTTGTGATGTCGGTTGGTGTGATCGCACTCGCACTCGGATGAATTGGGGTAGGACTTCAGTCCTGTTTTAGCGACAATGTACTTCGCCCTGTAAACGTTCACCTGACGATTAGGCTACGGTGCGCCCAAAGGGGGGCCTAAATTTCGTATAATGTTGTTATATGGAGACGAGGGTGCAGCAGAGTTTATGTAAGGAGGTAGCTGTGATGTTTCGGAAATGGGGTCTTCTCACGCTTCTGTTGGTCATGATGAGCGTGATCGTGGTACAGCCAGCGATGGCACAGAGTTTTTCGTGGCAGGGCGAATACTACAACAATTCGTATCTACAAGGCAGCCCGGCCTTTACCCGTACTGACAATATACTGGCGTTTGACTGGGGGAATAATGCACCCGGATCAGGCGTGAACAGCGATGGCTTCTCGGTTCGGTGGACAGCGATCACGGTGTTCAACGGTGGGACGTATCGTTTTTGGGCGCTGGCAGATGATTATATTCGCATTACATTGGATGATGGGTATACGCCAATTCTGAGCACTTTCGGACAGAACTCCATCGGGCAGATTGTGTCGGCAGATGTGAATATGACCGCCGGGGTGCATAAGATCCGTGTCGATTATCAAGAAGTTTCGGGTAATGCGTATGCGTATGTGAATTGGGCACCGTTGAGCGCGAGCGCCAGCGGGCCGAACTTCCCCGTTCCGCAGGTTTCGTACTCGAATGTGAATAATGGAGCATGGACGGCACAGTATTATGCTAATCCGTCTCTTTCGGGATCACCTACGTTGATCCAGAGTGAGGCATCACCGAGCCATAACTGGGGTTCCGGATCACCGGTTGCCAGTATTCCGGCTGATAATTGGTCGGCACGCTGGACAAGCACACAGGCATTGGATGCCGGACAGTATCAACTGACGGTACGAGCGGATGATGGTGTGCGGGTGTACGTGGATGGTGTGCTGACGATTAATGAGTGGCATTCGGCCTCGAATGTTACATACAGCGTTCCGCTGAACCTGACTGCCGGAAACCACAACTTCCAAGTTGAATTTTATGAGGCGGGCGGGGACGCTTTCCTTGACTACAACCTATCGCGGATTTCCTCGGTGATCGTCAACCCGCCGGTAGGACAAGGTGGCGGGACGGTTAATACCGGAACGACGGCGACTGTGACTGCCGCGCGACTGAATGTGCGCGATAACCCCAGCACCAGCGGCGGGATCATCGCGAAGATCAACCTGAATGAGACGTATCCGGTGATTGGTAAGACGGCAGATGGGTCGTGGTACCAGATCAGCGTGAACGGCTTGAACGGTTGGGTATCATCGCGGTTTGTGCGGGTTGGGGGTAACCCTAATGTGCAAGTTGTGACGAGCAGCAGCCCGTCGGTGGCTCAACCGGTGGACACAGGTTACAACCTGACGGCGCTGACGAACGTGAATATCCGTAATGCTCCAGCGACGAGCGGTTCCATTCTGGCGAAACTCCTGCGGAATGAACAGGCGCGTGTGGTGGGGCGGAACGCGAACAACAGTTGGTGGCAGATTAATGCTGGCGGCGTGGTTGGTTGGGTGAGCGCGTTTTACACGCAGATACAGCCTAATGCCGAATTAGCACGGATTCCGGTGACGGGATAAGTAAAGATCCATACACAAATAAAAGGGATGCCTCAATGAGCGCATCCCTTTTTGTTTATATGCGTTAGATAACGGCGAGGACGATGAGGGGGATAAGCGCACCAACGGCTGCGCCGGCGATCACCTGCGCGAGGGTGTGGCGCTGTAGTTTGAGGCGGGCTGCACCGACGATGGGGACGAGGGGAAAGACTGCTAACGCAGGGCCAGTGCCGAAGACGACACCGGTTGCCACAACGGCAACCATGACACTCATGGCGTGCATGCTGATTTGCCAGACGAGAGTGATGAGGGTCATGACGGTGAGCTGTACCAGCGTGACACCAGCGATCAAGGGCAGGATGGACGGCGCGCCCATCATGCGCAGGGTTTGCCACGCGAGGGCAGTGCAGACGATAGACACGATGAATGGGCCGATGCGCTCGTGGCGCTCTTTCATGTGCAGGTCACCGATGCGCCCGCGTTTGACCATCCACGCGATGTAGAGGATGGGGAGAAGGCAAACGAGTATGCCGTAGGTGAGCGCCCAGATCATCCCCTGCGACCGCGTTTCAGCATAGCGAAAGGCAATAGGGAAAACCATTACCGCCCAAACCATCGGCGGGCTGAGAAGATTGGAGATGATTCGCGCCCAATTTGCGCGCATCTGATATGTGGCACTCACAGGTCTAACTTTCTCTCTTTACAAACAGGGCTTGAGTATAGATTGTGCTATAAACCCTTCTGAACGTTCTAACAGTACCATAAAATGTGTTAATTTTGATGGGTGTTTGTTTAAGTCGGTATGAGATTTCCTCAACGATTCACAACCGAGCAAGGTAATTACTTCCCTCGAATATGGCGCGAGTCTGTTGTGATTCGATGTATTCGTCGGGCGTGAGCAGACCATAAACCTCACGGGCTACAGCGGCTGTTCGGAGCGATCCGGTTGCAATGATAACCTCTTCAGCCGATTCTACGGCGGTCAGCAGAGCATGGTTCATATCCGGGTCGATGGTGAGCGATGATGAATCAAGGTGCAGGGGCTGCGTGAACTGGTCGGCTGGTAAGGCACGATGGCCTGATGTTTGGGTGAGCACAAGGCGGAAACGAGGATGGTCGAAGGTGGTGATGAATTCGGTGAGTGGTTTGTCTTTTAGGATTCCTATGATGATGCGGATCGGTTGTTCCGGCCAGCGTTGATCTATGGTGCGACGTAGGCGCTGGGCACTGCGGTGTGTGTGTGCGCCATCGATGAGGATCGTTTTACCGTTGAGGGTGATTTGCTCCATGCGACCGGGAAGATGGACAGGCGGTATTGATTCGGGCAGGGAGAAGGATGGGATGATGCGCCGCTCAATGAGGTTGGAACCGGCTGCCAGCGCCAATTCTTCGGCTGGCAGGATTGTTAGGTGGGCATGACGGGCAGCGGCTTCCTGCTGCAAGACGGCGGTTACTTCGGTAGATTGTGGGGCAGATAGAGCAAAACCTTCAGGCTGAATGATGCCTGCTTTGTGAGCTGCAATGCTTGAGAGCGTCCCCCCTAGCATGACGGCATGTTCGCGTTCGATAGGCGTGATGAGGGCAAGCTGGTTGGGAACGACATTCACTGCATCATCTCGACCACCAATGCCTATTTCCATGATGGCTATATCAACCTTTTCTTCACGGAACCACCAGAGCGCAAGCGCAGTCGCTAATTCAAATGTGCTGTAGCGGTGGGGCGTTCGGGCAACAGCTGTTTGAATAGTGGTCATCGCTTCGGCGAAAGTTTGCTGTGAGATAAGCGTTCCGTTGATGGCAAAGCGTTCGCGGAAGATGTGTAGGTGCGGGCTGGTGTAGAGGCCAACACGCGGCACAACAGATTGGTTGCTGTTGAGCAGACTTGCTACTTGATGAGCGATTGTCCCTTTGCCAACTGAACCCGCGACTACGACGGCGGGACAAGCCTTTTGTGGATAATTGAGCACGGCGAGTAATTGATGCAGCGGTTGGAGCGAACGAGGGAAATCCGCAGCACGAATAGGTCGGGCGATGGTGTTGAGCGCGTGCAGATAATCCATCAAGCGTCTGTTTGTTCCAAAAGGGCAACTGTTTGCGGAAGCTCATGCAAAGAAAGAATGATGGCTGTTGGCCGCGCGATTTGGTCTGGTTGGTAGGAATATGAACGGGCGCGCTCCATTGGTTGGAGGGAATGCAGATCATCGGGGATGCGGGCAAGGGGTGGTTTCCAGATGGTTTTGAAACCATGCTGCGTTGGATAGCGCACGTCATCGTCATAGAGATCGCCTACCATGATGGCATGTATGGCCTGCTGCGGCCAATCGCCAAAGAAGCGGCGATGTTTCTTAAGACCGTTGTGGGTATCCGGTGTGATAACAGCGGTGAAGTAGGGCGTGAGGTTAAGGGCATCTAATACAGGTTGTTGATAACGCGCGAGGCCTTTGGTGGCTACGACTAATGCGCGGTGGGGGGCGGTTAATGCGCTTAAGGCTTCATGCGCATATTCGAGCGTAGAAGCATGGGTAGATGCGTAGTGGTGAACGAGTTCGACACAGTTGGCACTAACGGAAACGCCGAGCCGGCTGGCAACTACGGATGCTATGTCATCCCAATCCATTGACTGAATGGGATCGAAGGCTTCATCCTGCTGGCGGGCACGATACTCGGCCTCAATCAGCCGATAAACTTCTTGAGCGGGGATGGATGCTTGATCCGCAATTTCCTGAGTCAGGCGCGGCCAGATGGCAGACTCGAAGGGGTTGATGATGAGTGTTCCGTCGAGGTCGATGAAGATGACTGATTGATAGTGCGGCATGAGCGTATGATCCGGATGTGGCGGGGTGTTCGAGCAAACACCCCGCGAACGGTTGACTATTTGTCCCGCGTGAGGGCAAAGCCACTCATAAACTGCTTTTGTAGAAAGATAAAGACGAGGACTGGCGGAACACTAGCGACGACAGCCCCAAGCATAAGAGGGCCAAAGACAAGCGCTGAGTCGCCACCAATGAGGGTTCGTAAACCCTGCTGTACCACCTGACGGCTCTGGTCACGCATGACGAGCACCGGCCAGATATACATATTCCAGACATAAACAAACTGGATGACCGCCAGCGCGCCGATGGTATTCCAGCTAATTGGAATAAGCACGCGGAACAGAAATTGAAGCGGTGTTGCCCCATCCAACTGGGCGGCTTCGGAAAGTTCCGCCGGGATATTCATGAAGTGCTGGCGGAAGAGAAAGGTGCCGGTGGCGCTGGCAAGGAAGGGGACAATGAGGGCGGTGAAGGTGTTGCCCCAACCCAAGCTGTTGACGAAGCGATAGAGCGCAAGCAGAAGGATTTCGGTTGGCATCATGAGGGTGATGAGGACAAAGCCGAAAACTAACCATTTGCCGGGGAAGCGGAAGTAGACAAAAGCCAAGCCAGAAAGTAGGGATAAAATAGTTTTGCCGACAGTGACCATGACGGCCACGAAGATGCTGTTCACCATGAAACTGAGCAGGTTACGGTTGTTGATGACAATATTCCAGTTGTCGGCAAAGGAACTGCCGGGGGTGAACTTGTAGGCAAAAACCTCGGCTTGACTCTGGGTACTGACGAGCATGGCATAGAATAGTGGGAAGCCGATGATGATACAGGATACCCAGAGGATGATGTGAGCGTACCAGCGTTTGGGAACCCAACGTGGGAGAGGACGTGCTGCGGCTCGATGTGCAGTGCGTGCTGGTGCTTGAGATTTGGTTAAGGCGTCTGCTTTTTCACGCTCCATAGGTCACGCGCCTTTCTGAACTGCGGAATTGTAAGACTGTTAACCCCACTACCATTAGGAAAAGGACGATGGATTGTGCTGCACCTTTGCCGAGGTCGTTGTTAACAACGCCAACTTCGTAAACGCGATACATGAGGGTTGTGGTCGATTTAAGAGGGCCACCCCCGGTGAGATAGTCGATGGTACCGAAAGTTTCGAAGAAGGCATAAGTGAGGTTGGTGATGACGAGAAAGAAGGTAATGGGGGAGAGCAGCGGGATGACAACATACCAGAAGCGCTGAAATACGTTAGCACCGTCGATAGACGCGGATTCTTGCAAGTCCTTAGGGACATTTTGCAGACCCGCGATGTAGAAAAGAATGTTGAACCCCATTGATTTCCAGATACTGGCTATGATAACCGCCCAAGGTGCATAGACCGGATCATTCAGCCAGCCGATGGAAGGCAGGCCGAGGTTTTTTAGAAAGTAGTTGATGATGCCGCCAGCCGGATTGAAAAGCAGAAGGAAGATGATACCTGCGACGACAGGTGAGACGGCATAGGGCCAAATGAGCAAGGTGCGGTAGATGCGCGCACCGGCTATGGGTTGATAGGCCATGGTCGCGATGAGCAAAGAAAGAACCAGACCGATGATGACAACGGCAAGGCTGATAAAAATGGTGATGCCGATGGAGCGGATATAATCCGGGTCAACAACGAGGCTGGTGAAATTATCGACGCAGACGAAAGCGGTGCGGCGAGCACCAAGGCGCGAAAGAAGGGTCGACAGTCGTACTGTATCTAAAGAAGGATAGTAGAGAAAGAGCGCCAGAATAATGAGGGTAGGCGCGAGGAGCAGGATCGGCATGAGAAAGCCGCGAAACGAACCTTGTTGAGTCGCAAGGCTGGCATCAACATGGATATGTCGATTGGCACGCCAACGCATAAAGGCCGCGAGCGGTAATAATACGATGGCGAGGCCAATACCGATCAGTACGAGGCCAAAGGCGATGTCAATGCCATCGATGGTATAAAGCGCACCTTCTTCCGGCATGAACATGCAGTAGTTAAGGGGTGCCATGAAGAGCAGGGCACCAACAGCACCCGCAACAACCCCTATTAAGCCGCCCACTTCCATTCGGTAACCTAAGCGGCGGAATGTCCAACCTAAGAATAATGCCCCGATGAGCGCTCCTGCCAGCGCGATCAACAGCGGAGTCGAGTCTGTCATAAATGGCCCCAATCCATTTAATAAGCAGGGGCGACGCCTAGGCGTCGCCCCTGCTGACTGCTAAATCACGTTGGGCAAACTAGCCGGCATTCAGCGCGTTGTATTCAGCCAATGTGGTGTTGGCTGCGGCAGCGGCTTCATCGAGCACGGTTTGCGGATCAGCATCGGCGGTCAGCAGAACCGTATCGACGGCGCTGGTGACAATGCTGCGGATGGCAGGGAAACTGCCGAGGAGCGCACCGGAGGTGGCCGGAGTGCTCTGGCTCTGGGCAAGTTGGTCAGCAGCGACAATGAAGTTCGGGTTGGCTTCGAACCAGCCTTCGGCTTCGAGCGCTTCGACGGCGCTCAAGCGAATGGGCATGTAGCCAGTGACCTTGTGCCAATCGGCGGCATTTTCGGTGTTGGTGAGCCAGAAGAGGAAGCTGAGGGCACCATCTTCCACTTCGGTGGAGAGACCATCAACCAACCAAAGGCTAGCACCACCGATGAGGTTACCCGTCCAACCACCTTCAGCATCCTGATTGTATGGCATGAAGGAAGCGATCACTTCGTAGCCATTTTCCTTGCCGGTGTTGGTGTAGATGGCGGTATCGGAGCTGCTGTAGATCGCCATGGCAACCTGCTGCGACTGGAAGGCCTGATCAACGGTCGTCCATGAGTCGCCGTCCTTGGCACCGCTGTAATAGAGATTGCCCTTGTCCTTCTGTGCCTTCAGCCAAGCGAGAGTGGCGACGCCGGCGGGGTTATTGAAGGCTACTTCGGTAGCACGTTCAGCACGACCATTTTCGTTGTTGGCGTAGAGGGCGTTCTGCTGGCCGAGCCACTGCTCGAAGAACCAACCATGATTGGGGAAGGTGAAGCAGAATTCAGGGCCATTTTCCATAGCCTTGATCAATTCACAAGCTGCGTCCACTTCCGCCCAAGTAGAAGGAATGCTCTCGACACCTGCGGCGTCCAGAATGGTCTGATTGGTGAACATGATGGCCGAGGAAGCGTTCCAAGGCATGGAGTTGAATTTGCCGTCAATAGTGTAGTAGGCGGCGACCGGGCCGATGAAGTCATCCAGATTCACGGGGATGCCATTGATGTCGGCGCGACCAGCAACTGCATCTGCAATCGGCTTGAAGTAACCGCTGTCGATGCCGTTCTGCGAAGCGACTTCGAAATACTGGACGACTGCGGGGAGCGCGTTTTGTTCGCTAGCCAGAGCAGTGGCGCTGAAAAGTTCTTCGTAGTTGGAGTAACCTTCGACGACGACATTGTATTGGGGCAGTGCGGCGTTGAACTCGGCGGCTTTTTGCTGCGCCCAGTCCAGACGACCATCGGTAAAGGCAATCCAAACCTTCACTTCGGTAGCATCTTGCGCCGAGACAGGGACAAGTGCTAGCAAGAGGGCTGCTAAAATAACGACACTCAGTACACGCTTCATATTCAAGAAAACCTCCTCAAAAAGGACTTATAGAGAGACTGCCTAACTATGATCCAGCCAAGTTAACACACAGGCAGTCAGTTATTAAGAATATTCACTCGGTGTGTTAAATTCTCTTAAAGTTTACCCTTAATATTCAAGAACTCGCAAATCCAGATGATTGGCTTCTGGCAGAGTGCCCAAATATTGAATCGAAGAGCAGGCTCGAAAGCCTGCCCGACAAGATGGAGAATGGGTTGTTATTTGTTGTTTTCGATGAGGTCACGGAGGGCGGGTTCAGCGTGCGCGAATTTGAAGGGGTAGCCAATTTCTTGAAGGCGCTTGGGAATGGCGCGCTGACCGTCGACGAGGAGTGTGGCCAGTTCACCGAAGGCCAGTTTGAAAGCAATGGCCGGTGTAGGGAAGAAGGACGGACGGCTAAGAACCTTACCGATGACTTTGCTCAACTGAGCATTACTCAGGACTTCGGGAGCGGAAAGGTTAAATGCGCCGTTGGCTGACGGGGTGTCGATGAGAAAACGGATAGCGCCGATTTCATCATCAATGTGTATCCATGGCATCTGTTGTTTGCCGCTGCCGATGGGGCCGCCGACGAAGAGTTTAAAGGGCAATGAAAGCTGCGGTAAAACACCACCATGGGTTGTCATGACGATACCGGTGCGGACGATAACACGCCGAACCCCCATTTTTTCAACGGCCTGAGTAGAGGCTTCCCACTCTTTTGCGACATCGGAGAGAAAATCATTCCCGGCAGGGTGTTCTTCGGTGATGTCTTCGTCCCCATGAACGCCGTAGTAGCCAACCGCAGATGATTGGACAAGCACTTCAGGTTTAGTGGCAGCGGCATTGATGGCTGCTGTGACCGCTCTACCTGCATTGATGCGGCTGTCACGTATCCGTTTTTTACGTTCGCTTGTCCAACGGCTAGGGGGAAATCCTTCACCGGCGATGCTTTCGCCCGCAAGGTTGACAACCGCACCAGCTCCATCCACGAGGTGACCCCAACCATCTGCTGTGCTGCCATCCCATTGCATAAGCTGAACGCCGTTGCTCAAGCCAGCAGTTTTATTTTTGTTACGGCTAAGAACAATAACCTCATGATGGTCATGCGCGAGACTGTTCGCAAGCGCTTTACCGATCAACCCTGTACCCCCAGTGATGATGACGCGCATAGGACTCCCCTTCGTTTGCAGACTTATTGACTACGTATTGTCTAGGATTGTAGTCCTGTCGAAGTGATCAAGTCAATTAATGCTCATCGTCTGTTCAGTTTTGCGCTAAGGGTGTAGGACTATTTACCAAGTGTGCCATACTGGCGAAGCTGCGGCGCCAAACGAGCGATGATTCCCACAACAAGCAGTGTTCCAAAGCCGCCGAAAACTACAGCCCCAACTGGGCCGAGCAAGGCTGCTGCTACCCCTGACTCGAACCCTCCTAATTCATTGGAAGCCCCAATGAACACACTATTAACCGCCCCTACGCGACCCCGCATTGAGTCGGGTGTGTGGGTGTAGACGAGGGTATGACGAATGACGACACTAATATTGTCGAGCGCGCCGAGGGTGAACAGCATGGCAAGTGAGAGCCAGAAGGATGTTGAAAGCCCGAAGAGGATTGTGGCGACACCAAAGCCTGCGACTGCCAGCAAAAGCGTGATTCCAGCGTGCTGCATAGGAGGGCGGCGGGCGAGGAAGACGGCCATCATGAGTGCCCCGACAGATGGCGCGGCACGTAAAATGCCCAGCCCAGCAGCATCGACTTGAAGAATGTCCTTGGCGAAGATCGGTAGGAGGAATGTTGCTCCACCGAAGAGAACCGCGAACATGTCCAATGTGATCGAGGAGAAGATGATTTGAGAACGCCGTAGGAATGACCAACCGGCTTTGATAGCCTGCAAAGGCGGTTCTCCGGCTTCGGCATATTCACGCTGCTGACTGCGGATGAGGAGGAGCATTAATACGAGTACGCCACCCGCGATAACATTGGCGATGTAGACCATATAGGCATGATTGGTGATGCCGATGATGAGGCCGCCGAGCGCCGGCCCAAGAATGGCCGACAGCTGCCAGACACTCGAACCCCATGCCGCCGCGCTGAAATAGTGGTCCTGTGGAACGGTTTGCGGAGTCAGGGCTGATTCGGCCGGGTTGTTAAAGGCGCGAGCCGCACCGATTATTGCCAGCAGAGTGTAGATAACCAAGAGCGAGCCGCGCGTGATTGAAATAATGGCGAGCAGCAGTGAACAGACCATGAGGATGATTTGCGTGATAAGGGTGATACGCTTCCGATTGTAGCGATCTGCGATGTAACCGCCGGGAACCGAGAATAAGATAACCGGTATGATTTGCACTAACCCAACAAGCCCCAATGCCAGCGGGTCACTGGTACGCTCATAGAGTTCCCACCCGACACCTACGCTGACCATCATTTCGCCAATTTGGGCGACAAACCGACCGACAATGAGCAAGCGAAAATCGCGGAAACGTAAGGCCGCGTAAGGATCGCGTCGTACGACAGGAGATTGTTCTTCGGGTTGCATTTAGCGGATACCTGTTTTGACCAACGATGAAAAAGACAAGCCAACTTAAATAAGCCGGTTGTAGTTGTCCCTGCGAGTAAGGCACACGGGATTTTAGTAACTCAATAGGTGAGCAACATTATCTTACATGAACCTGTGCGATCAGGAAATAAGTCCGCCCGCGTACCAATAATCGCTGACCGGGGTCATCAATGTCGTAGAGGCCAACGATAACCTGATACATTCCGGGGGATAGTTCGGAGGGGAGTGATAGGCCGTGAGGGTCGATGATGATTTCGTCAGGAGTCCAAGAAGTGGTTGGACGGGAATTGCCTGCCGGTTCCGCATCTCGTTGAGCGACGAGGACACCGCCGCTATTGAGCAACTGAACGAACACCTTATAGCGTTTATCCAATGGTGCTTCCGTCATCCATTCAAGGCGGATTTGTAAGACATCACCGGGAGCGAGGGAACGTGCGCTGACCGCATAGCGTTCAAGAAAGATACTGTTGTTGAAGCGGGCATGCGCCAGCGTTGACTGTCCCATCGGGGCGGGTGTGACGTAACGTGCTAAACGTACTTCACCGTACCACGTATCCTGACCGGCCTCAAAGGCTTCTTGATCGAGCGTGGTTTCCACGATGCGGTTAGGATCACGTTCGGTTTCTCCCCAGAAGAGGACAAATATGCGGTCATGCTGACGGATGATGTCGCGGACTAGGGTTTGTGTTTCGGCATCATTCCCACCGAGGCCGAGAGGAAGTGGATAGACCGGCGCATCGTCTCGATAGTAATAACGGAACACCTCTTCCTGATTGGGCGCGTCGAGAATGATAGCATCTTTAGGACGCGGATCTTGAGTGATGTGCGCGACTATTGCGCGATAATCGGACCGTTGAAAATGCGGATCGTTGTAGAGGGGGGGTAGGCCGTTTATTGAGTAGGCGACCAACCACGCGGTGAGCAGCAAAATGAGTATAAGGGAGAGGCGATTTCCATGACTTCGACGGCGAGCCAGACTCCACCAGCGTGCTATACCCGTTCCTATGAGGAGGGCGAAACCGATTTGAGACGGCAGTAAAAATTTGAGATTGGCCGGACGGAACAAGCCTAACAAGAGGAACAGCGCAACCGGCAGCAGCGACCAGATGATGATACTGAAAACAGGTAAGACGGCGCGACTTCGACTGTGCCAGAGCAGACCAGCCAGCCCGATTGTCAAGATGAGTAGTGCAAGTGGTAAGAAAGATACCGCATTTTCGATGTTGGTGTAGGTGATGCCAAAGGTGAACCACCCACTAATGATGGTGAGGGCTTCGCCGGTTGGAATGGGCGTGCCGGTGCTTGGCCAAGTGGTGATCTGATGTAAAGCGGTTGGCAGCCAAGGCAAATAGAGCAGGATGGTGAGCAGATTGGCGGCGATGTAAGCGAGCAGCGGCGTATATGCTACTCTGTGTGATTTGCGATAGTGGAGGGCGATGGCGACGAGGAAGATGACGCCCTGCGCTAACATGATGAAGGGATAGGCGTACTGGGTGTACAGCCCAGCAGCATTGATGAACGCCAGCGCCAAACCCCAGCGGCGATAAGGCTTAAGGCTGCTCCCGGAAGGTGAAATGGTGACGAGGCTCAAAAGTGCCCATATGCCGGCTGTACCCCAAAGGGCAAGCAGGGCGTACATGCGGGCTTCTTGAGCATAGTAGATGCTAAAAGTGTTGAGCGCGACGAAGAGAGCCGCTGTTAGACCCGCGATCGGGCTGATACGTTTGCTGCCGAGGGCAAAAGTGAATGCGATGCTGATGATGCTGGCGAAGGTTGAAAGCGCTCGCAGGGCGAACTCGGTTTCACCGACGAGCAGACGCCACAAGGCCAGCAGCCAATAATAGCCCGGAGGATGAATATCGCGGGCGGCATTAGATGCGATGCCAGCAAAGCTACGGGTGGCCTGTACATAGCTGCTGCCTTCATCGTTCCAGAAGGATTGCGCACCGAGATTATGCAGACGGAGACCGGCAGCCAGTAAGATGATGGCAAGGCCAAGCGCCATGATGACCGCATTGGCACGCCGTGGGGGTGTGGCCTTCATGAGCGGCGGCGCTCCCTCAGTGCGCTGAGGATGATGTATACGAGCAAACTGAGGGCGATGAGAGCGCCGGATGCCAACGGAAGAATATTCTGAAAGGTGCGATCAATGACGGTGATGGAGTCGAAGTGCCAGCGTTCTTGGTTGTCGGGGATGATGTTTAGAGTGTGGGTTTGAGCAGTGAGTGAACCGCTCGACCACCATCGCTTTGTCTCCCATGGAACATCGTCCGCAGTGCGATAGCGGATGAATATTTCGGTTGCATGCGCTATGAATTGAAGTTGAGCAGCTTCGAGCGCTGCTCCAAATTCCGCTCCATCCGTGTTCACGAGTACGGCATCAGACGATTCGACCATCCATTTTTCGGCCTGATGCACACCGGCGTACAGCGTTGGAGTTTGGCCGGTGATGTACTGTTTCATGCTGTCGTAGATGGGCAGCGGGGTGAAATCCGGTTCGACCATGCGAAAATAGTAGAAGGCTTGCCCGCGTTCGTAATCGGCAGGGCGTTTGAAGAACCAATAGGAGATGTTACCCAACCAAGGCCATTCTTCCTGCGCACGCTGGTAAGCGAGGGGCATGTAGCGGGCGGCCTGTTCTTCGGTCACGATGCCGAATGCACCATTTTGAATGATAGATGGATCGTCCGGTTGGGGATTCCAGGCAGCTTCACTGATCCAGATGGGTTTGGCGGCATCACCGTTGGAAACCATGATGTCGCGAATGTAGATGTGGCGGGCATAGGTGAGCGTCATGGGACGCATACGGCGGTCTGTTGGTCCGCTGTAGAAGCCATATCCCTGCGCGGACATGACATCAAAGCAATCTCTAGCGCCCGCGTCGTACATGCGCTGTAGGAAGATGAATTCGTTCAGGTTCCGGTCGGTTAGGGAGACGGTTGGCGAGAGCGGGCCGCTGATGATGACGAGTGTGGGGTCAACCGTTTTGAGCGCGTGATAGGTGCGGCAGAGGAGGTCGGTGTAGCCTTCGGGACTGACGGGCTGATTGCCCCATTCTTCGTTGGCGTTGGGTTCGTTCCAGATTTGATAGTAACGGATGCGCCCCTGATAGCGTTCGGCTACGGCCACGGCAAAGTTCACAAAGTCTTGAAAGTCATCCGGCGGGGCTTTGTCACCGCTGTCGGGGTTGGCACGTGACCATGCGGGCGGGTTATCTAAGCGTGCCTGAATCTGGATGCCGTATTGTTCGGCCAGATCAACAATGTTGTCGTATTTAGCCCAAGCCGAAATGGCATCCTGTTCGTTGATGGCACCATCACCATTGAGGTCGTTGCGCTGGTCGATAAAATTACCACGTTCGCCTATTTCGATGTCCGCCCACTCGAACTGCTGGCGAATCATTTTGAAACCGGCATCGGCGATCATCTGGAGGCTGCGTTCGCGCTTGACGACTTCGACTTCCTGCTGCAAGAAGGTGTTGATGCCGTAGGGTGGGACATCGACATGGTTGATCGGGACATTGGGTTGGGTGTTGAGGGAGGGGCGGAGGATGTTGCCTGCCCACTCCACCATGCCGCGCAGCTGCGACAGGGTATCTTCTTCACCGGTTAAGCTCCAGAACAGGTTCCACACCTGCCCGCGCTGACGTAAGTCGAACAAAAGACCCACGCTGAGGAGGAGAATGGCGGCCAGGATGAGGCCGATACGGCGTACAGGTAAGGTGCGTTGTTTCATCATGCCGCCGATTATAGCGATTGTGGGCAAAATTGGGCGGGTGGGTTCATAAGGCGGTGGAGAGACGTTGGCTAGAAAGCGTCCGGAAGGCGACCCTAGACTGATGCGCCTCCCGGACAGCGAGTCATGGGTTATGACTGTTGGTAGCGCTGCAACACATCGGTGATGGCACCTGCCATGTAGAAATGCTGCTCCGGAATATGATCCATTTCGCCATCGAGTATTTGACGGAAGCCAGCGACTGTTTCCTGTACTTTGACATAGCGCCCCGGACGCCCAGTGAAGCGTTCGGCAACGAACATGGGTTGGGTGAGGAAGTTTTCGATTTGCGGGGGCGGGTAACGATGAGCTTATCTTCGTCGGAGAGTTCTTCGATGCCGAGGATGGCGATGATGTCTTTAAGTTCGGCGAAGCGCTGAAGGACTTTTTGTACTTCGCCGGCGGTGCGGTAATGAAGATCACCGACGATGCCGGGCTGGAGAATACGACTGCTGCTTTCCAGTGGATCAACCGCCGGAAAAAGGGCTTTTTCGAAGATACTGCGGCTGAGGGCAATGGAACCATCGAGGTGGGTGAAAACGGCGACGGGGGCAGGGTCGGAATAGTCATCAGCTGGGACGAAGACGGCTTGGAGTGAGGTGATGGAACCGCGTTGAGTAGAGATGAGGCGTTCCTGCAACTGCCCCATTTCGTCAGCCGCGGTGTAGTAGCGATAACCGGTGAACGGGTCCACCTGCGAGGGTTTGAGCAGGCCGATTTCGTCGTAGTAACGGAGGACGGAAACGGACACCTGACATAATTTGGCGAATAAACCGATGCGAAACACAGATGCCTCCCGACGAATACTGACTGGCCCAACCTTGATTATACGCACCTCAAGCGGTGATCAGGCACAGCTTACAACCCTCAAGCAGGTTGAGAGTCAAGTGGTGAAGGATGGGAATGCTCTATTGGTTAGGTGTTCGGTAGCGAAATGAGCGTGTGGGTGGTACTGTCAAATGGTGAACTGTCTGGTGTGAAGGATTGAATTGATGGTTGATGTTACGGTACAGTTTGAAGTGGATGATCGTCCGGTTGATCCGACTGAGCTAGAAGACGAATATCTGGCGGACATGCTTGAGCATACCCGTCAGCAAATTGAGCAGGATGTACGGCGTAAGCTGGCAGATGTGCGCTGCCCGGAGCACGGAACGCTGCCGCATGTGATTGTGACCGGCATGTATTCCAGCGATGCCGAGCAGATGGAATTATCTTATCATGTGGACAGCTGCTGCCAACTTCTCCTGCTGCGCGCTGTGCAAGCGTTGAATCACTGAGCAGGGGGTTAATCCGTATCGCTGCTGGCGGCGGACTCCCGACTGCTGAGATCACGTTCGACGCTGTCCATGCTCTCGCCCTTTAGAAGGCGTGAAGTGGCTTCGTTATAGGTCGAACCCAGATCGCCACCGGCAGTATCGGACACCTGTTTGAACATCTTACCGATTTCTTTGGAATCACCGGTATTAAAGACATTGAGCATTTCGTTGGAAGATAACTGACTCATGTCCCGACCCGGTTTTTGGATGGCGACGCGACGGATGCGGCGGGCGACATCTACACTCTGGCAGTGGGGGCAGGTGTGTTCGGCGTCAGGATCGTAGTCCTTAAAAGATTTGTAGAAGAGGACGAAACTGCGCCCACAGTTATTGCAGCGATAATCGTAACTCGGCATAATCGTTTTTAGCCTTTATGTCATGTTGAGGGATTATCCTCAGCGTATCCGTTTATTATAATCGAAAGCCATTCCGTTCATGAATGAGCCACAGTCCGAACAACATCCGCTGGAAAGCCCACCCACACGTACCCCGCATCCATTGGAACAACCGCCGACACCGGCGCGACCTGAGCCACCCCGGCAGCGGGTGAATTTACGCATTCCATCGGTGAAGCCTACGGCGACTTATGTTTTGATCGCGATCAATGTCATCATTTTCGTGCTGCGTGCGTTTTCACCGACTTTGGACGGGCAGTTTTTTGAGTGGGGCGCGAACAACAGCCAACTGGTGCTGCAAAACGGCGAGTATTACCGTTTGTTGAGCAGCATGTTTTTGCACGCAGGTGTTTTGATTCGCGGGCAATACGCGCTGGAGAACAGCATCCATATTTTCTTCAATATGTATATCCTGTACGCTGTTGGATTATCGTTAGAGCCGCTGTTCGGACATGCTCGGTTTTTGATCATCTATTTGCTGGGCGGGTTGTTGGGATCGGTCTTGAGCGTGTTATTCGGGGGTGAGAATTCATATTCGGTGGGGGCTTCGGGGGCGGTCTTCGCGATATTAGGGGCCGAGTTCGTCTATTTGTGGCATCACCGGAAGTTGATGGGCAGCGCAGGGCAGGCCAGACGGCGCACCTTGATCATTTTCGCGGTTATGAATCTGGCTGCCGGACTGATTTCGACTCTGCCGGGGAGCGCCCGGTCGATTGATAACTGGGGACATGTGGGCGGCTTGATCGGTGGAGTGGTATTGGCATGGTTCATCAGCCCAATCCTGAATTTGCGGGCGCATCCGGATCATCCCGGTGAAATTTTGGGCGAGGACATCAACCCGCTGCACAAACATTACTGGGTAGTGTCGCTGTACGCGACGGCTTTAGTCATCCTGATTTTTATCGGCGTTCTGCGGGCGGGCGGCTAGGTCTTTTTTGATCTGCTCTAACTGCCACTTGAGGAGCGCCAACTGCTGGGCGTTCTCTTTGTTTTCCTGCGTCAGGCGGGTGATGACGGTGGAAAAGTGAAGCAGGATGAAGAGGACGAAGATCATGGCGACGAGGAAGAGTGCGCTGGGCGGGTAGAAGATGCCGACCAGCGAAGCAAGCGTATCGAGCAGGGGGCGCGAGACGCTGAGGATGATGAGTACGACGGCAGTGGCGAGCCAGAGGAGCGAGTATTCTTCTTTGAGCTTGCGACGGCGCACCAATTCCAACACAAAGAGCAGCGCCCCTATCCCCGCGATCAGTCCGAAAATCATTGCGCGATCCAGCATCATCCGTCTCCAAAATGGCTCAAGTTGTGATCCGAAACTGTTTGCAATTGTAACGTATATGGGCGTTTGTGCCGGATGGTGAATCTAAAACCGCTGCACACGTCAGCGGTTTTGAGTGGGGAATTGTTTGGGGATCAGCCGCGACCGCGCAGCGCTCGTAAGATGAACAGCAGGATAACGGCACCGATGAAGGCGACGAGGATGCTGCTGAGGTTGAGGCCGGTGACGGCACCGCCGATGTTGAGGGCGCTGAGGACAAAACCACCGATGAAACCACCGAGGATACCCACGATGATATCGGTGACCAGACCCTGTGAACGGTTGGTCTTCATGACAATGCTGGCGAGCCAACCGGCAATCGCACCGACGATAATCCACACAATGATATTGATCGGATCCATTTTACTCTCTCCTTAATTGGGTTGACCTGTTTCACTGAACAGAGCATCAACATGTATTTATCATAGCTGTCCGGGGCTGGGTTCTGATGGCAGATGGGGAGGGTTTTGGGATAGGACAAGTAGACAGTTTGTGGTGATGATGTGTCCTAGTGCGGTATAGCAGCGGCGGGTAAGCACCCGTCGAAAAAATGGCGGGCTGCGTGTATAGTTGCGGTTGAAGTGGTCTGTAACTAGAGGAAATAGCTGTTGATACGCCGTCGTTTACCTGACCTGCTGATATTCGTTCTGTTTTTCGGGCTGCCGCTGGTCATGTTCTGGCAGCAGACGTTGGGCGGACGCACCCTCATCCCCAGCGAGAACCTGTACCAGTACGAACCGTACGCGACTTACCGCGAGGTGGTTAGCGCGCCGGAAGTGCCGCATAACGCGCTGGTTTCTGATCTGGTGCTGCAAAACTTCCAGTGGAAGAGTTTCATTCGAGAGAGTTTGGCCGAGGGCGAGATTCCGCTGTGGAATCCACACCAGTTCAGCGGGATACCGTTCATGGCCGCGGGGCAGCAATCGACACTGTATCCGTTCAGTGTGCTGTATTATGTGCTGCCGCTACCGGCGGCTTATGGCTGGTTTACGGTGGTGCAGTTGTGGCTGGCAGGTTGTTTCATGTACCTGTTCCTGCGGGGGTTGGGAACCGGACGCGCCGGCGGGGTGATGGCGGGGGTGGTGTATCAACTGAGCGCGTTCTTCGTGACGAGCGCGGTGTTCCCAATGATTGTCGCAGCGGCGGCATGGCTGCCACTGGTGCTGCTGGCGGTGGAATTTGTGGTGCAGCAGCGTCCGGCGCTGCGAGGTAGGCCGGCGACTCTGCCGTGGGTTGTGGTGGGCGCGGGGGCGCTGGGCTGTAATTTATTGGCCGGTCATGTGGAGATCACTTACTACGTGCTGCTGATCGCGGGGTATTATGCGGCGGCGCGTTTGCTGTGGGTGTGGTGGAGCGGGCGCAAGACAGGCGGGATCTGGCGGCGTGTGGTCGGGCGCGGTTTGTGGCTGGTGGCGCTGGTGGGGTTGGGGGTCGGGCTGGGGGCTATTCAGTTCATCCCATTGTTTGAATTGGCGAGCATGAATTACCGCGATGGCAGCGCTTCGCTGGAGCAGGTGCGGAACTGGGCGCATCCGCTGCGGGATGTGGTGCAGTTTGTGCTGCCGAATTTCTATGGTAACCCGACTCATCATGCCTATTGGGATGTGTTCAGCGGGCAGACGGTAACGGCGTTCACGAACGCGGCGGGTGAGTCGATCAACACGATTGATTGGGGTATCAAGAATTATGTAGAGGGGGCGCTGTATTTGGGAATCCTGCCGCTGGTGCTGGCGGTGTACGGACTGGTGCGACGGCGCGACTCTGCTGGCGACGGACAGGAGCAAGCGCCCCCTTATTCGTGGACTATGGCGGTGCTGGTGGGGGCGGGGCTGACGTTCATGTTCGGTTTGCCGACCTATGCGATTTTGTACTATGGGCTGCCGGGGATTAACCAGCTTCATTCCCCGTTTCGCTGGATCTTTGCGGTGACGTTAGGGGTGGCGGTGTTGGCGGGCTTCGGGATGGAGGCGCTGCGCCGTGACGCACAGGCCGGACGCACACGGTTTTTGGGTTGGGGCGGTGTGGTGATCGGCGGGCTGATCCTCGCGGGTCTGGTGGGGGCGTGTTTGTTCTTCGGGGCCGTAGAGCCGATCTTCCAGACGATTGTGGAGCAAATGGCGCTGGCGGAGAGGGCTTTTGCTGATGGGAGGATGTTCTTCACCTACCAGTTCGGGAATGTGCTGGTGCTGGGGGCGGTGGTGGTGGGCGTGGGGTTGGTGTTCCTGCTGGCGCGGCGGGGGGTAATGGTTCGCGGGAAGGCGGTGTGGCCGGTTTTCGCGGTGGGGTTGGTGGCGGCTGATTTGATGATCGCCTCGTGGGGATTTAATCCGGCGAGCGATCCGGCGCTGTTGGAGTTCACGCCACCGGCGATTGAGTGGCTGAAACAACAGCCGGGAGAATGGCGCTACACGACGGTTGATGAACCGGCGCTGGGCGAACGTGGCAAGATCATGAACGCGAATATGGGCTGGCGCTACCAACTGGATGATATTCGCGGGTACGAGAGCATCATCCCCAAGTCGTATGTGGATTTTATGGGCGAGCTGGCTCCGCAGGTGCAACTGGAATACAACCGTGTCGCGCCGCTGTACCCGAATTACCAGTATGACGCGATGGAGATGGACTTCCGGGTGGAAGACGCGCTGAGTTCGCCGATTCTGGGGCACCTGAACGTGCGCTATGTGGTGACGTCGAAGCAGTTTTCGCTGCCGCCGGAATGGCTGGTCGCGGCGGATTCGCGCAGCGCTCCAGCGTGGTCGCTGGCGTATGAGGACGAGGCAGTGCGAATCTGGCTGCGGAACACGGGCGTGCAGGCACGGGCGTATACGGTGAGCGCGCTGGAGGTTGATACGACGGGATACCCGACCACGATCTTGAGCGATACGGGGCGCGAGAAGGTGATCGCGGTGCGGGCGGATGAACCGCAGTGGCTGGTGGTGAGCGAGACCTATCTGGCAGGCTGGCGGGCATTCGTGCGCTGGCAGGGGGCGAGCGAAGATTACGAGATTCAACTGGATGTGGAACGGGTGCGCGAGAACTTCCAAGGGGTGTACCTTGATACGGACGCGCTGACAGACCGGGTTCTGGCGCAGGGGTTTGAGTCCGCCGCACTGTACATGAGCGCGATTGACCGGGCGCTGGCGGCGAATGATGAGGCGCGGGTGACGGAACTGCGGGCGGCGTTGAGCGATTGGGAGACGGCGCAGGGCGATGGTCTGGACGAGATGACGCGCTTCACGGTGGACGGGTATATCCATTCGATGGATTTGGAGAGCCTGCGCGATTGGGCGACTTCCAGCGGCAACGCCTTGAAAGGGCTGGAATGGACGGTGCGGATGAATTACAACCCGTCGAGCTTCCAGATCGGGTTGTTCGGGTCGTTCATCAGCGGGGTGCTGCTGGTGTTCGCGGCGGGGGTGTACCTGTGGCGGTTGTATGTGAGCAGCGGGACGGACGCAAGCGGGGCGCAGGTGGTGGCGCGGAACAGCCTCGCGCCGATCATTTTGAACCTGTTCAACCGGGGAATCGACTTCGGGTTCGCGTTCGTGATGCTGCGGATTCTGGGGCCAGAGGGGAGCGGGATTTATACCTACGCGGCGTTCATCTTCGGCTGGTTTGATATTTTCACGAACTTCGGGCTGAACGTGTTTTTGACGCGGGAGGTGGCGCGCGATCCTTCGAAGGCGTGGCGCTACTTCTTCAACACGAGCGTGCTGCGGTTCGGGCTGATGGGGGTGGGGGTGGTGCTGCTGGCGTTGTTCCTGCTGGGGCGGCAGAGCCTGCCGGAGAGCGACCCGCTGACGCGGGAGGCGATCATCGCGATTGTGCTGCTGTACATCGGGCTGCTGCCGAACAGCTTGAGCACGGGGATGTCCGCGCTGTTTTACGCATTCCAGAAGGCGGAATATCCGGCAGCGATTTCGACGCTATCGACGATTAGCAAGGCGGTGCTGGGGCTGACGGCGCTGGTGATGGGGTACGGGGTGATCGGGCTGGCGGGGGTGAGCATCATCACCAACACGATCACGCTGGGGGTGATGATCTGGGTGGGGCGCGGGTTCTTGCGGGGGACGGACAGCGGTGAAGCGGGGACTGAGCAGCGTGATTACCGGCCTGAACGCAAGTTGATCGGCGGGATGGTGCACGAAGGCTGGCCGCTGATGCTGAACCATTTTCTGGCGACGATTTTCTTCCAGATTGATGTGGTGATCATCCAATTTTTCCACGGGGATACGATGGTGGGGCAGTACGGGGTGGCGTACAAGTGGGTGAGCGCGCTGAACGTGATTCCGGCGTTCTTCACGATGGCGCTGCTGCCGGTGATGTCGCGACAGGCGCACGAAGACCGGGGAGCGCTGAAGCGGAATTACGGGCTGGCGATCAAGCTGCTGGTGGGGACGGCGATTCCGGTAGCGGTGGTGTTCACGTTTATGGCGTACTTCCTGACGGGGGTGTTGGGGGGAAGCCAGTACCTGCCGGATGGGGCGATTGCAACCCAGTTGATGATCTGGAGTATTCCGGTGGGGTGGATTAACAGCCTGACGCAGTATGTGTTGATCGCGCTGGATTTGCAGCGACGGATCACGCGGGCGTTCTTCATCGCGGTGAGTTTTAACCTGATCGCGAACATGGTGCTGATCCCGACTTACGGGTACAGGGCAGCGGCGATCACGACGATCTTTTCCGAGCTGATGCTGTTGATTCCGTTCGGGATTTTCTTGCATCAGGCGCTGGGGCGGATTGAATGGGCGCGGCTGCTGTGGAAGCCGGCGGCAGCGGGCGGGGCGATGGTCGCGACGCTGCTGGTGGGGTGGCCGATTTTGCCAGCGGGAGCGCTGGTGGTGGGGTGCGGGGTTTATGTGGGGGTGCTGCTGGCGCTGAGGCCGTTCGAGGCGGCGGAGCTAGAGCGGTTGATGCCTCTGATGCCGTTTAAGCGGTGGACGGGGCGGGCGCTGGGGGCAGAGAGCAGCCGATAATTATTACGAAGTTGAGGGCAAGGTTACGGCGGCGGCAGCGGCGGCGGCGGTGTCAGCAAAAACGGCGGGAGTGAGAGAGGGTGACGCGGGGTGGTGTCCTTTTTTGCCATTTGTGAGGGGAAATGGCGGCAGTGGCGGCATTGACATTGGCATTATCGTGCCAAGTTACAAGTGGCACATTATAAGAGGGGACATCCACTAAGGCGAAGGCCAGACCCTTGACGGCAGGGTTTTGCAGCAGCAGCGGCAGCAGCGCGGTGGTCAAAAAGGGCGGGAAGGCGCTGGTGAGCCGCCGAAGCGGTAGGTTTGTCGTCGTCGTCGTCGTCGTCGCCGACAAAGATTGCGGCGGGAACGGGCGAGGTTGGCGCAGACAAAGGGCTGAGCGGCTTGGGATGGTATGGCGGCTGATTGGTGATATGGTCTGAAGCCCCTTAGGATCGTCAAAAATCACATTCTCATTATAGTTCAAATGTTCTAATCTGTCAACCCCCCTGAACGATGTTGAGGTATAATTCATCAAATGTCTATTTGAGGATATTGAACCGTGATTCCCATTTCTACTGATACGCAAAAAATTACCGGGCCACCTCAGGGACAGTGGACTTTTGACGATTGGGAACGGCTGCCGATGGATGGCAACCGTTACGAAGTGATTGACGGGGTGCTGTATATGTCAACATCACCGAGTTTGTATCATCAGTGGATTGTGCAGCAGTTTTACGAGTTTGTCGGTATCCCCGCCAAGCGGCAAGAATTGGGATTTATGTTCTTAGCGCCTGTAGGGGTAATTATGCAGGGTGTAAGCCCGGTGCAACCTGATGCGGTGCTGGTGCGGCGGGAGAACGCAGGCATCATCAGCGATAAGCGGATACGCGGTGTGCCGGATTTGATCGCGGAGGTACTGTCGCCGGGTAACCGAGACTATGACGAGGACATCAAGCTGATGGCTTATGCCCGCGCGGGCGTGCCGGAATATGCCATTATCGACGGTTGGAAAAAGCAAGTGCGGTTGTATTCACAGCCGGTGAATGATGAGTATGGTGTGCTGCAAAAATTCAACGCTGAGGAAACGGTGATGTTCGCGTGTTTGCCGGGAATCCGGCTGGTGGTTGGCGATTTGTTCGCCGGATCACCGGATGAGACTTTGTAGCCGATCCATTGATCTTGTATCTGGAATTGACCTATACCGCTTTGGCGCGACAAGTGGATGATGTGATGCCACGGTTGTCTCGACTTAGTTGTTCGAGTCTCCAATTACTGCTTGACTGCAACGCTTTTGTATTTCTATACTACAGACAATCTCATTAGTTACCCCTTAAAGGTGACATGTTGTGAAATATCTTAGTCACTTTACCTTAAGCATTCTATGTGCAGTCTTTTTTGTATACAGTTATAGCATCAGCGTGTTAGCAGAAGATGGTTGTTTTGATATGGACATCGTTAGCCGAGGTATTTATGGTTTGGTGTGGAGTCCAGACGGCAGCAGGGTGGCCGCTGCGGTTTATGAGGTTGATTTGGAAGATTGTATTCGCAATGCCCGGATCGAAATACTTGATGGCGCGAGTGGGGCGATTATTTCGACATTACAAGAAAACGGCAGCATCACGATCAATAATTTAGTTTGGCGGGATGCTGTTCGGTTGTTGAGCGGGGATCAGTTGGGGTGGATTAGGCAGTGGGATACTAACAGCGGGCAGATGATCTCTTCTATACAGGCATCCAATACCGCGATCACCTCTTTATCCATCCATCCGGATGGAAATCGCATCCTAGCGGGCGGGTATGACAACGTGGCGAGGGTTTTCGACTTTGACGGAAATCTGCTTCAGTCATACGATTTTGGAGCAGGTCCATATCCCGGCCTCACCTCGTCCATTCATTGGAACGCATACAGCCCCAACGGGTTATTGATAGCGGTAAGCGGCATTAGCCCCGGAAGTTCCGATACTTTTGTCAGAATAATGGATGCGGAAAGCTTGACGATTATCGCGACACTCCCCCTGCAATTTGTCGATCCTGTTGTGGGGGATTGGAGTCCTGACAGTACCCGAATTGCGATCATTAGTGACAATCATTCAGGGCAAATTTGGGATGTCACCACCCTGCAACAGATCAGTGATTTACAGGGACATCTTCGGCCGATTATCGGTATTTCATGGAGTTCAGATGGGATACAGATTGCCACGGGAAGCCAAGATGGGACTGTCAAAATATGGAACGCGATCAACGGACAGTTCATGCAAACCATCCAACCGAACGGGATAGAGGAAGTTTACCGGGTGGATTGGAATGTGGATGGAAAGCTGGCTTTTGGTGGTCAAGTCACTATCGATCCTCGTAGTGGGGCGACACCCCCACCCGCGGTCGAGATTCGTTTAGTTCCACATTTTTTTGATCCATGTGATAACCCTGATGAAACGTGGATTTTTGAACAGGCTTCTTCCGAACTTTCTTGGAGTCCTGATGGCAACCGGTTAGCATTCGCTTCATACAGCGTTAATTCTGATCAGTGTTTCGTAAGATCGAAAGTCGAAATTCTGGATCAAAATGGGCAACTTCTGATGGTTCTTGTGCAGCAGAATGTGCCTATTTGGGGGTTAGCATGGGATGCATCGGGAACCCGGTTAGCCACTAGCGATGCTTATGGATATGTGACTATATGGAATGCTTTAAGTGGTCAATTACTGAATTCGTTTCGATTATCCAATCGTGCGATTTTGGAACTTTCGTGGCATCCAAATAATTTATGGTTAGCGGCAGGCGGGTATGATAATAATGTGATTATTCTCGATGCCGCCACCGGGCAAGTCATCATGGATAGAAGCCTTGGAGCAACGGATCTTCCGGGATTAACCGCTGCAATTATTTGGATGAAATGGAATCCGGATGGCACATATTTAGCGGTTGGGAATGCAGATGGAATGTTCTATATTTTGAATGGATTGAATTTATCTTCTGTTATGACGATGGCTATAGGGCAAATACTAGGTTCATGGAGTCCTGATGGCTCAAAGATAATAATGGCTAGTGATGGGACTGACGGAAACATAGGATATGTTTGGGATGTGGAAACCGGACAGAATCTGTTTAGTCTGAATGGTCATCTAGATCGCATTTATGGAATGGCATGGAGTCCTTTTGGTGATTTTATCGTTACGAGCAGTCGTGACGCTACTATACGAATTTGGAACGCAGCAACAGGCGAGCTTTTAAGTACTTTTACTTTTCCCGATTCAGTTACCGAAACACTTCATCTTGATTGGAGCGTCCAAAACAAGATCGCGTTTGGGGTTGCTAACAATGTGGAGGCTGAAAGCACAAGTGATTTAACCCCATTATTTATTCCCCCCTCATCGATTCCCACAGTTCATCCACCAGCAGATACACCCAAAGGCAAAAATCGTCAAAATTCTCTGTGATTGGTTTATCTCGTAGTTTGGTCTGGTGCTTAGTCGTTTCAAACCTTACTGCGAAATCCTTCCGAATGGGATACAAGAAGCTTACCGGGTGGATTGGAGTGTGGATGGGAAGCTGGCTTTTGGTGGTTACGTCTCTATCGATCCTCGCAGTGGGGCGACACCCCCACCAGCGGTCGAGATTCGTTATCGCCTCGTTAATGGGCATGGTTGAATGTGGCTGCCCTGTGATCGTTTGAGTTGAGGTAAGTGTGTTATGGGAAATGGGAGCGGTATGGAAACGTGGAAGACGGTTGAGAAGCGGACGGTGCTGGAGAACGGCAAGTGGATGACGGTGGAGCTGCGGACGGTGGAGCTGCCGGACGGGACGCAGATTGAGAATTGGGCGTGGATCGCGCTGCCGCATTATGTGAACGTGGTGGTGGTGACGGCGGCGGGGGATTTTGTGTGCTTCCGGCAGACGAAATACGCGATTGACGGGGTGGCGCTGGCTCCGGTGGGCGGGTATCTGGAGGCGGGTGAAGATCCGTTGGCGGCGGCACAGCGCGAGGTGCTGGAAGAAACGGGATACACGGCGGCGACATGGATGGCTCTAGGGTCGTATGCTGTGGACGGCAACCGGGGTGCGGGTGTGGCTCATTTTTATCTGGCAACGGGGGCCGTGTGGGCACAGGCGATTCATGCGGATGATCTGGAAGCGCAAGAGCTGGTGCTGTTGAGCCGCGCCGAGGTGGAGGCGGGGCTGCGGGATGGTTTGTTCAAGGTGCTGCCGTGGGCGAGTGTGATGGCGCTGGCGCTGCTGCGGGTGTAGGGAAAGTTCCTGAAAATTTAATCCAATGGAATAACTATTCGAGGACGGATGCGTTATGATCTGCGTCATCCGATTGTTTAATATACGGTGGTGAACCGATTATGATTTTATTTTATAACGGCGTGATTCATACGATGGAACGGGAAGCGGCACAGGCTGAGGCGGTGCTGGTGGGAGATGACGGGCGGATTCAAGCGGTGGGGACGCTGGCCGCGGTGGAAAGCGCCGCGCCGGTGGGCTGCAAGCGGGTTGATCTGGGCGGGCGGACGCTGATCCCCGGTTTTAATGACGCGCACGTGCATATCTGGAAGATGGGACTGCTGCTGACGCGGCAGGTGGTGGCGAATAAGGCTACCGCGCCAGATATTGAGATGATTATTTACCGCTTCCGCGATAAGGCGGAGATGACGCCCGCCGGAACGTGGATTCTGGGGCGGGGTTATAACGAGGCGGAACTGCCGGAACGACGGCATCCGGAGCGGCATGATCTGGATGTGGCGAGTCTGGAGCATCCGATCGCGCTGACGCGGACGTGCGGGCATATGATCGTGGCGAATACGCTGGCGCTGCAACTGGCGGGGATCACACGGGAGACGCCGAATCCGCCGGGCGGGGTGATCGTGAAGGATGTGAACGGCGAGCCGACGGGTTTGCTGCAAGAGACGGCGATGGGTTTGCTGACGCGGGTGATCCCTGAGCCGACGGACGCGGAGATGGGCGAGGCGATTAAGGCGGCGAACCAACATCAGTTGAGTGTGGGAATCACGAGCGCGACTGATCCGCTGCTGACACCGTTTCACCTGCGGGTGTACCGGCAGTTGGAGGCGGCGGGCGAACTGGCGGTGCGGGTGAACGGGATGCCGATCCGCAGGCCGGACGGTGGGACGGAAACGCTGCCGCTGCCGGAACGGTTCGTGAGCGATTGGCTGCGGATTGATACGGTGAAGTTCTTCGCGGACGGTGGATTGAGCGGGGCGACGGCGGCGATCAGCGAGCCGTACAAGGTGACGTATAACACGGGTGTGCTGCGCTTCGAGGACGCGGAACTGCTGGAATTGATGTGGGAGGCGCACCGCGAGGGATTCCGAATCGGGACGCACGCGATTGGCGATGTGGCGATTGAGCAGGTGTTGAGCGCGTATGAGGCGATTCAGGAGCGGATGCCGCGACCGGAACTGCGGCACCGGATTGAGCATCTGGGTTTGCCGAATCCCGATCATTATGGACGGTGCGCGCGGCTGGGGGTGATCGCAGTGCCGCAGACGGTGTTCCTGCCGGCGCTGGGGGCGAGCTTCCGGCGGTATCTGCCGGATTCGTTCATCGACCACTGCTATCCGGTACGGTCGATGCTGGAGGCGGGGCTGACGGTGGCGCTGAGTTCGGACGCGCCGGTTGTGCCGGATGACAGCCCGATACTGGGCATGAAGGCGGCGATTGACCGGCTGGCAACGGATGGCGAACCGATTGCGTTGGATCAGGCTATCGGGGCGGCGGACGCGCTGTACGCGTACACGATGGGCGGGGCAATCGCCAGCGGTGACGCGGATAACCGGGGGAGCTTGCGAGCGGGCAAATGGGCTGATGTGACGGTGTTAAGCGGTGACCCGCTGACGACGCCGGTTGAACGGCTGTTGGAGATACAGGTTGAACAAACGTATGCGGGCGGGCGTTTGGTATACGAAGCGTAATGGACGCGACGATGGAAAGGCAGTGTGATGGATCAGGCTGTGCTGGTGTCGATACAGGTTGGACTGCCCCAAGAACGGGTGGTTGATGGCGGGCGGAACGCTGACGAGCGAACGTGGGAGTCGGGGATTTTTAAGTTTCCGGTGAGCGGGCCGGTGCGGTTGGGGGTGCTGAATCTGGAGGGGGACGGACAGGCCGATTTGCAGAATCACGGCGGGTTGTTCCGGGCGGTGTTGGGGTACAGCGCGGATCATTACCCGACATGGCGGGCTGATCTGGAGATGCCTGATCTGGCTTACGGCGCGTTCGGCGAGAACTTTACGATTCAAGGGCTGACGGACGAGACGGTGTACCTCGGCGATGTGTACGCGGTGGGCGAGACGCGGCTGCAAGTGACACAGCCGCGCATGCCGTGCTGGAAGCTGGCGGCGCGCTGGCGAATCAAGGATTTGACGGCGCGGGTGCATGAGCGGAATTGGGGTGGGTGGTATCACCGGGTGTTGAAGGAAGGGTTGGTGGAGGCGGGGCAGGCGGTGACGTTGGTGGAGCGCGGTTCGAGCGACTTCAGCATCGCGTTCATCGCGGCGCTGATGAAGCAGTGGATTGATGACCGGGGGGCGATGCGGGCATTGGCGGCGCATCCGGTGCTGACGCCGCGCTGGCGCGAGGTGTTCGCGGAACGGGCGGCATGAGGCGGGTGGGTATGGTACACTCGAACGCAGTTTGAACCGTGTATTCAGGAACGGGAGTGTGTGGCTTTGACACAGGCATTGATTACGGGCGGGGCGGGGTTCATCGGGAGTCATCTGACGGAACGGCTGCTGGCGGCAGGACAGACGGTGACGATTATTGATGACCTGAGCACTGGCCGACTGGCGAACCTCGCGCATCTGGAAGGTGACGCGCGGCTGAGGGTGGTGGTGGAGGATATTCGCAACACGCAGGTGATGGACCGGCTGGTGAGCGAATGTGACGTGGTCTACCATCTGGCGGCGGCGGTGGGGGTGGAAAAGATTCTGAGCGAGCCGATCGCGACGATTGAGATCAATATTGGCGGGACGGAAGTGGTGCTGAAGACGGCGCGGCGCTACCGCAAGCAGGTGATGCTGGCTTCGACTTCGGAGGTGTATGGTAAGGGGGTGCGCTTCCCGTTCACGGAAGATGATGACACGGTGATGGGGGCGACGATCCGCAGCCGGTGGAGCTACGCGACGACGAAAGCGATTGACGAATTTCTGGCGCTGGCATACCATAAGGAAGTGGGTTTGCCGGTGGTGATTTTCCGGCTGTTTAACACGGTTGGGCCACGGCAGACCGGCCAGTATGGCATGGTGCTGCCGCGTTTTGTGCAGGCGGCGCTGGCCGGCAAGCCGATACAGGTGTACGGAGACGGGGAACAGTCGCGCTGCTTCTGCAATGTGCATGACGCGGTGGAGGCGATTTACGGCCTGTCGCAAATGCCAAGCGCGGTGGGACAGGTTTTCAACGTGGGGAGCCGGGAAGAGGTGAGCATCCTCGAACTGGCGAAGCGGGTGAAAGCGCGCGCGGGGAGCGAGTCGGAAATCCGGCTGATCCCGTATACGGAGGCGTATGAGGCCGGATTTGAAGATTTCCGGCGGCGTGTGCCAAATATTGCTAAAATCCAGTCTATGATTGAATGGGAACCGACCACCACATTGGACGAAACCATTGACCAGATCATCCACTACTACAGGGAGAAGATGAACGATGGCGGAAATCACACGTAAAGAACTGGTTCTGGCGCTGATTCAGGCCGGGGCTAATCCGCGCATGGCAGGGCTGGATTTGAGCGCGCTGGATATGACGCGGTTGAACCTAGAGGGGGCGAACCTGCGCGGGGCGAACATGATGGCCTGCACGTGCCGCGAGACGATCTTGCGGGCGACGAATATGACCGGCGTGGACTGCACGACGGCGCAGATGCCTTTCGCGGACTTCAATAACGCGACGCTGCTGGGGACAAACTTCAGCGGGGCGAACCTGACGGGGACGCGGTTGGCCGGTTCGAACCTGACGAACGCCGTGCTAAACGGGGCGAACCTGCAAGGGGCGAATATGCAGGGGGCGAACGTCAGCGGGGTGAAGTTCGATGAACGGACGACATGGCCGGACGGGAAAAAAGGCAGCCAGAGTTCGCCCGCCAATTACATCTAGCGATTTTTTAAGCGCAAAATGGGAGAGGTTTAGCGATGGCTAGACCTCTTTTTATTTGAGGGCGGGGTGTACACAGAGTCTTAACATAAGGGAGCTGAAGCAGCGGATCAAGAGGGGCGAACTGGGGGGATGATCGGGTGTGGTGAGGGTGGTGTGAGGGGTTTGATTTGAGGGGGAATGTTAAGGTTTTCGGATTTGGAATGAATTGGGGGCGCACCCTATTGCATTCAAATTAAATTCTGTTAAAATGTGTTAAATAAATGTTAAACATCGTTAACGTTCCCGCGGACATTCGAAAGTGTTTCGGCGGGGTATCCTGTGATGGGAGTATGCGCGATGAATACTGTGATGGCACGTCATTTGGCCGCCAAAATCGCCGAGCTGATTGAACTCAGCAGCATATTCCAGTCCCGTTATGGCAAGGATTACCGATTGAAGCCGGGAAGCCCCGCCGACGCCTGGAATTTGCATCAGGCTATTTTTGAGCAGCAGTCCGCGATTGCGGGTTTGCTGGATGCTGAGGCGCTGGAGAACCCGCTGCAACGGACAACGGAGTGGTGGCAGCGGCAGGAAGTGGTGGATACGGCGCTGGTGGGACAGATGGCGCAAGAGGCGTATCATCTGATTTCGTGCTGTGCCTGCCGCGAGGCGAACCCGGAAAGCGAGTCACCGATTGTGAAGACCTCGCAGCGGGTGATCGCGGGGATGCTGCATCCTTCGACGCGGTTGATGGCGATGGCAAAAGCCTCCTGAGCGACTGAACAGCCAGCTAAGATTTATCAACCAGCGTGCCGAGCAAGGACGCTGGTTTTTGATTCTGTCATGTCATGTTACCGGAATGATTGTGACATTATTCACATTCTCCCTGAAAGCGAACCTGATAGACTAGCAATATCGACGACAGAAGAGGGGTTTGCCCGTATTCACGGGTAGGCCGGATGATAGGAAGAAAACAGCAAGCATGGATACTCAAACCGCAATCACAATCTCTCATCGAGTCAGCGAACTTACTCAATTGGTGACGGGTTATCAGGCGCAGTATGGGCGCTATTATAAGATCAGCGCGGATACTCCACTGACGGCAGTGGCATTACAACAGGCGATTTTCAACAAGCAAGTGGAAGTGGCAGAACTGCTGGATTCGGATGTACGGACGAAACCGGGCAAGCGCTGGCTGGAATGGTGGCGCTGGCAGGAGACGCTGGATATCGCGACATGCAGTGAACTGGCACGCGAGTCCAACCATTTGATCGCGTGCTGCGCGTATCATGACGCACAACCTGAAGGGCAATCGTCGTTCGCCATTCATGCATCACAGGTAACGATTGCCGGTATGCTGCACCCGGATGTGTGCTGCACCGATTTTGACCTATTGGAAGAAATCGAACGTGTGCATGAACAGATGCCTGATTATTGATTGCTAGCGCGGACTCTCCCTCCCCGCGAAGACACCGGTCACCCGACCGGTGTCTTTTTGTGTAGAATACATCTAAAGCCTAATGTGATTCGTAAGGTTTTCGTAGCAAAATGTGATCTAGTATGCAGTTCGAGCATACACATAACCGGCGGTGTACGCTGGTTGGCATGTAGTATATGAATCGAGAAGTGCCATGATGCCTGATGACAAATTGATCCTGACAGAAGCGTTCGTAAGCCGCTCGGACGCGGTGAAGAATCGCGCGCTGCTGTTAGAAACTGCTCAACGTCTGTTTACGCAGCAAGGGGTGAACGATGTCACCATGTCGGCGATTGCCGAGGCGGCAGGCGTGGGTAAAGGGACTCTTTACCGGCACTTCGAGAACAAGCTGGAGCTGACGCTGGCGCTGTTGGACGAAGATCAACGTCTGTTACAGATGCGAACATTGGAGTATTTACGGCAGTCGGATGATGATCGTGAGAGCCTGAAATGGTTTGTGAACGAGGTACTGGGTTTCGTGGATCGGAATTCACAACTGCTGTGCGTGAACGCCAAGACAACCGGTTCGCTGGAAGTACAGGCACACTGGTGGTGGCGGCAGACGATATATGGACTGTTGAATAAGATCAGCCCAGAAAACAATAACACCTTTGTGGCGGACGCGCTGTATGTGCTGCTGGATGTGCATAACATTTACTTCCTGCGTACAACGCGCGGGTACGGTGTGGAAGACATCCGGCAAAATTTGTTGAATATGATCAACCGGCTGGTGTAAAACGGACGCTAGTCCGTTTCTAATGAAGCTCTAATAGAAAATCTCCTCAAAGCAATGTATCCTCAATCTCGTAAACGGACTACAGTCCGCTTAACGCGGAAAAACACTCACGAGGAGAACACAACAATGGCTAAATGGAATATCGACACGACGCATGCGCAGGCGAGTTTTGCTGCTCGTCACATGATGATCACGACTGTGCGCGGCAGCTTCAATAAGATCACGGGCACGATTGAATTCGACCCGGCGAATCCGGCGGCGGCTTCGGTTGAAGCGGTGATCGACACCACTTCGATGACATCGACCGGCGTGGAACAGCGCGACCAGCACCTGCAAAGCCCGGACTTTCTGGATGTGGCGAATTTCCCCACTATCACCTTCAAGAGCACCAAGATTGAACCGAATGCTGCGGGCACCGAGGCTAAGATTCACGGTGACTTGACGATCAAGGGTGTGACCCGTCCGGTGGTACTGGAAGCGGAACTCCTCGGACAGGGCAAGACTCCTTTTGGTACGACGGTGGCCGGTTTTAACGGCAAGACCAAGATCAACCGCGAAGACTTCGGTCTGACGTGGAATATGGCGCTGGAGACCGGCGGCTGGTTGGTGGCTAAGGACATCACGATTGAACTGGATGTGGAAGCGGTTCTGGCGACGGAAGCTGCCCCCGCCTAAGGCTAAGGTTCAATCAAGCTATATCTGATATGATGGGGTTTGCCGCAGGGCAGACCCTTCTGTTTATCTGGAGATGGAATATTTATGGCTGCATTCCCTTTACAACAAACCCTGATTCAGCCCGGTTTCGTGCGTCCTCAGCCATTCCAGCATCTTCCGGCTGATTTGTTCCCGGCGATTCATCCGGTAGATTGGCTGCATTCGCATTTCGCGGTGGGCGGATGGAGTCCGCTGCAACGTTTGAGCGGGATGCTGACGGCACATATGACACGAATTGCGCCGCGCAACGGCTTCACATGGCACCCGCATCGCGGGTTGGAAATTTATACGTGGGTGCTGGAAGGAACGCTGCATCACGAGGATAATACGGGCGGTGAAGGTGATTTGCAGAAGGGTGATTTGCAGCGCATGTTCTCCGGCGACTGGATTGAGCATCAGGAGTTGAACCTGACGGACGAACCGGCGCGGGTGATTCAAATCTGGTTTATCGCTGACCGGCATCATCAGGGGGTGCAGCCCCATTACCAGCAGCTCGGACGAGCGGAACTGCCGACACGCCGGACAGGCGGGGCGACGGTTTACAGCTTGATCGGCGATGAGTCGCCGATGCGGCAGCATATGACGGGGCGGCTGAGCGCGGTGGTGATGGACAAGGATGGCAGCGCCGCACTGGAAGCGCCACGAGCGGATGAAGATCTATTTTTGTACGTGACGGATGGTGAAGGCTCGGTGCAGTATGGTGATCGCAGCGCTGCGCTGGGGCAGTACGATGTGATACTGGCTACGCCAGAGATGAATCCGGCGGTTGTGACGGCCAATGGTGATGGTTTAGAGTTCCTCGGTTTTTACCTCCCACGCTTCTTGAACTGAAAATGACAGCACTGATGAGACCTGCAGGGGCGGGTCTCATCAATTTGCACCAGACTGAGCCGCACCAATTCATATACTCCGCAACTTTGCCTCGTTGTGCGTCCGCGTTAAACTATGCACTTTCATAAACGATGAAGCGTATCACAAAATATCCGGGAATCTAAAACGCATGACCATTGAATCAGCTTCAGAAAAGCTCACCACACGAGAGATGAGCAACCCGCTCAGTAATGATATTCGGATGCTGGGTAACCTGCTGGGGACGGTGATCCGAGAGCAGCATGGAGAAGCCGCGTTTGAGCTGGTGGAACGGGTGCGGGCGGTGGCGAAGGCACGCCGCAGCAATGACCCCAGCGCTGCCGAGGAATTGACGGCGATCATCGGGGGGATTGATCTGGAACAGAAGCGGATTCTGGTCAAAGCATTCAGCAATTACTTCCAGCTCATCAATATCGCCGAGGATTTACAGCGTATTCGGACGCTGCGGCAGCGAGAAGCGCGGGGACGGCAGGAAGAGTCAATCGGGGCGGCAGTGGAGGATTTGCACGCTGCTGGGGTAAGCGCGGAGTCCATGCGCGGAGTCCTGAATAAAATCAGCGTCCGCCTCGTGCTGACGGCGCATCCTTCGGAAGCCAAGCGTAAGGAAGTGCTGATTAAGCTGCGACATATCGCGCAGTTGATGTCGGTGCGTGACCGGCAAATGCTGCTGCCACGCGAACAACGAGCACTGGAAGACGATATTACGGCGGAGATCGAAGAACTGTGGCAGACGCGCCCCACACGGGCAGCGCGGGCGACGGTGGCTGATGAGGTGGATTTTGGCATGTACTTCATCACGTCGTCCATCATGGACACGGTGGTGGATACGTACCGTGATTTACGCGAAAGCCTGCAAAGTGTGTATCCGGAAGCGGATTGGACGGAACTGCCGCCGCTGCTGCGCTATGCCTCGTGGATTGGCGGCGACCGGGATGGTAACCCGAATGTGACGCCGGAAGTGACGCTGCAAACGCTGCGGACACACCGGGACGCCGCGCGGCGCGTTTATCTGGAAGAGGTTGAACATCTCGCGGAACACCTGACGCAGTCGGCGGATGAGGTTTCGGTTTCCGACGAACTGCGGGAAGCGGTAATGGCTGCGGGCGGGTTGGATGAACGTTACCCGACCGAGTTTTACCGGCAGCAGATGAATATCATCCGGCTGCGGTTAGAGCGAGACGAGTATCAGAATTGGATTGAACTGTATGATGATCTGGCATTGGTGCATACCAGCTTGCGGCATCATAAGGGGCGGAATACCGCTAATAGTGTGCTGGCGCGGTTGATGGAAAAGGTGCGCTTGTTCGGGCTGCATCTGGTGCCGTTGGATGTGCGCGAAGATTCACGGCTGCACGCGAATGCGCTGGACGAGATTTTCCGGCATTATGGGCGGACGGAGAGTTATAAGCACCTGAGCGAAGCGGATAAGCAGACACTGCTGACGATGGAAACCGCGAACCCGCGCCCGTTCTTCCCGATGGAACCGCATTTTTCGGACGCGACGAACCGGATCATCGCCACATGGCGCATGGTGGCGCAGGTGCATAAGACCTATGGTAAGTCGGCGATTGATACGTTCATCGCCAGCATGAGCCAGCAGCCAAGTGATACACTGGCGATGCTGCTGCTGGCGAGTGAAGTGGGGATCGCGAATGATATTGATCTGGTGCCATTGTTCGAGACGATTGATGATTTGCAAAATGCGCCGGCGGTTATGAAGACGTTGTTTGACAATCCGGAATACCGTAAGCATTTGACGGCGCGCGGCAACCGGCAGCAAGTCATGATCGGTTATTCGGACAGTGGTAAAGACGGCGGGTATATGGCTTCCAACTGGAATCTGTATACGGCGCAGCACACGCTGGCTGAAATGTGCATGAGTTACGGTGTTTCGTTGGAGTTGTTTCATGGGCGCGGGGGGAGCATCGGGCGCGGGGGTGGGCCGACAAATCAGGCTATCCTCAGCCAACCGCCGCTGTCGATGCAGGGGGCGATTAAGATCACCGAACAGGGAGAAGTGATCGCTTACCGTTACAGCAATTCCGAGATTGGACGGCGGCATATGCACCACGTCATTCACGCGGTGATGCTGGTGATGGGCGCGCCGCCGGACAGCGATGTCAAGCCGGAATGGCGGGCGGCGATGGATTTTCTGGCGAACGCGGGGCGCGAGGCCTTCCGCAAATTTGTGTACGAGACGGATGGCTTTTTGCAGTACTGGCAGCAGGCGACCCCGATTAATGAACTGGCAAACTTGCCGATCAGTTCACGGCCGGCCAAGCGTAAGGCGGGCGGCGGCTTTACCGATGTGCGGGCGATTCCGTGGGTGTTTTCGTGGATGCAGAGCCGCGCGATTATCCCAAGCTGGTATAGTGTTGGGACGGCGCTGCGGCGCTACTGTGAGGAACATGAAGACGGATTGAAGACGTTGAGCGAGATGTACAATGAATGGATGTTCTTCAAGGCGTTGATGGAAAACGCCCAGCTTGATCTGGCAAAGGCTGATATGGGGATCGCCGAGTTGTATGCTTCGCTGGTGACGGATGAGGCGCTGGGGCAGCAGATTTTCGACGGGATGAAGGCAGAATACAATCTGGCCTGTGATCTGGTGTGCCGGGTGATGGGACAGTCGGAACTGCTGCAAAGCTCGCCCGTCATGCAGCGTTCGATTGAACGACGTAATCCGTATGTCGATCCGTTGAACTTCATTCAGGTTGATTTGCTGCGGAAACTGCGGGCAATGGCGGGTGAATCGCCGGATTTCCGTATGACGATGCGGAATGTGCTGGCGACGGTGAACGGGATCAGCGCCGGGATGAAAGTGACGGGGTAACCGCGTTTGGATGATAGGATGGGCGCATGGCGAAACTGAAATTGGATCTGCACGACATATATAACAAGGGCGACAAGATTGAGAACGAACTCAACCGCATCGTGCAGGAAGCCCTCGATAAGAAAATCGAACTGGTAGAAATTATTCCCGGTAAGGGGAGCGGTGCATTGAAGAAGAAGGTGCTGCGATTCCTTGACCAGAAGCACATTCGGGCGCTGTATCATCGGGTGGAAAAGGATGATAAGAACTTCGGGCGCATCTTTGTACACTTCAAATTCTGAACCGGAATTGACAGGTTATTAACAGGTGTCGTATGACAGAAGCGATCCGGGTGCTGCACTTCGCCGATATTCACATCGGTATGGAAAATTATGGCAAAACTGATCCCCAGACCGGCTTGAGCAGCCGGGTGGTGGATTTCTTGCGGCGCATGGATACGATGATCGAGATGGCGCGAGAGCGGGATGTTGATCTGGTGATTTTCGCGGGGGATGCATTTAAGACACGCGCACCGAATCCTACGTATCAACGGGAGTTCGCACACCGCATCCGTGACCTTTCCGAGCTGGCTCCGGTGGTGATGCTGGTGGGGAATCATGACCTGCCGCCTACCCAGCTCAAAGCCTCCAGTATCGAGATTTATGATACGCTGCGCGTGCCAAATGTGCGGGTGGCGGCGGATTACGAAGTGTTTGAGGTGACGACGAAGCGTGGGCCAGTCGCGGTGGGGACTGCGCCGTACCCGATCCGTTCGCGCATGTTGGAAGATGAGCGCACCGCCGGGATGACGATTGCTCAAACGGACGCGATGCTGCAAAACATTTTGTCGGATGAATTGGAGCGGTTGGCGGCTGACGCTGATCAATACGCGATGCCACGACTGCTGACCGGCCATTTCACGGTGAACGGGGCGGTTTTTGGCAGCGAACGCGGGATTATGCTGGGGCGGGATATTCAGGTGATGCTGTCCTCACTGGCGGATTCGCGCTGGGATTACGTGGCGTTGGGGCATATTCATAAACACCAAAACCTGACGAAAGGACAGCAGGGGGTTCCGCCTGTCGTTTACAGCGGCAGCATGGAGCGCATTGACTTTGGTGAAGAAGGTGACCCCAAGGGGTTTTGTTGGGTTGAACTGGCGCGCGGTGAAACCGAGTGGACGTTTGAAGCATTACCGGCGCGCCCATTTGTAACCCTGACTGCTGATCTGCGCCGGTCTGCAAACCCGACCGAACAAGTCTTGAAGCTCATCAAGAAGCATCAATTGGATGAGGCGGTGGTGCGGCTGCAACTGGAATTATCCGCCGAGACCGAGGCACGCTTGAATGAGACGACGATCCGCGATGAGTTGAAGCAGGCGGGCGTTTTTCAGATGGCCGCGATCCGTAAACAGATCGAACAGCCTGTGCGAGCACGTTTGGGGGGCAGCCCGGAAGGACTGACGCCGGTGGAACTGTTGGAGCGATACCTCATTAGCAAAGAGATCCCACTTGACCGGCGGGAAGCATTGATGGACGCAGCACAGAATATCATTGAAAGCGCCACAGAACGAGAATAAATGGGCGAAAATTGTAATTTTTCGGTTCAGAACCATGTACTTTCGGGAAAAATTCATAGGAACTCACAGCAAAATTAATCATTAATGCTCGGTAGCTCGACTCTCGCCCTTATAATGAAATTATAGAATTCATTAGCACATTGCTCTTGAGTGTACGTGTATGAGGTGGGGTGAGGGAAGGGTTATGACGACTATTCTGGTGATGGAAGACGAGCCAACCCTACGGCAAAATATTGCCGAGTTCTTGTCGATTGAAGGCTATGATGTTTTGCAAGCCGAAGATGGACAGGTAGGGTTGAATCTGGCTCGTGAACGCGTGCCGGAACTGATTATTTCTGATATTTCGATGCCGGTTTTGGACGGATATGAAGTGCTGCTGCAACTGCGGCAGAACCCCGCACACAGATCTATCCCGTTCATCTTTCTGACGGCCATGACCGACCGCTCATTCGTGCGGCATGGGATGGAATTGGGTGCTGATGATTACCTCACAAAACCGTTCACCTATCCGGAACTGATCGCGGCGGTGAATACCCGGCTGGAACGCCACAAAGAGCATGTACGGGTGGCGACTACTGAATTGGACGCGGTTAAGAAACGGCTTTCACGGGTGGTGACCCATGAAATGCGCAGTCCGGTGGCATCCATCCTGATGGTGCAAAACCTGCTTTCCGCGCAGTTGGATACGATGGAAACGCATGAAATTCGTGCGATTCTGGATACGCTTCAAGCGGGCAGCTTCCGCATCTATCATCTGGCTGAGCAACTTTCTTTTATGACGCAGTTGGATACGGATACCCTGAATTACGACGCGATCGTGAGCTGGGGGTTTGAGTCACCGATATGGTCAATCTTGATGGCGGCGACCAATCTGGGGCGGCGCTTCGCTCATCGTAACCCGAATGGGACGCTTCAACTTGATGAACGGGATCGTGACGCGGTCATTCTGTGCCATAATCAGTCACTGACTCATGCATTGGCTGAAGTGATCGCGAATGCGCTTGATTTTTCGCCGCCGGGGTGTGATGTTTTCCTGTCGCAGTGGCAGCGTGACCAATCGGTGTTCATCCGTGTGACGGATTATGGGCCGGGGATGACCGAAGAACAGTTAGAACGCGCGCAGCAAGAATTCGAGCAGATTGACCGCGACACGAAAGAGCAGCAGGGCTTAGGTCTGGGGCTGCATGTGGCGCGGCGTGTGATCGAGGCGCATCATGGTAAGTTGGATATCGTTTCGCGCAGCGGGGCGGGCACACAGGTGACCATTGAACTGCCGCTGCACCGTTCGGCATAAGGGTTTGAGAATCCATCGTATCAAGCAGGGGTGAGGTTGGCGCTTCACCCCTTTTGATTCGTGCTGCGGCAGGTTATTGTTCGTTATTCAGCAACCGTGGTTTACGCGCTAATCCCTGTGAGATGAGCAGGGCGATGAGCGCCAGAATGACCAGCAGCAGCCCTGTCCAGATGGCAGCATTGATGTCGCGTTCGATGACATTGTAGATGAGGAGCGGCATGGTCTGGGTGCGCCCTTGAAGGCTGCCCGCGAATAGGATGGTCGCGCCGAATTCGCCCAGCGCCCGCGCCCAACTGAGCACCAAACCGGAACCGAGCGCCTGCGCGGAAAGCGGGAGGGTGATGTACCAGAATAAGCGCATCCCGCCCGCGCCATCGACTCTCGCTGCCTCTTCAACTTCACGCGGGACACTCTGGAAACCGACGATGGCCGAGCGGATGTAAAACGGCGCGGCGACGAAGGCCTGCGCCATCACGACTGCCCACAGGGTAAACGCCAATTCAATGTTCAAACTGCCGAGCAGCGGGCCGAGCAACCCCCGCCGACCAAAGGTGACCAGCAGCGCTAACCCCGCGACTGCCGGTGGGAGAACAATCGGCAGTTCGACCATGACATTGATGATGGTACGGAAGCGGAATGAATAGCGCGCCAGTACATAGGCTAGCGGTGTGCCGAACAGCACGGTGAGCAGTATGGACAGCAGGGTTGTGGCGAAGCTGAGGAAGATGGCATCCGAGATCAGCTTGCTGGAAACCTCAACCCATGCTTGATTTTGAATAACACGCAGCGCCAGCGCGAGAATCGGCAGCAGCAGGAAGGTGAGCGCGATGGCTGCGAGGGTGTAAAGCGGCATCCGCCGGAGATCAATGGGCGTTCGGGGAAGCATAGGACTCCTGTTAAGACTATGTATCAGCGATGTCTGACGCGGCGGATGGACGCGGGCAGATGTTTAAGCTGTACCACCAGTATACCGATGCCGGCCAATAGGAAGGCGAACATTTCTTTGGAGTCGAATGTTTCGCCCAGAAAGAGCCATGCGAGCAGCGGGATTTGGATGAGCATGGCATTGTTGATGATGCTCGATTCCATCGCCGAGAGCGTGCGCAAGGTGTGATTCCAGAGCGTGAAGGCGAAGGCGGTATTGACCAGCGCCAGCCACGCGATGATGCCCCATTGTACCAGTGTAAGGTTCGGCAGCCCTTGTGTGAGAATACCCGCAGCCAATAACAAAACCGCCCCTATGCCCATGCTGATGGTGGTGACGACCAGCGGATGCAGGTGCTGCTCCCGGTTAATCCGCCGGCCTAGCAGCGCGGCTCCCGCGTTCGAAAACACTCCCACCAGCACGATGAGCAGACCGGTGATTTGTTCGGTAGGGAGCGTGACCGGATAGAAGTAGATCATGACACCACCGACGTAGAGCGCAACGCCTAACCATTGCAGAGGAGTTGGCTGTTCCGCCAGCAGCCAACTGCCGAGCAACGTCACCACAACAGCCGAGAAGCTCAACAGCAGGTTGACGGTGGCAGAGGGCAGCAGCGCCAGCCCGAAGAATTGTGCCCCTTGATTGAGCGTATAGTACAGGAAGCCCAAGATGATCAGCCCCAGCCACGCGCGCGCTGTGAGCTGGCGCACGCTGGTAAGCTGTTCCGGGCGGCGCAGCAGGAGCGGAAGCAGAATCATGAATGCCATGGTGTAGCGAAGTCCGGCGAAGGTCAAGGGAGGGAGATCACCCTGTAGGCCGACTTTGATGAGTACCCATGATGTCGACCACAAAAATGTGACCAGCAGCGCTTGTAAGACAGCACGGGTATGCGATGAACCGAACGAGAACATGAGACACCTCTCGGAATCAATAGGAGACAGGTAAGCGAAAAATCGCCAACCTGTCTCCTCCAGAGTTTTGTTCCTTGAGATGCCTGCCGCTGCTGCGGTTTTATGTGGCGCTCGGACCAGACCTATATGGTACAGCGGAACCCTAGCCACCTGCATCGGTTGACACCTGCATTATATCACACGGACTGCACGTTCGATGACACTTATGCTGCGGGGGGCGCGTCGCGCAGGCTGATGTTGACGACATCGCTCACGTCACGTCCGCCGCGTCTATCACCGGGGATGACCAAGCGCAGCGTGCCGGTTTCGCCAATCGGTTCACCATCCTGTTGGTAGGCCAGCAAAATGGGCTGTGCGCCGAATTCCGGGTCGATCTCTCCCCACGCGATCACGACCTGATAACCGTCGCTGCCGGTGACTACGATGAACATGCTCAGCTTGTCGTTGGATTGGTCGGCGTTCAGGTTGGGCTGGGCGGCGCTGATGATGCTCCACAGCAGCACACCGGTGAAGGTGGCGCTGACGGTATCCTCGCCACTGCGGTAGGTTACGTCGATGATCTGTGAGGTGAAGTCGCGCTGAAGAATCTCGCGGCTGAGAGTTAGCGGATTGAGTACCTGCCCATCAACGGTTGGCTGCCCGCTTGTACCCGGTGTAATCGTGGCAGGTTGAGCCGGAATGCGCGACGAGATGAAATTCCATTTGACGAGTGTGTCTTGACCGGCGTCGCTCAACACATAGTCTACGAAAGACTGCGCCAGTTCGGCGTTAGCCGGATTATCAGTGACGGCAATCGGATAAGTGGCGATGGTGTTCAGCAGGTCGGGGATTGGAATGCTGATGACCTGATCGCTGATGTCCGGCGTCACATCTGACCGGTAGACGATGCCGGCGTCTGCTTCACCCAGCGCAACCTTGGCCGCGACCTGCCGCACATTGTCTTCTTCCGAGACGACGTTCGCCATAAAAGCTTCGCGATAGGCTTCACCGTAGCCGGGGTCTGCCGCCAGCCGTTCTAGCATGGTATTGGTGTAATCTCGAACCGGAACATCCGGCGCTGCGATGACCAGCTTAATGCCCGGCGCTGCCAGATCACGCAGCGATAGAATCTGCGCGGGGTTATCCACCGGCACGACGAGGACGAGACGGTTCTTGACGAAGGTGCGCGGACGGCTGCTGATGCGCCCTGCATCCTGCGCAGCCTGCATCTGGCGGTTGTTGGCGCTGGCGAATACGTCGGCGGGTGCGCCTTCCGCTAGCTGCGCTGCCAGTGTGGATGAACCGCCGAAGTTGAAGACCACATCAACACCGCTGTTTTCCGCCTCAAAGGCGGTGGCGATTTCCTCGAAGGCATCATTCAATGATGCGGCGGCGAATACGGTCAGCGTTTGTGAGTCCTGTGCGCGGACGGTGGCGCTGACCAGCAGGGTGAGAACCAATACGATGATAACAAGACGATGTCGATGACGCATTTGAACTCCCGTTACTGGAACGTGGTTGAGGATTGTAAGCGGCTGGTGATATGATTTAACCAGCTCAGGATGGCCTCTAGTTGAGCGATGATGAGTTCGATGGTCAGTTGACCGATTTCGCTGCTGCCCTGTTCACGCTGTACCAGCAGGTCATGATGCTGGCGGGCGCAGGTCGTGCGCTGTCGTTCGATGATGTCCTCTGCGGGAATTCCCAATAGCCGCGCGATGTACAGGCGGCTGATGAACTCGACACGCACCCGCCGGATACTGGGCGAGGGCAGTGGCTCGTGCAGCCAGTTGTTCAGCGCGTTTTGCCCGGAAGCGGTCAGCGCGTAACAGGTGCGGATAGGCGCGTTTTCGACCTCGACCTGCCGCCCAACGATGTACCCCAGCCGTTCCAAACGGTTCAGAACGGCGTAAATCTGGCTGGTGCTCATATCCCAGACCGCGCCCAAGCGCTGATAATCGCGGAAATGTTCCAGCAGTTGATAGCCATGCTGTGGCTCCAGTGCCAGCAGCCCGAGGAGTGTTTCATCTGGTGTTGGTGTACTCATAATACCCCTATTCTATCGTGGAATAGAGGATTCGCAAATTCGTGTCTGGTGACATGGCTCCAGTCTCCGCTACACTGGTTACGAGATGATTACAGGAGGGGTATTGATGCTCGATCCAATCGCGGCAGCTTTGCAAACACAGCCGGTTGTGGTGCTGGATGGCGCTCTGGCGACCGAATTGGAACGGCGCGGATGTGATCTGCGTGACCCGTTGTGGTCAGCGCGGGTGCTGATGGAACAACCACATCTCATCCGGCAGGTACATGCGGATTACTTCGCGGCTGGAGCCGATTGTGCGATCACTGCCAGTTATCAGGCGACATTCGCCGGATTTGCTCGCCGTGGCCTGAGCGCGGCGCAGGCGGCTGATCTGATGCGCCTTTCGGTGCAGTTGGCGGTGGATGCGCGTGATGCCTTTTGGGATGATCCTGCGAATCGAGCAGGGCGGGCGCGGCCATTTGTCGCCGCTTCCATCGGCCCGTATGGGGCGTTTCTGGCGGATGGGTCGGAGTACCGTGGGGATTATGGCCTGAGCGAAGGTGAACTGATGGCGTTTCATCGCCCCCGTCTGGAGGTGTTAGCGCAGTCCGGCGCGGATATGCTGGCCTGTGAAACGATTCCCTGCTTGCTCGAAGCACAGGCGCTGCTGCGGCTGCTGCCGGAGTTCCCCAACCTGAGCGCGTGGTTCAGCTTCAGCGCCCGTGATGGTTTGCACACCAATCACGGCGAACGGTTGGCCGATTGTGCTGCTGCGCTGGGAGAACATCCGCAGGTGGCGGCGATTGGTGTGAACTGTACCGCGCCCCGTTATATCCCTGATCTCATCCATGCTATACGATCTGCTGCCGATAAACCGGTGGTGGTGTATCCCAACTCTGGCGAAACCTATGACCCGCACACCAAGTCATGGACAGGCGAGGACACCTGCGCGGCTTTTGCTGGCGAGTCGCTGCGCTGGTACGAGGCCGGTGCGCGCGTCATTGGCGGCTGCTGCCGCACCACGCCGGAACATATTCATGAGCTGGCCTCAGGGCTGCGACGTGTGAAAAACTGATGTGTATAAGCTGAGCAGGCAGCTCTGTGCTTCAGAACTGCCTGCTCTGAGTAGCAATGCTTATGGATACTTCCGGTTGAGCATGCGCGCGTAGGGGATCGTTTCGCGGATGTGCGGCAGTCCGCAGATCCATGCCACGGTGCGCTCCAAGCCAATGCCGAAACCGGCGTGAGGGACGCTGCCGAAGCGCCGCAAATCCAGATACCATGCATAGGCTTCCCGCCCTAAGCCCATCTTCTTCACCTGCTGTTCGATGAGCGCCGAGTCGTAGATGCGTTCGCTGCCACCGGTGATCTCGCCGTAGCCTTCCGGCGCGAGCAGATCGACGCTGCGACAAACTTCCGGACGGCCTTCCACCGGCTGCATATAGAAGGCTTTGAACACTGAAGGGAAGTTGTAGACGAAGACCGGTTTGTCGAACATTTCGGCAATCGCCGTTTCATGCGGGCTGCCGAAGTCCGTCCCCCAGTCGATTTTGAGTAGCTGCTTCTGTTCCGGGTCTTCGGTCGCGTCGGCCAACTTGTTCAACCGCTCCACGCATTCGTCATAACTGATGCGCGGGAAGGGCGGCAGAACCCGTTCCAGACTGGAAGTGTCGCGTTCCAGAATTTTCAATTCGGCTTGGTGCTTATCCAGCACGGTTTGCACGATGTGGCTGATGAAGTCTTGTTCCATCTCCATCAGGTCTTCCAGATTGAAGAAGGCCATTTCCGGCTCCAACATCCAGAATTCCATCAGATGCCGGCGAGTTTTGGATTTTTCGGCGCGGAAGGTCGGCCCGAAGCAGTAGACTTTACCAAAGGCTGCCATATTGGCTTCGTTATAAAGCTGGCCGGTTTGCGCCAGAAACGCTTTTTCGCTGAAGTAATCCAGCTCGAATAAGCTGGTCGAGTCTTCGCCGGCTGAGGGGGTGATGATCGGCGTATCCACCAGCATATAGCCGTTGTTGTCCAACCAGTTACGCATGGCGCTAATGATGGTCGAACGGATGCGGATGATCGCCCATTGGCGCGATGAACGCAGCCACAGGTGACGATTATCCATCAAGAATTCGACGCCGTGTTCCTTGGGGCTGATGGGATATTCGTCCGCCATCTGTACCAATTGCAGGCTCTTGATGCCTACTTCATAACCACCGGGGATGCCGGGTGCGCGCTCATCCTTGCGCACGCTGCCGGTGATGATGACCGACGACTCTTGAGTGAGTTTGCTCGCCACTTCGAACTGTTCCGGTTCCAGTTCCTTCTTGAAGGCCACACACTGGGTGATACCGGTGCCGTCGCGCAGTTGGATGAATTGCAGCTTGCCCTTATCGGTGCGGTTGTAAACCCACCCACGCAGCGTCACTTCCTGTCCTTCATACGATGCAATGTTCTGGATACTAATGACTGTTGCCACCGTCACAAATCCTTGTATAAACGCTTAATCATTGGCGTCCGATTATACCACGCGCCCTACTTGTGACATTTATCCCACAAGTCCAGTGGAATTTTGTCAGCGTTGACGAACACCCCATTTTCAAAGTTTGTTAGGATTAATCTGATGTTCAATTAAAGTATAATAAGATTTAATCCTTCCATGAGATCATTTCCAAATATAATCGAGATCGGAAACAAGTTGAGAAGGAGTGCAAAGGGCAAAGAATATGGAAGGAAATTATCTGAGTAATCTGCATTATGCTTATCAGGATATGATCCGGCACTGGCATGCTGAATCAGAACGTTACACCGGTGGAGATGCCCTGTGTACGGCGTTGGATGAAGGTTGGCAGATCGAGGATGTGGTCGGATATGAAGAGTATGAACACATCGGGGCGCGCGGCACCTGTGTGTATTACTTTGAACTGAAGCGTGGCGACGAGCAAATGACCATGCCGGTCATCGGCAATCCTTATGTTGGGCGCTTGGTTAGCATCATGGCATTCAAATTGGTTCCGGTGACGGCGCGCGCACGATAAAAGTATTTGTAGATTTTAGGAAGCAGCGAGGCGGGCGTCATGCTCGCCTTTTTTATTCCCCGGCCAACTGCCGGATGCGCCGCGCGATCTCCGTATTCACCTCAAAGTGTGCTTCCAAAAACGCCAGAATCGCCAGCGCCGATTCGATGCTGCGGTCATAACCCTGCATAAAGTCGGCGAAGTGCTGTGCCAGATTCGGGAAACGTTTTTCCACACGACGTTCCGGCGCAAACACATCACGCAGCACATGTTGTTCAGCTTCGATATGCGCGGCCAATTCAATTAACCGGTCAATGGCGTAACCTTGGATGAAGCGCGCTGCCGATAAGCATTCACCCCGGCGATAGCGCCCCAGCCCGACGTACAGATTGGTCACCG
>JAFLCH010000199.1 GCA_017303775.1 Anaerolineae bacterium | reverse complement strand
CTTCTGCTGCCAGTTGCTCATACGACTTCGCCATCCGGTAAATTACCACAAACCCGTTGTTATCAGTTGTCGCCAGCAGTGTCCCGTCCGGACTCAATACGGGTTGGTTTGGGTAGAAATTGCGCTCCTTGTAGAACAGCGGAAGGATCAGATTCATGTCGGGTAGAATTTCTTGTTGGAGGGTAGGCGGAACATAGCTCCCTACGAAGCGCGCCTCTGTCTCGACATCAATCGTCATCACAAATTGTCTGCCCTGTCCCCCGCCTGTCGAAGCAGCCACATCCGGTAGTGGGGTAGGCGTTGCACCCCCGATTTGATTAACATTTGGTGTTGCCGTTGCATCAATACTCCCGATTGACGACACCAATCCCTCGCACAGCAGCGTTTCAAGGTTAGCCTTGCCTGCTTCGTCCAATCCTGCCGACATCTCCCGCCACAACGCTGCGTAATCCAGCGCCTCATATCGAAACGCCGCCGTTAAACAGCGTGGTACGCCCGGTACATTGAACGGGATTCGCGTCGCCTGTGCTTGATAATAAAATGGGGCTGTCGGTGTCAAAGCTGGGATCACGTTCTCGGCGCTTTCAGGCAGCGCCCCGCACAACCGCATTGTAAGCCAGTTGATCTGTTCGTCTTGTAGCCGATAATGAAGCTGCTCCCAGATCGCAACCCATCCCTCCCACCCCGCGGGGAATGCATCCACTAAACACTGTGGGATACCCGAAGCATGGTAAACCAGCCCATATTGCGAGTCATCTGTGTAGCGGTATCGGCTCGTGCCCTCGTAGTTTCGCAGGTAAATGGTTCCATCATCCAACCACCCGTAATCTTGGGCATAAGGTAGGTTAGTGTTATCCAGATACAGCAGTCGCCCGCGCACAAAATCATAAACAGCCACACCGTTCGCATACACGACCAGAAATTGCTGCCAATCGGGTCGCGGGATGATCTGGTAAATGCCGCCCCCATCATACGGGATCGTCAGAGATTTGCGCTCGCCCGTTTCCGCGTCGACGATCTCCATCACAGTCCCGTTGAAGTCATCAAATTGCGTCAAAAAGCGTTGTGCGTCCTCCGACTGTGCCAGCAGATCCCCCCGCAAATTGACCTGCGTCCGCTTCATCAGCCGCCCGCTCATCACATCCCACAGTCGCCAGTCACTCCCATTCAGTGTGACCACACCTTGGCTGTCGGCTGTAAAGAAGACCGTTCCCAATCCGGATGTATACCGTAAGTCCTCCAGCAGCACCGCGCTGCTTACAGTATCTAACCGTTGGAAGTCGGTGATAATCGCACTGCCGTCAGCGTTAAACGCCAGCACATGCTCCCCGCTGCCATCGGCTTCAACCGGGAAATAGCTCTTGACCAGCAAACCACTGTCCATATCGTATAGCTCCAGCGGTTGCGAGCCGGAAGAACGCCGCACCAGCAGATGCTTTCCATCTGGATGCAGAACCATTTGTTGCACATCCGGTGGGCGGATAATTTCCAATATCCCGCTGCCCAGCGTGTCGTTGTAGCTGTAAATCAATAACCCCATCTGGTCTTGCGAGACAGTCACCGGTTCGAGGATGTCCACCAGCATGATCGTGGTAGGCGCATACTGGTTGTAGCTCAAGTAACCTTCACCCAGCATCACCCGCAGCAAAGGATTCTCGCGCTGGCTGTTCGGTTCGCCGATGATGCGGCTCACATTGCTGATCCCCATCCCACCGATGACGCTCAGGTTGCGGTAATTCAGCAGTTGTCCCAATGGCAGTGTGTACGTTGTGCCTCCCGCTGCTGTGTCCACCTGCACGATATTCCCCAGTTGCGGATCAACGTACAAGAACGCATCCGTGAGGCTTTGCCATACAAAAATGGGATCTTCTTCCAAACGGCTCGACTCAATATCAGCCACCACCGGCAGGCTTCGCTGCTGTCCATCAATCACTTGCAGTCGTCGCGGAATGCCTGCGATCAGGAATCGATTCGCACCCATCATCAAGCCATTGCGGAAATTGAAGAACGGATACGCATCGCTGGCGTTCGGCAGCACACTGTTGGCCTCCCGTCGTGCCGCCCGCAAGTCCCACAACCACGGGATGTTATCCGTATCATTCTCACTTCTGCGCGTTGCTTGAGGTGCTGGCACAACCGTGTTGAGCAGAACGAATTGGTCATCCGGGCTGAAGTACAGCGGCCCATTGACCAGATTCGCCCCCTCCGGTGCATACGACACATTCAACGTGCCGCTTTGGGTCTCCCACAGTTCGATCCGCTGATCAATCGCCAGTGCCAGATAACGTCCATCATGGCTGAATCGGTAAGCGTTGTACGCCCCGCTTTCATAAAGCACATGGCGCGTCTCGTAATTTTCGGCGTTCACCAGCAGCAGTTGCCCCTGTAGATCGACCATCACAAATTGGTCGAACAGCGGCTCATACTGGATTCCCTGCGGGCGCAGTTGACCGATCTGCTGGATGGGCGTGAAAAATCGTTCTGGCGTATTCTGCGCCAGCGCCAACCCCACAACCGATACAATAATGAGTACAGTAAAAATGACTATACGTTTCATGAATATCTTCCCAGATGAGAACGGGATTAATTTGATTATATGGTGGAAATGATTTTTGACATGATACATTTATCTGACGATTAACCGACGCTTGACACATGCCTTCACCACGCTTGCAGCTTTACCGCTATGCTGCTTATAAGAGGGATTGTTAATGCTAGAAGGACGCCAATCATGAGATGGATAATAGTTCTACTTCTGCTTTGTCTGAGTTGGGGTACAGCGCCTGTGACGGCTCAATCTACGCCCCTCTGTCCTGCACGAACACTGCTAGCCTTAGCCCGCGCCGCTTCCACCTGCTACGGTCAATCCCGCGGCGAAGCCTGTTACGCCAACGGCCTCGTGGAGTCGACCGTTTTTGCCGCTTCATCAGCCACTTCTTTGGCACAACCGGGAGATCGTCGCGCTGTTTCGGAATTGTCATCCATTTCGGTGCTGCCTCATGAGGAAGATATTTCAGTCGCCTCTCTCTATATACAGGGTAACCTCACCGACGCCGAGCAGCGTAGCATTGTTCTGATGCTTCTAGGTGAGGCCTCGCTCACCAATCAGGTGCCGCCGCTCGCCCAGAGTGTCGTGCAAGCCACCGGTGCCCTCAACATTCGCCGCGCGCCACAGCCCGACTCCGAAATCATCGCCCGTCTTGGGGTTGGCGGTACGACCATCGCCAACGGACGTACTGCGGCAGCAGATTGGCTCCGGGTACGTGTTCCTAATAGCAACGACCTTGGCTGGGTATCTGCCGCCTCCGCTGCTCTGGATGGCAATCCGCTCAGTCTATCCGTCGTTAGGCCGGGTGAGCCTTTGCTCCGCCCTTATCAACATTTCACCTTTTCATCCGTCACTGCCTCGCTCTGCGATGGTGCGCTTCCATTTGGTTTACTTCTGCAAACACCGGTCAAAACACAGTTGCGTATCAACAATGTAGACTTGCTGCTCAGCGGTACATTCTTCTTTCAATCCGATGACCTCCTCAGCATTCATGTCTTGCAGGGTGAAGCCGTAGCCCTTGTTGCCGATCAGGAGATATTCATCCCCGCTGCTGCCCGCCTGAGCATTTCCTCGGATGATGCTAATCAACCGCTTGCGTTGGCGCTTGTCGAACCCTTCGATCCTGCCAGCCTCGCCGCGCTGCCCATCAATAACCTACCAATACGGTTGCAGCTTCCCCAATCCATTACGGCTGAAGACATCGAGCGCCTCACCGCTGAATATCATGCTCGAACCGAACCCACCCCCATTCCCACCCAATCCGCTCAGCCGGATACTACCTGTCGCCGTCAAACCAGCCGCCGTGCTACCCTTTGGGCAGGCCCTGCCGAGTTCTACGAAGCTGTTAACAACCTGCCTGCCGGAACAGCCGTCTCTCCGGTTATTCAAACCACCGATGCTGCCGGAAATGTTTGGTGGCAGCTTCGCAGCAGCAACTGGATTAAGCGCAGTGATGTACAAGAATCGGGTAATTGTGATCCGGTTCCGGTTGCCGATCAATCCACCGCACCGCGCTCCAACACCCTCTCGCTGGAAACCTGCGAGACCACCAACGGCCCGCTGCGTGCTGGGCAGAACGTGCGCATTCAATTTCAGCCGCCTGCCTTCGACAATCTAGGCGAAGCGCGTGATGCTACCCTCGTCGACCCCGGCAAAATCTCCATCGGCAGCCAATCCTATCGCGCTCGTGCTACTGCGCCCATCCGCTTGGGGACGGAAGGCGAACGTTACATCCGGCAGTTCTATATCAACTGGGTTGCCGAACCCGGCACCTATCGCATTGTAGGTGAACGGCTTTCTTATATCCCCATCTGCTCCATCACCGTGCCGGTCGGCTAGGAATCACCAGCAGCAGGGGAGGCACATGCTTCCTCTGCTGTATCTAAACTTTTGCTCAACGCCTATCCCGATTACAATGCGTATAAACCGTTTCACTACTACTCACGGAAGCCGCCCATGACCACAACCTTCCCCGTCGTAAATCGCATGAATCAGCAGGTCACCACTTGGGAATCACAAAATGACCGCCGTTCCATTTTTCTCAACTGTTATGCCCTCATGACCGCCAACATGCTGCGGGCTGTAGAAGATCAACAATTCCACGACAGCCCGTGGGTGACCGAACTTCTACACCGCTTCGCCGACTATTACTTTGATGCCCTCACTGCCTACGATGCCCGTAGCACCGCGCCTGCTGTCTGGCAGCTTGCTTTCGATGCCGCTGCCGACTCTCGCTACCATGTCCTTCAGCACCTCGTCCTCGGCGTCAATGCCCACATCAACTATGATCTGGTCTTTGTGCTCGTGGATATGCTGTGCCACGAATGGAATGGCCTGACCCCGCAGCAGCGCCAGTCTCGCTATGAAGACCATTGCCATGTCAACACCATCATTTACCAGACCATCGACACCGTACAGGATCAAGTCGTCGAGCGCTACAGCCCGGCCATGGATCTTGTCGATAAAGCCATGCTCCGTGCCGATGAATGGCTCCTGCATAAAATGATCGCCACATGGCGCGAAGAAGTCTGGCACGGCGCACATCAACTCTTGGCCTGCGACTGCCAATCGGATACCGAACGTGTCTCGCAGCAGGTCGAGCAGCGCACCGTTCATCGTGCCCATGCCATTCTTGGGCAGCGGGGTGTGCGCGGCCTCCTCGAACTTATGTAATCTTTTACCACCTTTCCTCCAAATCCAAATATACCCGTGTGGGTATGGTAAGATATACCCCTATGGGTATGTCAATGTAAGAGCACATTCGGAATTTTGGAGGGAAATATCGTGCACGATCACGCTTCACATCACCATCATCCGCCGCAGGCTCACGTCTCTGCTTCGTCCCATCACCTTGCTGCGACTCACCAACAGCATGCCGGCCACGCTGACGGCATGCACATCGGTCACGCAGTTCTCATGCGAAATCGCTTTTGGTTAAGTTTAGTCTTGACCATTCCGGTTCTTGCCTATACGCACATGATTCAGCAGTGGTTAGGCTTTACACCACCGGCACTGCCGTTCATGCAAGCCATTCCGGCCATTTTCAGTACCCTCATCTTCATCTTTGGCGGGTTGCTATTTTTGAACATGGCTCGTGCGGAGCTGTCTGCTCGTCAACCGGGTATGATGACTCTCATCTCCATTGCCATCACTGCGGCCTACGTTTACAGCCTGTACGTCTTTCTCTTTGCTCCACATCAAGAAGGTTTTTTCTGGGAGGTCGCGACCCTTATTGATGTCATGCTGCTCGGTCATTGGATCGAACTACGAAGCGTAGGCCAAGCACAGGGGGCATTGCAGGAATTGGCAAAGCTCTTACCCGATCAAGCCGAACGTCTCTTGTCTTCTGGTGAGACTGAAGTTGTTCCTGTCACTGAATTGCATGAAGGTGATCGCATTCTCATCCGTCCCGGCACGAGCGTTCCTGCCGATGGTCAGGTGCTCGATGGCGAGAGCACTGTCAACGAATCCATGATCACCGGTGAGAGCACTCCCGTCCATAAGCACGTTGGTGCTCTGGTTATCGCTGGAACCGTTAACCAATCGGGTTCGCTCCGTGTTAGCGTGACTCGCATCGGCGATCAAACGGCTCTCGCTGGTATTATGCGCCTCGTTGCCGATGCGCAGCAGAGTAAGTCTCGTGCCCAAACGCTCGCCAATCGTGCTGCCTTCTATCTCACCATTGTTGCCATTACAGCCGGTCTTCTAACACTCTTGGGCTGGAGTATTCTAGGCCGTGATGTACCTCGCGCGGTCGAATACATGGTTGGTGTTTTGGTCATTGCCTGCCCCCATGCTTTAGGCCTTGCCGTTCCGCTTGTCATTTCGATCTCAACCACGCTCTCAGCGCGCAATGGCCTGCTTGTCCGTCAGCGCATCGCGCTCGAAACTGCCAAAGACCTCGATGTCATCGTGTTTGACAAAACAGGCACTCTCACTCGTGGCGAGCAGGGTGTAGCGACGATAGCAGCAGTTCAGATTTCTGAATCAGAAGCGCTTCGTATCGCTGCCGCCGTTGAAGCGGATAGTGAACACCACATTGCAGCGGCAATTCGTAAACAGGCCGCTTCGCTTGACCTTTCCTTACCGTCGGTCACGGCCTTCACCAGCCTGCCCGGTCGTGGTGTTCAGGCTGTCATCAACAGCACAACCTACTATGTGGGCGGGCCGCGCCTTCTTGAGCAGCAGACTTGGTCGGTTCCATCCACCTTGCAAGATGCCCGTCAAATGGCCGAAGCAGCCGGCCAGTCAGTCGTCTACCTTGCCACAGAAACGGGTGTTTTAGCGCTTTTTGCCATCGCAGATCTCATTCGCGAAGAAAGTCGCACGGCGGTTCAGCAGCTTCATGAACTAGGTCTCAAAGTAGCCATGTTGACCGGCGACAGCGAAGCAGTTGCCAGCGCAGTCGCTCGTGAGCTTCACATCGACACCTATTTTGCTGAAGTGCTTCCCGAACATAAGGCCGAAAAAATCCGTGAACTTCAGAAAAACGGGGATCGGGTTGCGATGGTAGGTGATGGTGTGAATGATGCGCCCGCATTGGTAACGGCTGATGTTGGGATTGCCATCGGGGCAGGTACAGATGTCGCCATTGAGAGCGCGGGTATTATCCTCGTGCGTTCCAATCCGCTAGATATCGTGAAAATCATCCGCCTCAGCCGTGCGACTTATTCCAAGACGATTCAGAATCTCGTCTGGGCAACCGGTTACAACATCATTGCCATCCCGCTGGCGATGGGCGTGCTCGCTCCCATCGGCATCACCTTGCCGCCCGCACTCGGCGCGGCGCTCATGTCAATCAGCACCATCGTCGTGGCCTTGAACGCCCAGCTCTTACGTCGCCTCAATCTCACGCACAGCTAACCGGAATCAAAAGAGGACGCAGGCCGTCCTCTTTTTGTTTAATACTTCCGGATTTACGGGTTGACCAACGTCGCTGGAGCGTAATCAATCTCCTTCAGCGTCGCCTCGATTTGCTGCCACGTCGCCGGTGTTTCCCATTCCACCGTGACTGTCTTGGTATCCACCACACCGTTCACCGTCTGCACACCGTTAATCTGGCTGACTTCGCTCTTGATCGTGTTCACACAGCCGTTGCAGCCGATATTCGGAACTTGGAAAGTCTTGCGCTCCATAAGGTTTGAACTCCCTCTTAAGGTTTTAATTGATCAATACAACAGAGGTATTATACCCCTATGGGTATAGATGAGCCAACCCCTTGGAATCTTTCTCATCCAACTTTTTCGGATGCGACCCCGCTTACATTAGCCCGCGCCTCAATCTGCCGGTCACGC
>JAFLCH010000198.1 GCA_017303775.1 Anaerolineae bacterium | reverse complement strand
GGCAGCCATTGGTGCGAGGCGGCGGCATCATGACACGATTCGCAGGTACGCATTGAGTCCGAACCGGAGGCGAATTCGTGAGAAGGCCGCTGGAGATACTCACCGAGGTCGATGCGGCGTGGATCAAAGGTGAGATGTTCGGGCTGGCTGGAGACATTGGTCAGGCTGTAAACAGGGTTGTTCACTGAAAAGTGACAATCGACGCAGTTGAGAGTTCGTTCGGTATGAACATCCCATGTGCGCGTGAGTTCAGCGCGTCCCGCGATGTTGGCACCGCCATTCACGATGCGCTGGGGCGAGGCTACCTGACCGGTGGTGTAGGTGCGCCAATCTGACGAGTCGCACACACTGAGGTCGATGGGCGTCTGGTTATCCAGATGTACCTGCCCGTGACAGGCTCCGCAGTTGTCGCTGCGGGGGTCTTGAATGGCGACGTAATCCGGCAGGAGATTGCCTTGAGAGTCGAAGGCTGCGGCATTGTACTGATAACTGGTGTCGTTGAAGGTGACGATGCCGGTATTCAAGAGGGTGGCCGTGCTGGCCCATTCTGTTTGCTGGTTGGAGAGCGCTTCGAGGCGGGCCGCGTTGTTGGGCTGCGGCGAATGGCACAGGAAGCAGTTCATTTCGGTGTCAGCGGTTGGTTCTGCGGCGGGCGGGAGGCTGCCCGGTGCGGTCTGCCCGCCATTCCCGTGCAGGGTGTGCTGCGTGATGTAGGCGGTGTCGTGGCAACTGCCGCAGGTTTTGAGGGTTGATACGGGCTGGCCTGATGTGAGCACCGGTTCACCCGCCGCGTCGAGCAGCGGGTAAATGGGATGCATAGGGGATTCTTGCGCGAGCAGTAAGCCGGCAGCACCGAAGATGAACAGCAAGCCTACGGTGAGGAAGATCAACCAGTTTTTCATGGTGTGCGCCCTCCCCAGACCATCGGATCACCGGGGTAGCCCAGCGCTAACCAATCCAGACGTCCGTTTTCACCATGACAATCGGTGCATGAGAGGGCATTTTCGGCGGGTACGACCATGTGGGTTTGAGTCCAATACATATCGGTGGAGGCAAAGTCATACTCGCCGCTGAAGGGCAAACCGGCGGCTGCGGCACCAATTTGCAGCGCTGACTGCCAATCGAAGGTTGTCCAGTAACCGTCTTCGCCGGTGGTATGCGGCGGGAGCAGGATGTTGTAGACGGTGTCATAGGGTTGGTTGGCGTTATGCACCTTGAAGGGATAGATCAGCGCGGAGAGGTCGTTGATGTCGCCCTGCGGGAAATTGATGTTGGTGGTCTGCGACGGATCGATAATATCCCCATAGAGGTAGCGATCAACACCGCCGTTATACCACGCGTATTCCGGGGTAAAGTCGTTCTCGTAGACAAACGAGCCTTTGATCTTCAGGTAGATGTGAACATCTTCTTCACGCCCATCCTGCCCTGCTTGAGACCAATCCCATTCCATTTTGGTGGGGTCACGCAGCGCACCTGCGGGAATATGACAGGTCTGGCAGGCGACTGTGTCGGTGTGCTCGTTGATGCGAGCATCTTCGTGCAGATTCAATTCGTGACAGTCGGTGCAGGCGATCTGGTTGTTGTTGTCGATGCTGGTGCTGATGGAGCGTCCGGCGATCTGATGATCTTCGGTACGGTGACAATCGACACATTGGAAATCGTAGCGCCCCATGTGGACATCGACACTCTCCGGCGGGAAGTAGAGGCTTTCATCCAAGTCGCCATGTTTGACACCGTTCCCACCGCCGCCGTTGAAGTGACAACTGCCGCAGTTCTGGCGGGTGGGCAGGGTGACGCTGCGGGCAACGGTTAGCAGGTCAACGCCTTCGGCAGGCAGCCCCGCGTTGGCTTTGACATAGGTTCCGGTCTGGTCGTGGCAGGCGAGACAGTCTACGTTTTCGGTGGCGGTGAAGTCGAATGTTTCATCCGACCAACCATAACCGGCGTGACAGCGGGTACAGCCATTCCAGTTGGATTGTATTCCAATGCAGAAGTTATTGATGAGGTTGGCTTTGCCGACTTGGATCGGTTCATCCCGGCCTTCAACAGCGACCGGCTCACTCAACCATGTCCAATGGGCGGTATGGGAGACATCCTGGGCGGCGGTTTCGTGACAGCTCAGGCAGGCACGGGTGACATCTTGCCCGGTTTCGAAAGGGCCTTCCATGAGGGTGCTGTGATCGGTGGCGGGAACGCTGCGATCCGGCACATTCGTCCAAGGATCAGCTACAACGGGGGGCGGATCTAGAGTAAATAAAAGGATTGGTAGAATAATAAAGCCAGCGGTTACGCCCAATCCAATTAGCCAGATATATTTAAAGTCGCGCATAGTTTTACTCCGCGAGGCTGGCATCCTCCAGACTATTGACTTGTTGAGCAAGTACTTGCCGAAGGATGCTGCGCATCGAATCGATGACATCCACGATTTGGGGTACGGTGAGGCTGTATGAGATGCTGTTCCCGGTACGGCTGGTTTGTACGACGCCGCTTTCCCGCAGGACGGCTAGATGACGCGAAACGGTGGGTTGTGGCGCGTCGGTCAGTTCGACCAATTCGCTCACGGTCAGGGGGGACTGCGCCAGCGCGTAGAGAATTTGCAGGCGTTTAGGATCGCCTACAGCGCGGCACAGCTTGGCGTGGAGGAGGTTCACTTCATCTGTCGGGATTGTTTTGAGTGTTTCGTTCATTCGCATATCCGAATACAGTCTTAACCGAATTGTATTCGGTGGAGGGGAACGGGGGTGTATATCGAATATCAGGACAAACGGGTTACTTCTGTCATATACGGATTTGGACGAAGAAGCGAGGGGGTTGGGGATGGATATTCCGGTTGAGGTTGGGGTTACGCCGGCGCTGGGGATTCGCGGGCTGCTGGCGGCGCGCGATATTACGGCAGGGGACGTGATTGAACGCTGTCCGGTCGTGTTGATTCCGGTGCAGCAGGAGGCGGCGCTGGAGGCAACGGTGCTGGCGAATTATTATTTTCTGTGGGATGACGATCATTACGCGCTGGCGCTGGGGTACGGGAGTTTGCACAACCACTCTTACGCGGCGAACGTCACTTTTGAACTGGATTATGCGGCGGCACAGATCGTTTTTAGCGCGGTACGGGATGTGCGGCGCGGCGAAGAATTGACCATCAATTACAATGGCGACCCTGATGATGAGACACCGCTGCATGAAGGGTTTGATGTGCAGGCGTTGTGAAACAAGGCGAACCACAACGCGGGCCGAACCGGCGCTACTTGAAACACGCGCTTAGCGCGTTTGCTGGCGATGCCGGGCTATATGACTGCTAGACAAAGGTTTGCCGCAAGATTTGTTCAAAATAAGTAACTTCGTCAGGCTCCAGATTGCGACGGTTGATGACGGTGAAGACCACCGACATTTTCTTAAATCGGACAACATGCCATCCGATGCCGTTGCGGGCTTCATAGACCAGCGAGACTTCGCTTCCGGATGGCAGTTGACTGATTTCGGCGTGGTGACAACCAATATACAGGATGTGTTGATTGTCTTCCTCCGTGGTAATGCTTTTGACTGGAACCCCGACTAATGACTCAATTTCCATGATTTGCCTTTTTGAGAATGAGAAGCAGGTATAGGGTGTTGTGTGGAAAGACATACTGCTTTGGTCATCCCATGGGTTTGAATTCATGTGCTGAAAGTCAGGCAGGACGCTGCAAGATCATAGATCACATTCATAAGCGTGAAGCGCCCCGGTAAAGAGTACGGTCGAAAGACTTTCAGCGAATTCCTCTAGTGATTCGCCCGGCAGCGCGACCATCCAATCCTGAACGTCATCCGGCAGACCGGCTTGACGGAGCAGGTCAGGGTCGCCGCGAAGGAGACGTTCACGCGTGGAACCGTCAACGAGCGCCATCCCAAACAACATATCCAGTTGAGTGTTGAGTTCCTGTGTACGAACAAACTGCCACCATGAGTCAGCATGTTCGAAGCCGCGATTGTTAGGCCAAGTCTGTAGATCCAAGACCATTTGATTGGATAGCACGCTCATTGTCTCCTCAAGATATGGCGCGAGGATTGACCGTAGTGCCTCACGCCGCCTTTGGTTAGGACTGCCACAATGATTGATTAACCGCAACCGGGGCAAGCCGTGGTGCCACCAGAGGGGCCAGCCTGTACAGCGGTGGTGTAACCGGCGGCGAGCGTCATGCTGAGGATGAGCAGGATGATGAGGACGAGCTTACGACCCTTGAGAGCAGCTTTGTTTGCCATTTGAAATACCCTTTCCAACGGTAATTTATACGAGCTAGAACACTGCTGGAAAGAGTAACGCAGGGTGTACAACAAACCGCTTACAGATTCGACATAAAAACGGTGATTTTATGCCGAATCTGTGGGGTCGGAGGCATCAACCGGAGAGCAATAATGTGCGTGCTAAGCGGCGTAATTGGTCTGATGGGGGGGCGGCCAAATCTTTCTCGAAGAGGTTGTGCAGAGCGGCGTAATGTTTGGCGGCCTGCTTGCGCTGACCCATCTGCGAGAAGCAGTTGAGGATGTGGGCGTGGACGGGTTCGCGGTAAGGATCGATTTGCAGCACCTGTTTGTAGTGGTGGACGGCCTGCATGTGATCCATGCGGGCCTGGGCGCAGTTCCCTAAACCGATGAGGGTTTCGACGAAGCTTTCTTGCAGGGCTTCGCGGCGGGCAGCGAGCCATGGCGCATCCATGCTGGAGAGGAGATCGCCCCGATAGAGATCGTAAGCGCGACGCCACAAATCTTCGGTATGAGCCAAGCGAGGCGCCATGAGGCGGGCTGTGCCGACCATGGATTCGAACTCGACCGCATCGCACCAGACATTCATGGAGGGGTGGAGGCTGTAGAGTTCGGTTGATTCTTGAAAGATGATGGCGAATTCACCGAGCGCCTGCCGGGCGCGGAAAAGGGTGGTGTGGAAGTTGCGCTTGACGGACTCGGTTGAGCGTTCCGGCCAGAAGTCGAGGCAGATGCGAGTGCGGGTGCTGGGACCCATGAAGAGGAGGTAGAAGAATAATTCACGGGCGCGGGCGGTGTACCATGCCGAGTTTTCGATGCGGAGGCCGTCACGCTCGACGTACTCCTGCCCCAGCGTGTAAACGCGCAGGTTATAGGGAATGGTGGGCGAGAACTGCTCGATGCTGGTATCCGGCTCGATTTGAGCTTGTTCGAGGGCTTGCAAGCCGACGGCAACGGTTTGCAGGCTGCGGTGAGAAGCGAGTTCACGCAAGGGGGACTGGTGGAAAAGTTCCGTCAGGAGGAGGTGCTGGCTGAAGCGATGGCGGGTTTGGGCGATGGCTTGTTCGAGGGCGTCAGCGCCAGCGGTGTCATCCTGCTGCAAGAAGGCGGCTAAGGCGAGCACGCCATACGACTGCGCGGCTTCGGCGTCGGCATGCTGGTGATTGAAAAGGGCGGCGAGATGATGCAGGAGGGGGATGGCGCGGTTGGTTTGACCTTCGAGGGCACGGACAGCCCAGAGACTCAGGACGGCGCGGTATTTTTCCAAGCGGAGGTGATGCCGCCGCGCCAGTTTATAGGCTTCGACGGCCAGCGAAAGGGCTTCATCGAGATGCCCCTGCCAGCGGCGCAGGGTGGAGAGACTGGTGAGGATGGAGCAGCGCAGCGGGGGTTCATCGCCGCCGGTGAGGGCGAGCGCTTGGTTGTAATGGACGACGGCCTGCTGGAACGCGCCGCGATCCCGTTCGAGGTCGGCGAGACTCCAGAGCAGATAGCTTTCGGCGCGGCGTCCACCGCCCCGGTTGGCGTGGCGCAGACCTTCCTCGAAGGTTTGCTGGGCCTGCGCGTAGAGGCCAAGCTGGTGGTACTGGTAGCCGAGGTCGTTGAGGGCAACGGCCAGACCCAAGGCGCTGCCGAAAGCGCGGCGGATGGCGACGATCTCTTGGAGGCAGGCGAAGGCTTCGTCGAAGCGGCTGGAACGGAGGTACGCCATTTCGAGATTCTGGAGCAACTGGGAGGTGGCGTAGCTGTCGTTGATGGTGCGGTGGATGGGCAGGGAGTCTTCGAGGTACTGGATGGCGGTTTTGATTTCGCCGCGATAGAGATAACCCATGCCGGCGGCTTCCAGCGCATAGGCGCGGAGGTTGTCGGGCAAGTGGGCGGATTCGACGAGTGTTTGGGCGATGTGAATGCCGTCGGCGTAGCGCCCCTGCTGGTTGCTGATGGTGGCGCGGAGGAGGGCAACCTGCCAGAGACCTTCCTGATTGGCGAGGGCATCAAAACCGTGTTCGGCCTCGGCGAGTTCGTGCTCGGCCTGCGCGTATTGATAGCGGTCGGTGTGGATCATGGCGCAGGTGTAGTTGAGGCGCGGAGCGGGCAGCGGACTTTCGGCAAGCTGTTCACGCCAGCGGAGGACTTCTTCCGCTTTGCCCTGCGCGAAATGGGTTTGCGCGAGGCGTTCGGCGATGGCGATGGCTTGTTCGGTGTAACCGGCGGCGTGATAGTGGTAGAGGGCGCTTTCCGGCTCTTTGGGTTCGAACCAGCGGGCGGCTTTGAGGTGCAGTTCGCGCCAGTCGTGGGGTTGGGTGGTGGAAAGGCGCTGCTGGAGGACGGCGCGGAAGAGCGGGTGATAGATGAGGCCGCCCTGCCCGCGCGTGACGAACAGGTTGGCGGCGACAATTTCTTGAATGTAGGCGGCGCTATCCGAAAGCCCCAAGCCATGCTGACAGATTTCGGGCGTGAAGGATGTGACGACGGAGGAGGCGAGCAGGAAACGCTGCATACTGGGCGAGAAGCGATCCAGCATTTCGTCGGCCATGGCGCGGAAGAGCGCTTCGGGGCCGGCATCTTGAATGGAGAAGGCGCTTTCGAGATGATGGGGGAAAGGCTGGAGGGCGAGGACGACACCGGCAGGCCATCCGCCGAGCTGGTTGTTGAGCCAGTCCTTTTGAGCATCGGTGACGGTGATGCTGCTGTGGCGGGCGATGGACTCGATTTCGTCGGAGTCGAAGCGCAACTGTTCCTGACCGATGGCCAGCACTTCGCGGCGGGCGATCATGTTGATCAGGGGTAGGTTGGGCAGGGTGTGGCTGATGAGGATGAGATGCCCGTTGGCGGGCATGGTGGCGGTGAGGGTGCGGAGCCATGTTTCGCAGGCCGTCGCGCCCATGAGTTCGTGGACATCATCCAGCACATAGAAGAAGTCGGTGATGCCCTGCTCGTGTAAGCCTTCGGTGACGATGGCGGCGAGTTCGGTGGCGGACAGTTCACGGCGGGAGGGCAGCGAGGCCAACTGGGGGAAGACGGCGGACAGCGCGCGCAGGCTGTGGGTGTGCAGCGAGAGGACGTCCCGTTCGCGGGCTTCGATGGTGTGCCATGCAGCGGGGAAGGCGGCGGACTCGGTGAACTGGCGGATGAGGGTGGTTTTGCCGTAGCCGGGGGGTGCGGTGACAAGGATCACCTTGTACTGCACGGCTGTTTGGAGCAGCTCGATCAAACGAGGCCGATGGATGATTGGTAGAGGCATAATACTAACCCCCTGTTAATTCCCGCACTGCACGATACTCATTGAACACTTCTAGGCTACCACCCGAATCTAACACATCAAATATCAACCCTGCGAACAGAATTGGAAAGCGGTAATGAAGGGGTTGATGAAACTGCCCTGAGTATAACCGATGGAGAGGGGTTTGTCGTCGTCGTCGTCGTCGTCGCCGACAAAGAAGGCGGCACCCCCTCCCGTTCACTTCGTTCACGTGCCCGGCAGCCGCACAAGGCGCTGCACGCCAAAGCATTAGGGGAGGCAAAATACAGGGGAGGACGGCGCAGACAAGATCAGAACTTCACCCCATAGAGGCCGTTTGTGCCGATTGGTGAGGGGGAAGTGGC
>JAFLCH010000197.1 GCA_017303775.1 Anaerolineae bacterium | reverse complement strand
TCGTTGCAGGTCATGGCGGTGTCGCCGTTGCGGGCGGCGGGTTTGTTGTTGATGAAGACGGTGGTGCTGCCCATGATGATGTTGCCTTTGTTGGTGGGCGGCACTTGAAACGGCCCGCCCTGCGGCATGTGCGGGGGGACGTTGTCGGCGGTGCTGCCGAGGGTGGCGGCGGGCTTGCCCTGAATGTTGACGTTGGTGCTGCATCCGCCGGTGATCATGCCATTGAAGGGGCTGGGGAGGGGTGTAGGCACGGGGCCACCGGGCGTGGGAATCATGTAGATGTGGGTATCGACGGCGACGATTTTATCCCCCATTTTGGCGGCTGGCATTCCCATGATGGTGTCTCCTGTATGTTCGGCGGCGGACGGACTTTGTGCTGATTAGCACGCACTCACACTCTATAGAGTATACGACAAGGCGACAAAAATGACCGTGAGTATTCCGAGGGCGAGTTCGGTGAAGCCGATGATTTTGGCGGGACGGGGGGTGCGCCAAGGGGAGAGGCCGACGAGGGCACGGACGAGCAAGATGAAAAAGGCGACGAGGGTGAAGGCGGGCGCGGGTTGGGCGGCGATGGTGAGCGGCAGGAGGATGATGAGGGCGAGGATGTGGGCGATCCACGCGGGATAAGGCGAGACGGGTTTGCCATGTTCGAGGAGGAGGCGGGCGCGAATGTAGAGGATGGAGGGGATGACGCGGGCGGCAAGGATGAGCCAGAGGACGGCGGCGGAAGGATGATCCCACGCGGCGAGGATGGCGATGGTGGGGGCGATGACGGCGAGGGCAAGCGCGCCACAGACTTCGGGGATGAGGCGGCGGCTCTGGTTGCGGGCGTCGTAGATGAGCTGGACGGCGGCGAAGGGTAAGGCCAAGCCGATGGGCAGAAGGAAAGCCGGCGGGGCGTTGATGAGGATGATTATGAAGGGAAGGAGGGCGAGTAAGGCATAGGCCACGGTGAAACGCTGCGCCCACGCGGTGCGCGGGGGGAGCGGGCGGCGGCCTTTGAGACGGTCTTTGAGGGTGATTTTGAGGGGCTGGTGGATGAGAAAGACGCCGAGGGCTGAGAGGGCGAGCAGGATGCCCATGGGTGAGGCGGCGACGAACAGGCCGAGCAGAATGGGTTCGATGAGAAAGCCCCAACCGCCATGCTCGGACGGGAGGGCGACGGAACGGATGAGGGGGCGGAGGGCCGGGGTTGAGGCAGACATGGGCAGGACACACGCAACATGAATAGGCGAATAATGAGGTTATTTTAGACGGAAAATGAGCGGGTGTCAGGCTGGGTCATGAAATTAAGGTTTGAATCGGTAAGAAAGCTGATATGCTTTAGGTGTCAACTAATTACAAGATTGTTTGATGGTTCACGCGATTTGTAAGAGTGTGCTACGCTTTAACATGGGAAGTAAGTAGCAAAAAGCCTTCATTGCTGAGTGACATTGACACGATAGGCCTGACATATTCATGCAATATGAGCACTGGCAGTATCTGCAAACATCGCTGCGGGAGATCGACCACTTCATCCGGCAGGCTTTCGAGCGGGTTCAGGAAGCGGGGAATGACCCGACGAGCACGCTGCGAGGGTTGGTGATTTCGGATGAGGAGGTTGAGCAATACCTCCAGCAGAGTCCTCTGGCGACCCCATGGCCGGAGGGTACGTTAACACTGCCTACGCTGGACTTCCACAACCACGATAATCCCCTGAGCCGATTGATTCAGTCGTTCGGGCTGAACATCCTTGATAGTTATATTTTGCTGCTGAGCCTCGCGCCGGAGTTTGACCTGCGGTACGAGCGGATTTACGCGTACTTGCAGGATGATGTTTCGCAGCGGCGGCCTACGGTGAACCTGATGCTGAATTTGCTGGGGGGGACGGTGGAGCAGCGGTTCGCGGTGTGGAAGCGGCTGACGCCTCAAAGCGCGCTGCGGCGGCATAACTTGATTGAATGCGCGCCGGACACGACACGACAGAACGCGAGCTTTCTGGGGTACGCGATCCGGGCGGATCACCGGATTACGGCGCATCTGCTGGGGGATGAACAGGTGGACGCGCGGCTGACGCATATGGTGCGGATACGGCCTTATGAGGCGGGGACGGCGTGGCCGGAGGTGCGGAGGCCGATTGTGGAGGCGATGCAGGACGCGCCGATTGTGTACCTGAGCGGCGGGGTTGACCTCGGCCAGATGGAAACGGCGATGGGGTTGTGCGCGGCGACGGGGCATGATCTGGTGGAGGTGAATCTGGCGGCGATGAGCGCACCGGAAACGCCGTTAGAGCCGTTGTGGCGGCTGGCGCTGCGCGAGGCGTATTTGCGGAACGGGGCGCTGCTGCTGGAAAGCTGGGAAAGCTGTTTGAACGAGGCGCGGATGCCCTCCCCCAGCATGTGGGAAGCGATTATGGCGTACCCGCATCCGGTGTTCATCAGCGGGCGAGAGGCATGGGAGCCGGTTGATTTGGAGCGGAAGCGGCGGATGCTGCGGCTGATGTTCCAAGCACCGGATTACACGGAGCGATTCAGCGCGTGGGAACAGTTCACACAGGGACATGAGACGGCGCTGCGGGATTATGATTTGCACGAGGTGAGCAGCAAGTTCCGGCTGACACGGGCGCAGATCGCACGGGCAGTCCACAGCGCGGTGGATATGGCACAATCGCGAGGGGAAGCGGTGCAGAAGGCGGATTTGTACGCCGGCGCGCAGGCACACGCGAATATTCAACTGGGACATCTGGCAAAACGAATCATCCCGCGCTTCGGCTGGGATGATTTGATTCTGCCGCCGGAGCAACTGCAACAACTGCATGAGATGTCGGCACGGCTGCGGTATACGCATGTGGTGCAGGATGAGTGGGGCTTCGGCGAGGCGATTGCCAATTCGGCAGGGATCAGCGCGTTGTTCGCGGGGGAAAGCGGGACAGGTAAGACGCTTTCGGCGGAGGTGCTGGCGAATGATCTGGGGCTGGTGCTGTACAAGATTGATTTGTCGGCGGTGGTGAGCAAGTACATCGGCGAGACGGAAAAGAACCTGAACACGATCTTTTCGATGGCACAGTCGAGCAACGCGATTTTGTTCTTCGACGAGGCGGACGCGCTATTCGGGAAACGGTCGGAGGTGAAGGACGCGCGCGACCGGTACGCGAACATCGAGGTGGCGTATTTGCTGCAACAGGTGGAGGCGTATGACGGGGTGGTGATTATGGCGACGAACTTCCGGCAGAATCTGGATGATGCGTTCACGCGGCGGTTGGATTTTTTGGTGGACTTCCCGTTCCCGGAGGCGGAGTACCGGCTGCGGTTGTGGAGGGCGCACTTCCCGCCGCGCACACCTCTGGCAAGTGATGTAGACTTGGAAACAGTGGCGGAGCGCTACCGGCTGGCGGGCGGGAATATCCGTAACGCGGCACTGGCGGCGGCGTATCTGGCGGCGGCGAACGGCCAGATGATCACAAGCGAACATATTCGAGGCGCGATCCGGCGCGAGCATCAGAAGATGGGGCGGCTGCTGGATGACCGGCCTTAATCCTGTTTACACCCAAACAAGGCTACACTGTAAAGCAACTAATGAAAGTTAATGCGCTGTGTTACATGACTTTAATAAGACTTTAGAAAAATTACTCGTCCAACAAGGCAATCTGCCGCCCACGCAGATTGATATTTCATTCGAGCAGCCGAACGGGCAATGGTCGGCACGGTTGAGCCGACCGACGTTGAACCTGTGGTGTTTTGATTTGCGGGAGAATTTGCGGCTGCGGACGACGGAGATGACGCGGAGTTACAACGGGAACAGCGCGAGCAGCACGCTGGCCCCGCGCCGGATTGATGTGATGTATCTGGTGACGGCGTGGGCGAGCAAGATCGAGGACGAACACCAACTGCTGTGGCGGGCACTTTCCGCCCTGAAGCGCGTTTCATCCCTGCGACCGCAGGACTGCGAAGGGATGATGCGCTACCAAACTCATGATGTCCCGCTGCTGGTTGCGGACACATCCAACAACCCGATCAATCTGGTTGATTTGTGGGGGGTGCTGGATAACCAGATGCGGTTAGGCTTCACGCTGGTTGCGACGCTGGAACTGGATGTCCAACTGAGCATTGAAGCGCCGCTGGTACTGGAGGCGACGATCCGGATGGGACGTTTCGATGACCCGGAAGCCCCGCGTCTGTTGGACGAAGGGCGGGAGGAGATCAAGATCAAGCCGAAACCGGGACAAAAACCCCCTACCCTGCCCGACGAGACGAAACGGAAAAAATAGGAGGAGCCAGCCACGAAAGCCGCTTACTCAGAGTTTATTCGTTCATTATTAAAAGGAGCTTGCTGCAATGCCTAGTTATCTTTCGCCCGGCGTATACATGGAAGAGGTCGATAAGGGGACAAAGCCTATCGAGTCGGTTGGTACCGCAGTAGCGGCATTCATCGGATACACGGAACGAGCCGTGGATAGCAAAACGGGCAAGTCGCTGTTGGGGAAGCCGACACTGGTGACGAATTGGAGCCAGTATGTGGCACAGTTCGGTGCTTTTGTGGACGGGGCGTATACACCGGACTCGGTTTACGGGTACTTCAATAACGGTGGGAGCATTTGCTACATCGTGAGTGTGAAGACGTTGGGTGCGGCGAGCGACCCGGACTCGGCAGAGGCGGCGCAGACCGTGATTTCGTCGGAAGGCGAAAAGGGAACGAAGCTGCTGCAATTCACGGCGCGTGAAGGCGGGCCGGTGGGGAATAATATCAAGATTGAATTGAAGCCGGACGCCCCCGCAGAAGGCGATGGGAAGAAGGCCAGCGGCGAGTTCACACTGCAAATTAAGATCGACAACCAAGTGGTGGAAAGCTTCAGCGGATTGACGACCGGCAAGGGCGATAAGAATGTCGCTACGGTGCTGGAGACACAGTCGAAGCTGGTACTGGTGGAAGTGGTCGGTAAGGCTGATCTGGCTCCGGCGGCGGGAACTTACGCGCTGGCAGGCGGTAAGCTGAAGGAAAAGCAGATCACGCTGAAGGATTACCAAGGCAGCGTGGCGGAACGCAGTGGTTTGGGCGGGTTGGAACCGCTGACGGATGTGACGATGATCGTCGCGCCGGATCTGATGAGCAGCTATCAGGCGGGCGAGATTGATATGAAGGGTGTGCAGGCAGTGCAGCAGGCGCTGATTGATTACTGCGAACTGGTGCGCTACTGCTTCGCGATTCTGGACTGCCCGCCGAACATGATGCCGCAGCAGATGAAGGAATGGCGTAACACGGTGAATTATGACAGCACGCGCGCGGCGCTGTACTATCCGTGGATTGAGATCGCGGATATGACGGGCAAGAACGGGCGCACGCGCCTTGTACCGCCGTCGGGTCATATGGCGGGTGTGTACGCGCGGACGGACGCGACACGCGGTGTGCATAAAGCACCGGCGAACGAGATTGTGCGCGGGGTGCTGGGGTTGGAAGTACAGGTGACGAAGGGTGAGCATGACCTGCTGAACCCGATTGGCGTGAACGTCATTCGTTCGTTCCCCGGACGCGGCATCCGTATTTGGGGCGGTCGTACTTTGTCGAGCGATGCGTCGTGGCGTTATATCAACGTGCGGCGGTTGTTCAACATGATTGAAGAAAGCATCGAGAACGGAACGCAGTGGGTGGTGTTTGAGCCGAACGATCCGTTCCTGTGGGGGCGTGTGAGCCGCGATGTGCGGGCGTTCCTGACGATGGTATGGCGGACGGGCGCGCTGTTCGGGACAACACCGGATCAGGCCTTTTACGTGAAATGTGACGCGGAAACGAACCCGCCGGAAGCGCGTGATCTGGGACAACTGGTGGTGGAGATCGGGATTGCGCCGGTGAAGCCTGCGGAATTCGTGATCTTCCGTGTGAGCCAGTGGTCGGGCGATAACGGCTAAACTGATATATACACCTACGATTTGACTAAGGAGATAAGAGAATGGGTACACGCGGTACAGATCCGTTAGTAGGGTTTCACTTCATGCTGGATGTGCAAGGTGAAGTTAAAGGTTTGTTCACTGAAGTGGGCGGGTTAGGCTCGGAAACCGAAGTGGTTGAGCATAAGGTGTCGCGAGACGGGATCGATTTCGTACAGAAGATTCCGGGACGGCTGAAGTGGGGCGACATCACGCTGAAGCGCGGGATTACGGCAGAGATGGATATGTGGTCGTGGCGGGCGAAGGTGGAAAAGGGTGACATCTCCGGGGCGCGGAAAAACGGCTCGATCATCATGCTGGATCAGGCGCTGACCCCGGTGGCACAGTGGGACTTCACGAACGCATGGCCGTCGAAACTTTCCGGCCCGCAGTTACAGTCGGACTCGAACGCGTTTGGCGTGGAAGAACTGACGCTGGTACATGAAGGCATTGTACGTATCAAGTAAACGGTTCGGCGATTGACAGATAAGGAAAGCACGCATGACTACATTGCAGACAGAGTTTGAGTTCGTCCTGCCAAAAGGGTACATCGACAGCAACGGTGTATTGCAGCGCGAGGGCGTCATGCGGATGGCTACAGCAATCGACGAAATTACCCCGCTACGTGACCCCCGGGTACGGAATAACGAAGCTTATCTGGTGGTGATGCTGCTGGCGCAGGTCATCACCAGATTGGGGACGTTGGAGAAGGTGACACCGGCGATGGTGGAGCAATTTTACGCGGCGGACATCGCGTATTTGCAAGACCTGTACCAGCAGATCAACGATGTGGGGGTGCGGAAGGTGACGTTGTGGTGCCCGAACTGCGGGCATGAGTTTGAAGAGGAGATTCCCCTGCTGGGGGAATCGTAAGCTACCCCCTCAACCGCTTGCACGAGGAGGTAGCATTCATCGCAAGCGCACTTGGATGGAGCCGAACGGAAATCTTGTCGATGACACATCTGGAACGGGGACAGTGGGTGCAGACGGTGAACCACATGCACACACGGCACCGATGAGGGGCAAGCGAGACTGAAGAAAGCGCAAGACTGTGCCAGTAAATGAAGTCAAAAGCGGCGGGAAGCTGTCGCAAAAGGAATATGAGAAGCTGCTGCGGCAGGTGGCTGACCGGGTGTGGGAAATGTGGCGCGAAGATTTGCGGCGCAGCCGGGAACGACGCGGCAAAAGCGGGAGAAAGTAGAGATTATGGCACCGGATGTACAAAGTGGTTTCCGGTTCACGGTGGCGGTGGACGGCATTAATTACGCGGCATTCACCGAGTTCACGCTGCCGACGCTCCAGCTTGAGACGCAAGAGATTAAAGAAGGCGGACAAAATACGTTCGCGCACAAGCTGCCGGTGCGGGTGACGGCGGGTTCGGCGACACTGCGACACGGGGTGGCGACTGACCTGACGCTGCTGAAGTGGTATCTATCCGTGCTGAAGGGCGATATTGTGAACGCCACGCGGCAGGTCACGGTGATTATGTATACGACGAACCGGAGTGTCCTTTCGACATGGAGCTTCCGCAATGCGTACCCGATCAAGTGGAGCGGGCCGAGTTTTAAGGCGGATAGTTCGAGTGTGGCGATTGAAGAGATCGAGTTCGTGCATCACGGGTTTGATGTGACGTGAGGGAAGATGGGGTGGCAAGAGGATGGCGATGAAACCTGATCAAGCACGCAAGCCTTTCCGCACACTGGGAATGCGTATGCAGAGCTTCAGCCAATCCTTGATGCGGAGTTACGCCCCCGCCCCGCAACAAGCATCCCCGTCCGAAAATTCATCTAAGATCACGCCGGTATGGCAATCGGTGAGTGAAATCCCGCTGCTGTGGCCGGATGACGCGGTGAGCGCACCGAGCCAAGCAGCGTTTGGTGATGAGGATGTGAACGCGGCGGCGGAAACGCCGAGCGAGAGCATGAGCGGGATGTACCGACCGACCAGCTCGCGACCTCCACGCAACCCGATGACGCCCGCTGCGCCGCCACGGACGGCTGAGGAAGC
>JAFLCH010000196.1 GCA_017303775.1 Anaerolineae bacterium | reverse complement strand
TCAGAGCGCCACCGTTTCGTATGGTGGTATCTGGAACGGACGCTGATAACATCATAGCACAAATGAGCGGGTTTAGGGTTACCAAATGGTCACTATTTGGCGACGAGTTTTCTAACCATTTGAGGGAGAGGAATTGTTAAGACGGTAGGGAGATGGTTAGAAAATGGTTTGTACATGTTTCAGAGGGACAATTTTGATTACAACATATTCTATATTTGAAGCAATTCACGAGTTGAACGGAGGCGATGACCGTAAATTTTTGATTGCTAGACTTTGACAATGGTGAGCTGACAAAGCAATTTATTCAAATGGGAGCTGAATAATGTACTTTCTCAGTTACTCTCGTCAAGAATTCTATTTTGCTGAATACCTCGCATTGGCACTGCAAGAACGTGATATTCCTGTTTGGTTCGATACGCAGCAGTTAAGGGCAGGCATCGATTGGGCAAAGACCATTGAGCTTGCCCTGCAAAGCTCTGAAGGCCTCATTCTGGTGGCTTCGGGCGCTTCGCTGCAATCCCCATATGTCGCGATTGAATGGGAAGCGGCATTGGAGCAGAAAAAGCCTGTTTATGTAGTGGTGTTCGAAGCAGTCGATTTGCCGCAGAACCTACGGCAAAGTTTGATTTTCGACTTTCGCAGCCAGTTCGAGGCTGGATTTGCACGGCTGGTGCAAGCTTTGATGGGCGATTCAACGCGGAGTGATGTTCTATCAACCCACACACGATTTCATATTCTGACCAGTGTAAGTCGTGATGTGGCGCTACTGAGCAGTACTTTGTTCACTGGCGGCTTGTTTGGAGTGATTTTTACGCTGGTATCAGCACCTTTGTTAAAGTATCAAGCTACTTCGTTTCTGGTCTTTCTCTATGCGTTTACCAGTTATTTATTTGTGGATACCGGACTAAGGTTTTTGCGTCGTCGTTTTTCATACATGCGACTCCGGTGGACGTTGATTCTGCTTCTGCTCAACACACTCATCTTTTTCGGGTCTTACACTCTGCCTTCCGGGGTTGATCCAGACCTTCGGGGAATTGGCGAAATTCATTGGCTATCGCTTTACGGGATTATGCAATATACGAGCTGGTTTCCTACCCCTGAAACCGGTTCTATGATGTGGTATTTAGCGCGAGGTTTGTTCTGGGTTTCAATCGGCATTAGTGTGATTAGCTTGATAGGATTGGTGCGTTTGCGCCAGTCTGCTTCGCTGCTGCGGTGGATGCCCTTGGGGCAGGCGCAGCAAGGCTTGTACAACCGAGTGAAAAAGCAGTTCAGCAAACAGCATGTGACGACCGCGGAATCAGTCACCTCTGATAAACGTACTTACTACGTTTATTTTCATGAAGCTGATCGCCACATCTACAACAGCGTTAATTGGTTGTTGAAAGCTGATTCAACTTTGAAAGAACTTTCCAAGCCTGATTCTGAGATTGACATACCGACTGTCATTCTTTCAGAGTTTACTCCATTGGAGGTGCTGGAAGCGATCAATGAACGACACACTAGCTTGATCGTGATTGTGGTGAGCAGCGTGCAAGTGCCATCCTCCCTCAGCCGATTCCATCAGTATCAATGGGTTGATTACCGGATGCGGGAACTAACGGCGCTAAATGAACTGGTGGCACAAGTGGGTTATGGTCAAACAGAGCATTTCAGCCGGCATCATCCGGTTCCCCAAGGACTTTCGCGGTTCATTGCGCCAAGCGACATCCAAGGTTTAGCCGTATTGTGGCGCGTGCTGGGCGCGATTACGTTCGCCCCCGGCGTAATTTTCCTCGCGCTTTTTGTGATGAACGCAGGTGATTTTGAGAAAGTACGTCAATATTTCTATCTAGGAACCTCGGAAACTATTCAAGTCTGGCTTATTCCCCTGTTCCTGGTTGTGGGGATGTTCCGGTTCTGGCTGGCGGATCGTTTAATGCTTCGCCGAATCACGCGATCATGGTATCCAGTGGCGGCGATTCTGGCACTGCTCCCTCAACTCATCAGCGGCGGTCTGATTATCAGCGCATTCATCGCACTCGTGGTTTATGGAACGCGAGAAAGTGTGTCGAGTTGGCTACCTGATGTCATAGGACGGCGTTATTCCGAAATAGACTTGCGCACTTATCGCTTAAGATCACTGGCAATGAATATTCTCTTGGTGGTAATCGTGGTAGTGTACTATGTACTGGTTGAACTGCGCCCCGTTTGAATTCCCGGTTAACTTCAGTCGAGATGGTGGAAGTCGTGGTTGATGACGGCGGCGACTTCCAGATTATGTGACCGATGTTTGTTGGATGTCAAATGGCCTCCCAGTGGACTTCGTGGGCGGCGGCAGTGGGTTCGACGAAGCGGACGAGGGATTCGGCTTCTTCGAGCAGGGCGGCGCGGTCGGATGGGGCGAGGGGGGCGAATGGGCTGAGGGTGAGGCGGGCGGCGGCGCGAGTCTTCTCGACCTTCCAGACTCCGGCGACGAAGCCATCGACGAGAAAGGTGGCGGCGACGCGCAGCGCGGGCAGATACACGCGCGGGCGGTGGGCATCCGCGACGACGCGGGTGCGTTTGGTATAGGCGAGGAGGAGGTTATCGAACTCCGGCAGGAGGCGGACGGGTGCGGGGGTGTCTTCCGGCAGGATGGGGAGATCGGGCAGGTCGAAGAGTTCGCGGCGCTGTTCGTCACGGTAGGTTTGGAGGTGCGGGCGGAGGGATTCGACGACCTCTTTGAGCTTGGAGAAGCCTGACCACGTTTGCATATCGGTGATGGTGGCGGGGCCGAAGGCGGCGAGGTAGCGGCGCAGCAGGTCGGGGAGATGGTCGGCGGGGTCGATGGATTGGCCGAGCCACGATTCGGCGAGGGTGAACTGCGGGTTGCCGGGGAAGCTCCACGGCGCGCTGGTGGGAACCTGTACCAGCGGGAGATCGGTGCGGACGGTGTGGCGCATGGCTCCCACGTCTTGATCCGGCAGGTGTTCGGTGAGCATGGCGCTGATTTCGGCAAATGAGCGCGGTTGAGCGACGATGAAGGCACGGGCGGCTTCAAGGACGGTGGTGCGGTCGAATGTGCCGCCACGCCGCTGGACGATGTCGGCCTGACCGGCGGCCATAACCGGCTGGAGGGTGGCACGGAAACGCAGATAGTCGGCGGCGGTGACGAGGTGGAGGGTGACGCGGACGAAGGCGGCTTTGACGATTTCGCGGGTTTCGATGCGATGGGCGAGGTCGGCGCGTTGAAAGTGGGGCAGGCGAGTCCAGAGGCCGACGTAGGGGGCGCCGGGAAGCTGGGCTTGCAGCCCGCCGAGGTGTTCGATGAGGGCGGGGACGGGCTGGTCGAGGCGGGTGAGCAGATGCTGGCGGGCGAGGGTGGTGCGGTTGATCTCGCGCAGGGTGAGGGTGCGGGTGGACATGGGCGGCGCTCCTTGGTGGTAGAACATCTGTCCTTAGTATAACGCAGACGCGGGATTCAGGCGCGGCGGCGGATGTTCATGAATACGCCGGGGCGGGGTTCGAGGGTCGCGCCCATGTGGGCATGCACCGGACGGGGTAGGAGGGTGAGATCGACCTGCTGAAGGATGCGGGCGAGGACGACTTTGGCTTCGAGCTGGGCGTAGGCTGCGCCGATGCAGTTGCGCGGGCCGCCGCCGAAGGGCAGGAAGGCGTAAGGCGGGGGTTTTGGCGCGTCGGGGGCGAAGCGCTGCGGGCGGAATTGGTGGGGGTCGTCCCAGTGGGGATGGGTGCGGTGGGTGAGGTAGATGGAGTAGAGCACGCGCGTTCCGGCGGGGATGGTGTGACCGTTGAAGGTGAGATCAACGGCGGCGCGGCGTGAACCGAGATGGATGGGGGGATAGAGGCGGAGCGATTCGTCGATGATCTGGTCGAGCAGGCGGAGCTGGTGCAGTTGCTCGAGGGTGGGCGGGTGCTGGCCGCAGGTGGCGATGATCTCGTCCTGAAGCTGGCGCAGGATGGCGGGATGCTGGCCGAGCAGGTAGAGCGCCCAACTGAGGAGGGCGGTGCTGGTGTCGTGACCGGCGATGAGCATGGTGAGGAGCTGGTCGCGGATGAGGCCGTCATCCATGGCCGGATCGCTGACCAGCAGGCCGAGCAGATCATCGGCCTGACCGATGTGCTGGCGGCGCAGGCGGATGATGCGGTAGAGGTAGTCGTCCATCTGGCGCAGACCGGCGGCATAACCGGGGCGGGGCAGCCGTGATGAAAACATCCACAGGCCGGGGGAGATGTAGGCGAGGGTCTTGAGGACGGCCTGCCACAGGCGATCCAACTCCGGCGCGAAATCCACTTTGTAGAGTGTCTCTAACAAGATGAGGAGCGCGGCGCGGCGCATTTCCACGAGCATGTCGATGGGTTGGGACTCTGACCAGCGGGCGATGACGGCGTCAGTGCCGCGCGCCATGGCGGTGAGGTAGGTTTGGAGCATCTGACGGTGGAGGGCGGGGTTCATGGCGTGGCGCAGGCGGTCGTGCGAGTCGCCGTCTTCCACGAGTACGCCATGCCGGAGGAGGGCGGTGACGGGGTCACCTTCCATACGCCAGCGGAAGTCCTGCCGGCCACTGACGAGGACGAAACGTGCGGCTTCGGCTCCGTTGAGCATGATGGCGTTGAATCCGGGGAGCGACAGACGGAAGATCGGACCGAGGTCGGCCGCGAAGACTTCCAGCGCGCCGAGGACGGAACGCTGGGCGATCATGCGGCGCAGGGCGCGGAGCGATGTTTGGCCGTTGGGATTGGGTATGGTGGATGACATGGTTTTCCAAAAGTGGTGTAAATCCTACGATCAATAGTAGCAAAGGTGGGTGCGGAAACGGGAATAGGCTTAATGAGTTTTAATATTCCACTGGGTCGAAATTAATCAATCGCCACTATTCTTGACTCAACATTAGTTTGACAATTCCTACACAATAACTGCAAAACGGGCTGGGGGAGCTAACGTATTATGTCGAAAATTGTTGTGATCGGCAGTGGATTCGGCGGGCTTGGGGCGGCGATTCGATTGGCCGCGCGCGGGCATGATGTCGAAATTTTGGAGAAGCGAGACAAGCTGGGCGGGCGGGCATATGTGTACGAGATGAACGGCTTCAAGTTCGACGGTGGGCCGACGGTCATCACCGCGCCGTTCATGTTCGATGATCTGTGGAAAGCGGCGGGTAAGCGGCGAGAAGATTACTTCCAGATGGTTCCCTGCGACCCGTACTACCGCATCTTCGACGCGGAAGGGCGTTCTTTTAACTACAACGGCGACGAGGCGTTCATCCTCGACCAGATCGACAAGTTCAATCCGGCAGACCGTGAAGGCTACCAGAGCTTCATGAAGACCACCAAGCGTATCTTTGAGAAAGGGTTCGTGGAACTGGCGGATAAGCCGTTCCTGAAGTTCACGGATATGCTGCGGGTCGCGCCGGATCTCATCAAGATGCAGTCGTACTTGAGCGTGTACCGCTATGTGTCGCAGTATGTGAAGGATGACTTCCTGCGGCGGGTGTTTTCGTTCCATCCGCTGTTGATCGGCGGCAACCCGTTCGATTCACCGTCGATCTACGCCATGATTCATTATCTGGAACGCGAGTGGGGCATTCACTACGCGCTGGGCGGAACGGGATCGATCGTCAAGGCGATGGGCAAGCTGTTCACGGACATCGGCGGGCGCTACCGGCTGAACACCGAGGTGCAGGAAATTCTGGTGAACGGGCGCAAGACGACGGGTGTGCGCTTGAACAGCGGCGAGGTGATACAGGCGGACGCGGTGGTTTCCAACGCGGATGTGGCCTTCACGTATAAGCACATGATTCCGGAACAGCACCGGCGTAAGTACAGCAATCGCAAGATCGACAGCATGAAGTACAGCATGTCGCTGTTCGTGATTTACTTCGGCACCAAGCGGCAGTACCGCGATGTGGGGCTGGCGCACCACAACATCATTCTGGGCGAACGGTATAAGGGGCTGCTGAACGACATCTTCAACAAGCAGCAGTTGGCGGAAGATTTCTCGCTGTATTTGCACATGCCTTCGCTGACCGATCCCAGCATCGCGCCGGAAGGCTGCGAGAATTTCTATGTGCTGTCGCCGGTGCCGCACCTCGGTTCGGGCGTGGATTGGACGAAGGCGGCCAAGCCTTACCGCGACACGATCATGCAGTTCCTTGAGGATAATTATCTGCCGGATTTGCAGGCCAACATCGTCGCGGAACACATGATTGATCCGCTGCACTTCCAGAATGTGCTGAACAGCCATATGGGGTCGGCTTTCTCGGTACAGCCGCTGCTCACACAGTCGGCGTGGTTCCGCCCGCATAACCGTTCGGAAGACTTCGATAACCTGTACTTTGTGGGCGCGGGGACGCATCCGGGCGCGGGACTGCCGGGGGTGCTGTCGTCATCCATTATTGTTGAAAACTTGATCGGTGACGCGGTGACCGAACGCCGCGCACAAGCCATCATGCAAGGGGCGTACTGATGCGAATGGAGATGCCGCTTCAAAGCTGGGAACTACCGCTGCTGGCGTGGGCGCATGAACCGCTGCAAAGTTTGATCCGCACCGAGCATGTGAAGGCGGAAAACGGGGTGCTGGAGGCTGCTTACCGCTACTGTGCAGCCATGACTTATGTCCACAGCCGCACCTTTTATCTGGCGTCGGGTTTGCTGCCACGGGAAAAGCGACAGGCGGCGCGGGCGCTTTATGCCTTCTGCCGCGTGACGGATAATCTGGTGGACGAGGGCGGCGACGCCGACGCGCTGGAACGTTTAGAGCAGTGGCGGACACGTGTGAGCGATCCGCACCCGTCGGTGTATGAACCGGTGGCGCTGGCGTGGGCGCATACACAGGCACACTTCCGTATTCCGTCGGGGTATGCCGAGCAGTTGATACAGGGTGTGGCGCGCGATGTGCGGCAGAAGCGCTACGCGACTTTCTCGGATCTGGCGGAGTATTCCTACGGCGTGGCGTCTACCGTGGGTCTGATGGCGATGCACATTGTGGGCTTCGAGAACGAGGACGCCGTTCCTTACGCGGTCAAGCTGGGCGTGGCGCTGCAACTGACGAATATCCTGCGCGACATCAGCGAAGATTGGCACAACGGACGCTTGTATTTGCCGCAGGATGAACTGGCTCATTTTGGACTCAATGAAGGGGATATTGCCGGCGAGGTGAGCGATTCGCGCTGGAAGGCGTTCATGCGCTTTCAGATCGAACGCAACCGGCGCTTGTACGATGAAGCGCTGCCGGGCATCGCGATGCTGAACGCGGACGGGCGCTTCGCCATCGCGGCGGCGGCTGGTTTATACCGCGCGATTCTGGACGACATCGAAGCGCGGGATGGCAATGTATTTCGCTATCGGGCGCGGGTGAGCACGTCCGGCAAGCTGCGCCGCTTACCCGGTATCTGGCTGCAATCGAGGAGGCACTGAGATGACATACTTTGGTTTTCTGGCCGTTTTTCTGTGCCTGCCGATTCTGCTGCTGTGGTGGTTGAACTGGTACGACGCCCGACGCGGCGTGACTCTGCCGCCGGCGTGGCGCAGTTGGCCGGCGTGGACGCTGGTGCTGGCGCATGTGGTGATCGCGGTGGTGTACACCACGCCGTGGGACAATTATCTGGTGGCGACACGGGTGTGGTGGTACAACCCCGGTCTGGTAACGGGATTCGTGATCGGTTATGTGCCGATAGAAGAATACACCTTCTTCGTGCTGCAACCGCTGCTGACCGGCGCGTGGCTGCTGCTGCTGGCGCGGCACCGGCCTCAATGGACGGATGCACCGGTGCAGGATGGGCGGCGGATACGGCGCCGGGTGACGGGCGGCGTGTTCGTGGTCTGGCTGGCCTTCGTGCTGGTGCTCGTCAGCGGCTGGCAGCCGGGGACGTATCTGGCGCTGCTGATGGTGTGGGCGCTGCCGCCGGTGATGATTCAAACGGCGTTCGG
>JAFLCH010000195.1 GCA_017303775.1 Anaerolineae bacterium | reverse complement strand
AGTTCGCTGGCGAGCTTGATGCGCTGGCACTCGCCGCCGGAAAGGGTGCTGAGGGGTTGGCCTAACTTGAGGTAGTTGAGGCCGACGTCGTTCATGGCACGAAGGCGGCGGACGATCTCTTTGATGGTGAAGAATTCGAGGGACTGCTCGACGGTTAAGCCAAGAACGTCGGTGATGGACTTGCCGTTGAGGTGGTAGGCGAGGACTTCATCTTTGAAGCGCTTGCCTTCACAGGCTTCGCAGGGGGTTTTGACACCATCGAGGAAGCCGAGGTCGTTGTAGATGACACCCAAGCCCTGACAGGCTTCGCACGCGCCTTTGGAGTTAAAGCTAAAGAGCGAGGGGCTGACTTTGTGGGCGGCGGCGAAGGCTTTGCGGATGTCGTCCATGATGCCGGTGTAGGTGGCGGGGTTGGAACGGGTGGAGACTCCGACGGCGGATTGGTCGATGACGATGGCATCGGGGTGCTGCTGGAGGAAGACTTCGTTGATGAGCGAGCTTTTGCCCGAACCGGCGACTCCGGTGATGGCAGTGAGGACGCCCTGCGGGATGCTGACGGAGACGTTCTGGAGGTTGTTGGCGCGGGCGTTGGTGATGGGCAGGCTGCCGGCGGGGGCGCGGAAGGAGTCCTTGATGGGCAGCGCCTGCTTGAGGTGGCGACCGGTGAGTGTTTCGGACTGGAGAAGACCGTCGAAGCTGCCTTGATAGACGATGGTGCCGCCACCGCTGCCGGCACGCGGGCCGACATCGACGATGTGATCGGCGACTTTGATGACATCGGGGTCATGTTCGACGACGATGACGGTGTTGCCTTTGTCGCGGAGGCGCTGAAGCAGCTCGTTCATGCGGTGGACATCACGGGGGTGAAGGCCGATGCTGGGTTCGTCGAAGATGTACATGACATCGACGAGGCTGCTGGTGAGGTGTTTGACGATTTTGACACGCTGCGACTCGCCGCCGGAGAGGGTATCGGTGGGGCGGTTGAGGCTGAGATATTCGAGGCCGATGTCAACGAGGTGCTGAAGGCGCTCGGTGAGGGTGGCGACGAGGGGTGCAACGGCGGGATCGGTGATGCTCTGGACGATTTGAAGAAGCTGGCTGACTTCCATGGCGGAGAGGTCGGCGATGTTGTAGCCGTTGATGCGGCAGTTGAGGGCGGCCTGATTGAGGCGCGCGCCATGACAGAGCGGACAGGCGCCGAAGGTGACGAAGGGTTCGACCATTTTCTGAGTGCGCTCGGACATGGTTTTGATGTCGCGGGTGATGTACTTGCGGGTGAATTTGTCGATGATGCCTTCAAAGGTGAGGTTGAAGGGCTTGCCGCCGACGTCGGTTTTGACTTTGTAGGGTTTGCTGTGGAGGAGGAGCTGCATTTCGTCGGCGGTGTAGTCGGCGAGTTTTTTGTCGTTGTCAAAGAGGCCGGAGTTGGTGCAGATCGTCCAATCCCATGAGGTGATGCCGTACTCCGGATAGAGGATCGCGCCTTCGTTGAGGGATTTGGAGCGGTCGAGGAAGCGATCCATATCGACGCCGATTTTGCGCCCGACACCGTTACATTCGGGACACATGCCCTGCGGGTCGTTGAAGGAGAAGAGGTTGGACGAGCCGACGTGCGGCTGGCCGTGGCGGGAGAAGAGCATGCGCAGGACGGAGTAGATGTCGGTGACTGTGCCGAGGGTGGAATGGGAGCCGCCACCCATGCGTTTTTGATCGACGACGACGGCCATGCTGAGGTTCTGGATGGAGTCGGCTTCGGGCTGGGGGTAGCGCGGCATGAAGTTGCGGAGGAACATACTGAAATTTTCGGTTAGGAGGCGCTGGGCTTCGGTGGCGATGGTGTCGAAGACGATGGACGACTTGCCGGAGCCGGACACGCCGGTAAAGATGGTGATCTGACGCTTGGGAATGCGTAAGGACACATTCCGGAGGTTATTTTCACGCGCACCACGAATCTCAATATATTCTTGAGTCACCTTGTCCCCTTTCGTGCGTATTGGATATGACTGAATGGCGGATGGGTTGCAAAGACGAAACCCTCAAAACTGTTTTTTGAGGGTTATGGTGGTTCAGAGCGTTTCATTTTAGAACAAAAGTTTGGTAAAAGTCAAGAGGGAGTTTTTGGGGAAGCAGCTCAGCATCATGCGCCGCATTCGGCAGCGGCACGCCAACCGGATTCGAGCGCGCCGTGAACGGTTTGGGGGTTGGAGTCGTGGGCGGTGGCTTCACCGGCGAAGAAGAGGACTCCGCCTTCGGGACGGGCGAGGATGGGGCGGGCGCTGGCTTTGCCGGGTGGGAGGTGGGCATAACCGCCACGGGCGTAGGCGTCGAAGGCCCATGAGACGCGACGCGCGCCGATGGAGGCTTTGCGCAGGTCGGTGTCGCGGGCGTCGAGGAGCCAGTTGAGTTCGGTGAGTCCCCATGTGAGGGCGCGATTTTCATCCTGTTCATCGAGGATGCGGGCTTTGTCCGCCGTGACGAAGCAGCCGATGACCGCCGCGCCATCACGCCCATAGCCGGGAGTCCACCAGCGGGTGGCGAGGCCGTTGTGGCAGATGAAGGTGGTTTCGGCATCCCAGAAGGGTTCGCGGAAGCGGTAGATGAGTTTGGTGGCGGGTTCGGTGCGGAAGGCGTGGATGGCATCGTGTTTGTCTTCCGGCAGGTCGGGGATGAAGCGGATGGTGCCGCGGGCGAGGATGCTGACGGGGACGGTGATGATGCAGCGGCGGGCGCGGAGGGTTTCGTTGGCGGTGATGACGGTGACGCTGCCTTCGCCCCAGTGGATGTCGCGGACGAGGGTGTTGAGCTGGATGGGCAGGTCACGGCTGTACCACTTGAGGAGCGCGCCATAGCCTTCGCGGATGCGGAATTCTTCTTTACCGGCGTGGTCGGCGCGCATCTCGCGGATGAGATCGGCACAGCTCAGGTCTTCGAGGGTGGCGCAGCAGGTTTGGGCGAGGAGGACATCGGCGATCTTGAGGGCTTCTTCGTCCCAGCCTTTGCCGCGCAGATATTGGGCGAGGGAAATATCCGGCAGAGGGTCATGCTGCGGGAGGGCGCGGTAGTGCATGAAGAGGCCGGTGATGGTGGCACGGAGTTCGGCGGGGAGTTCGGCAAGGGGGACGGCGGGCAGGCTGACGGGCGCCCAGCGAAGCTTGCCGTAGCGGTCAACGGGAATGGTGGTCAAACCGGCGGCGTGAACGAGGTCGATGGTGGCGGCGTTTTCGCCATGAATGAATTCAGCGCCGAGTTCGATGGGAAAGTCGGTAAATTTGTCGTCCGTCCAGATGCGGCCACCGATGCGGTCACGGGCTTCGAGGATGAGGATGCGCTGACCGGAGTCGTGGAGTTTGCGGGCGGCGGCTAGGCCGGCGGCCCCTGCCCCGATGACGAGTGTGTCGTAGGGTTTTGTGCTCATAGGTAGTCCCTCAATCGAGCGATGTTGGCGACCAAAAAGGTTTTGATGTCGTCACTGAAAATATTGACTGCTGACAGCCGTTCCGGGTCAAGCGGGAATTCTTCGGGAATGTACTCGCCTTTGGTGGGGTCGAGGAATTCCGGGCCGTCGCGGCGACTGAGATCATACCCCAAGAGGCGGCAGATGAAAAAGTGATGCTGGACGAGCCAGCCTTCAAGGTCGGATTGGCCGGGGTCTTCGGTCATGAAGACTTCGTGGAGGATTTCGGCAGTCGCGCCAAGTTCTTCTTTCAGTTCACGGCGGAGGGCAGCCTCGAAGCTGCCGTCACCGGGTTCGACACCACCACCGGGGAGCACCCAATAGGGTTCGTCACCCTGACGGACGCGTTTGATGAGGAGGATGGTGGCGCGATGGGTGAGCAGCAGCGCACGAACACGATGATTGACGCGCATAGGAAATCGGATTAGCCCTCGGATTCTACCAAGATGCAAGCGGCGACTTGATGCCCGACGACCCGCATGCGACCATCGACCATGGCCATGAGCGGGCCGTCAAAGGGATCCCGCGAGAGCAGTTCGACGTGGGCTTGGAGTTTGAAGCCACGTTCCAAGATGTGCTGCAACATGACCGGATCGTCGGCTTTGATGCGCGAGACGGAGGCGGCGGTATGCAGCGGCCATTCGGTGAGGGGGTGCAGGTCACGGCGGACAATCGTGCCATCCGGCGCGGGGATGGGGTCGCCGTGCGGGTCGATATTGGGATGGCCGAGCCGGTTGGCGATGGCTTCGATGAAGCGATCCGAAACGGCGTGTTCCAAGTGTTCGGCTTCGTCGTGGACATCTTGAAGTTCGTATGCCAGTTCGTTGACCAGATAGAGTTCAATGAGGCGGTGACGGCGAATCATCTTGAGGGCGAGGGCTTCACCGGTATCGGTGAGGCGGACACCTTTGTAGCGTTCATAGTCGATTAAGTCTGCCGCGACCAAGCGCTGGGCCATGTCGGTGATGGACGGGGCAGCGACGGCCAGCGCTTCGGCGAGGGCATTGGTGGATACTCGTTCGGTCGCTTGCTGCAAGCTGTAAACCGTTTTGAGAAAATCCTGAACTGATTTGGATTGTGTGAGGTCGGATTTCTCCGCCATAGCAAGCCTTTCCCAGACCACAACGATCACCGTTATCATAACATAAAGGTTTTGTGGTGAGAACCGACTCGTGGTTTAGGGTTTGACGAGCGGGATAAAGCGGGGTTAATGAAACAGGATGTCCTTGTGAGACATCCTGTTTGCGAGATCATTTATTGAGGGTGCGGCGACGGGTTACTTCTGTTCGACGGCAGCGGCAGCGGCTGGCTGCGGCTCACGCGGGGGGTCGGGCAGGCGTTCAGCCGCGACCGCACCGGGACGATGCCGGTAGATGAAGAACAGGAGCGCACCGAGGAAGGCGATGATGCAGACCAACTGGGAGAGGTTGATCGCGCCGACCAGCGTCACTTCGACGCGGATGAATTCCAGCAGGAAGCGAATGACCGAATACTGCATGACGTAAATGAGGAAGAGGTCGCCGGGAATGAGGCGGCTGCGATAGCGCTGGAAGAGGTTGAGGAGCAGGATAAAAGCCAAGATGCTCCAGAGCGATTCGTAGAGGAAGAGCGGGTGAAAGAGAGTGGTGGCTACGGGGTAGTCCACGGTGCTGCCGAAGGGGGCGACACGGTGAGCTGAGTCGATGGTGAGACCCCACGGGAGCGTGGTCACGGTTCCGTAGAGTTCCTGATTGACCCAGTTGGCCCAACGCCCGATGGCCTGCCCCAAGGGGAGCGCAATGGCCGCGATATCCATCCATGCGCCCAACTGCAACTTGTTGCGGCGGATGTAGATGTAGGCACCGAGGCCGCCACCGATGACCGCGCCGAAGATGCTGAGACCGCCGCTCCAGATGGCGAGGGGGCCGTTCTGAAGATTGGTGATGTTCTGGAGCATCCACGACAAGTCACGGCAGACATCGGTGGGGCTGGGGGTGGAGCAGCCCAATGTCAGGGAGATGGGGGGGAAGAACACGAACCAGAGCCGCGCGAGCACGATGCCGGGGATGATCGCCCATGTTAACGCGCCCCAGATATGTTCGGGGTCGCGCCCATCGCGCTTCGCCAGACGTGCTGCTACCCAAGCTGCGACCAGCATCGCTAATACAATAATTAACCCGTAATAACGGATTTGAAGCTGGTCAAATAAACGAATACCTTCTTGCTCGAACTCCATAATCAGAAGCCTCTCTAGGTGTTTCTATAAACGTACCATATGCGCTGCAAGGCAGTAAAGTTCGTTCCAATCGCCAGCACCCATAAGCCCAGCGGCATGAGAGCAGGTAGAATCAGGACGGCAACAATGATGATGACGCGGACAAAACGGTCAAGGAGGCCAACTTTGACGGAAAGCCCCGCTTCACCTGCACGCGCCCTCACATAACTGACGACGAAACCACCCGCCAGCGCAGCCAGCGACAGCAGCATATAGTCGAACCGATCTTGCACCGCAAAATGATAACTCAAACCCCCAAAAATGAAAGCATCAGCATAACGATCGAGGGTTGAATCCAAGACGCCGCCGAAGTTTCCCTGCCGACCCATGGCACGGGCAACCGCGCCATCGACGGCATCGAGGGGAAGGCCGAGGACGAGAATGACCCCGGCGAGTTGAAATTGTCCGCGCCCGATGAAGACGGCGGCAATCGCCACGATGACCAGACCGAGGACGGTGATCATATCCGGATGAACACCGAGACGGTGCAGCGTGCGACCCAATTCGCCCATGCGGTCGCGAATTTGGGTACGCACCCACTCGGTGAGTATAAAGTCTTTTTGTGCCATAGTATCTCCCGGCGGAGGATTATAAGCCTCTGGTGAGGCGAATGGAATAGAGAAGGGTCTCCGCAACAGGCTCAGGGCAAGCGATTCTTCCATGTGTGCATTTCGTTGGTGGGCGTGAAGCCGAGCGCTTCGTAGACGGGACGCCCCTGATCGCTGGCATGAAGCATGATGACAGTAACCTGATTGTTATAACACCAATCCATGCAGGCACGTACCAGTTTTCGTGCCAAACCCTGACGGCGGTAGGCGGGCTGGGTGTAAACATTGAGGATATAACCACGATAGGGCGAGACATCGTACTGCCCCGGCGGCCATTCGATGAGCCAGATGTCGCTGCCGGCGATGACTTCGGCGGCGGGGTTGCAGGCCAGCCAACTGACGTAGCGGTTGTTTTGCATCATGCCCTGCACCCACGGGCGGAAGTGCTGTTCCATCCGATTCAGGCTGACGGAGTCGTGGTTGCCCATGTCCTCGAACATCCGCCTGCGGTGCGTTACAATGTGGTCAATGTCGTCGAGGGCAGCCAGACGTAAGGTTATGCTGTCGCTCATGGTGTTACCTCCTTCGGCCTCAAGTGGACTGAAGCCATGCGATGGCAGGTATGCTAATCTGGTTAGGGTGTCCGGCGCAAGGCTGTGACTGGCGCGCCCGATGATTTGATGAAGCTGCTGGCAGACCAACCTCATACTAGTTGAAGGATTATTTCATGTCCGATTCACTCCGTCCATCACCCCGTTATAAACCGGTTTCGCTGTTCGTGACCTGCATTGTGGATATGGTTTACCCGCACACGGGCATTTCGGTGGTGGAAATTCTGGAACATCTGGGGGTTGAAGTGCGCTTCCCGATGGCGCAGACCTGCTGCGGGCAGGTGGGGTTTAACTCTGGATTCTGGAATGACGCGCGGGATGTGGCGAAGCAGTTCCTAACCGCGTTCGCGGACGCGGAGGTGATCGTCGCGCCGTCGGGGAGCTGCGCGTCGATGGTGCAGCATTATTACCCGGAGTTGTTCAAGGATGAGCCGGAGTGGCTGGAACGCGCGAAATGGGCGGCCAGCATCACGTGGGAGTTCACGGAATATCTGGTGGACGGGTTGGGGATTACGGATATTGGCGCGGCGCTGCCGCCGACGAAGGTGGCGTTTCATGACGCGTGCCACGGTTTGCGGCTGATCGGGCTGAAGGAACAGGCGCGGGCGCTGGCGGGGGGCATCAAGGGCGTCGAGGTGACGGAATTACAGGGGCATGACCAATGCTGCGGATTTGGCGGGTTGTTCTCGGTGAAGATGCCGGAGATCAGCAACGCGATGTTGAGCGATAAGGTGACGAACATCGAGGCGGCGGACGCGGATGTGATCATCACCGGTGACGCAAGCTGTTTGACGCAGATGAACGGCGGCTTGAGCCGGAAACAGGCGAACAAACGGGTGCTGCATATCGCTGACCTGTTGGCGCGGGGATTAAAACAGAAGCAAAGCGAGGGATAAGCCATGCTGATTGTGGATATGCACCGGGATATTGCGTATGACGCGATTGACTGTGACCGGGATTACCGGCGCAGCGTGGTAGAGAACCGGCGGTTGGAAGCAGGCGTGGCGCATCCACGACGGCGCGGGAAATCCGCGACGGGGCTGCCGGACGCGATTGAAGCGGGGATTGCGGTGGTGGGGGCGACGCTGTTCGTCGAACCCAAGCAGTTCGAGTCGTGGGGCGGGTTGAATCCGCTGGCGCACGCGCTGTCGTCGTACAGCACGCCGCAGGAAGCACATGATGTGGCGCTGAAGCAGTTGGATTATTACAAGCAGTTGGCGGCAACCACGCCGACGGTGCGGATTATTT
>JAFLCH010000194.1 GCA_017303775.1 Anaerolineae bacterium | reverse complement strand
TTGGGGTATTTATTCGTGCAGCGGCGTGAGCGAGTGGACGCACGCACCGAAATGTATGCGGTACTGGAAGCACTGGAACAGGTGCTGGATGACCGGATGGACGCGGAACAGCATAAGCTGCTGGTGCGACAATTGGAATCGGTACAGCAGCAAAAGGGGCGAGATGATTTGAAGCGGTTGGCGGAAATGCTGCTGCAATTCCTGCAATCGGACGCGGTGCATATCCGTCCGGCACAACAGAACCTGTTCAGTTCGGTGATCAGTGCTGTGAAACGATGGGAAGAGCGATTGTTCCCTCGCGGTCGTATGCGGCGTTTGATGCTGGTGGTACTGGTGCTGGTGGGCATGGTCGCGCTGTTGAAGATCACGGTGCTGCTGGCGCTGGTGATCGACCGGAACAGCGCAAATACACCCTTGATCGCCTCGATGCTGGATGATAATCCGTTAATCCGAGGTGTTTACAGTTTCAACTGGTATGTAACGCTGCTGACGGTAGAGAGCGCAGCGGGGTTGTTGTACGGGGTGGCGGTGGTGGCTCTGCTGAGCAAACGGGAAGCGGCGGGCGTACAGATCGCATCGGTGGGGTTGATTATTTCGCTGACCATTGGCAACACACTGGCATTTTATTTCAATCAATTTTCGGTCGTGCTGGATAGTCTGGGGTTGTTCCTTGTGCTGGTACTCGTGAGCCGGTACCGAGACCGATTCTTGCGAGGGGAAAGTATCAGCCCCCAGCAGCGGTTGGCGCAACTGGGGGACAAGGCAGTACTTTAGAGGGGCACGATGACAAAACGAGCGTAGGCGACAAAGGCGGCCAACGCAAGCAGAACAAGATTGACGACGATAAAAGGGGTTTCACCCCGACGTAAGTGGGTGATGATGGCACCGACCATGACTAACACAAGCCCCAGCGCGGCAAGCGGGCTGAGAACGGGAAGGATGTTAGTTAGGGAAGGGAGAATAACCCCTACCCCGCCGAGCACTTCCAGCGCGCCGATGCCTTTGATGGTATTCGGTGAAAAGTCTTCAACCCACTTCATGTTGGTTTGAAGCTTTGCTTTCGGCTGAGTAAGCTTCATAAAACCCGCAGCTAGAAAGAGCAGTCCTACCAGAATTTGAGCAACCCAGATTACTGTATCCATTCACTATTATCCCTTGTGGTGTATTCAGGCATTAACCAGCACTTGTTGCGTAAACAACAGATGTTGCGTAGAATAGTATCCGGTTGGATTGAGCCGCTCAACCAACAAAAGTGCAGATTTGTTGTTTAGACAACGAAAGGTGAAAAGTGTTGGAGAAAGAAGCACGACTCGATCCACGCGCCGTACGAACACGACAGTATTTGCAGCAGGCGATGGGGGAACTGCTGGGCGAAAAGCGGTTTCATGAGATCAGCGTACAAGATATTACAGCGCGGGCAGGGGTGAACCGTGCGACGTTTTACGCGCACTTCGTGGACAAGTATGATTTACTGAACACGAGCATCCGCGAAATGTACCAGAATATGCTGGATGAAAAACTGCCTGCACAGCCGGTCTTCAACCGAGCGAATATGCGGCTGCTGATCATCACCGTATTTGAATTCCTAGAAGGATTCATCGGACACTGTTCGCCGGGATCGATCAGCAGTGAACAGGGGTTGATGGCCCAGCAAGTACAGGTACATACACAGACCATTCTGCGGGGATGGTTAGAACGGTCAGGTGCGGTGGCTCAACATGAGTTGGAAGCTGTTTCGAGCATCGCGAGCTGGATGATCTTCGGCCCGATTGTACAGGTGACTTGGGAGCGGAAGAAGGTGAGCGCCGATACGGTGGCTGAGCAACTGCTGCCGCTCATCGAGGCAGGCTTGGGAGCATATATGCATGCGGGAGCAACTTAGAGATCACGCTCCCATGTTTCGCTGACAAGATCGTGACCAAAGCTGTGATAGGGTTCAGACGCGACTAGTTGGAAACCGGCTTTGATATAAATGTTACGAGCAGCGGTAAGGATGCTGTTCGTCCAGAGAGTCATGCGACGATAACCGACCTGACGGGCAAAGCGCAAACATTCGTCTACAAGGCGCACACCGATGCCCAGCCCACGAGCAGATGGCTCGACCAGCAACATGCGCAGCTTAGCCACTTCATCCGACTGCTTGACTACAAAGACCGAACCGACATTTTCTCCATCGCGTTCGGCAATCCAACAACGCTCGCGGCGAGAGTCGTAGTTCTGGATGAACCCGGCGACGATGCCCGCGACCAAGCCTTCAAATTCTTCGTTCCAGCCATACTCACGGTTATAGAGCACACCGTGACGCGCTACCACCCAGCCCATATCACCGGGTTGGTGTGGGCGAAGGATGTAGGGGACGCGGCGTTCCGGCGGGCTGCCGAGCAAGGATTGGATGGTTTGCATGGCTTCAACAAGGCGCGATTGATCGGCGGGGGTGTGTTGGGCGAGCAGGGACTCGATCTGCTGGCGAGAACGGCTATTTAAGATGGCGAAAGCGGCCTCCCCTGCCGGGGAAAGGCTAAGGTTAAGCTGGCGGCCATCGGTGGGGGATGGCTGTTTGATGAGCAGATCACGCTTTTCGAAGTCGCGGAGGATGCGGCTGAGATAACCGGCATCGAGCTTGAGTTCCGCGCCCAGTTCAGCGGCAGTGGTTTGGGCGTGGTGCGCAAGCTCGTAGATGATGCGCGCTTCGGTCAGGGTAAAGGGACTTTGCAGCAAGCCTTCGTCGAGTATGCCGATTTGGCGAGTGTAAAAGCGATTGAAGCGGCGAACGGCTTCGATGTGCTGGTTGAGATTGGGAGTCATGAGGAGACGCTCATTTTTATTGATATTGTCATACATTTAGTTGCTTTTGTCAACCAAATACATGGTGCACAGAATATTGTCAAAGGATTCGAGAACATGTATCTGTTTGGCAATTTTGAGAGGGCTATGCTAATGTACTGAAGCAATTCAACATGAGCAATAGCAGGGGCAACTATGAGTAATCAGGATGCATTTTTGCAGGCCATCCAAAGCGGGTACACCTTCAAGGGGGGTGCGATCACGCTGGGGGTGGCGATGCTGGACGGGCAAGCCGTGAGCGGCGCGGAGGTCAAAGTGCCGCTAGCGACGATCAACCGGCACGGGTTGGTAGCAGGGGCGACGGGTACAGGCAAGACTAAGACACTGCAACGCTTCGCCGAGCAATTGTCACTGAACGGTGTGCCCGTGCTGATTATGGACATCAAGGGGGATGTGAGCGGCGTTGCCGAGGCCGGTGAGGCGAACCCGAAGATTGATGAGCGGCATCAGAAGATTGGTGTGCCGTGGGCGGCGAGAGCTTTCCCGACGGAGTTCCTGACGCTTTCGGGCGGGGATGGGTTGCAACTGCGCGCGACGGTTTCGGAATTCGGGCCGGTGCTGTTCAGCAAGATTCTAGAGGTCAATGAAACGCAGGAAGGCGTGATTTCGCTGCTATTCAAGTACTGCGACGACAAGGGACTGCCGCTGCTGGATTTGAAAGACTTCAAGAAGACTCTGCAATATCTGACGAACGAGGGTAAGGCTGAGATTCAGCAGGAGTATGGCGCGATTAGTCCGGCATCGACGAGCGCGATTATGCGTAAGGTGATTGAGTTAGAACAGCAAGGCGCGGAACAATTCTTCGGAGAGCGGTCGTTTGATGTGGAGGATTTGTGCCGGACAAACAGCGAGGGGTACGGGTACATCAATATCCTGCGGTTGGCGGATTTGCAGAGCAAGCCGAAGTTGTTCTCGACGTTCATGCTGTGCTTGATGGCGGAAATTTATGAGAAGTTCCCGGAATTGGGCGATGTGGACAAGCCGCGATTGGTGCTGGTGATTGATGAGGCGCACCTGATCTTCAACGAGGCATCAAAGGCGCTGCTGAACCAGATTGAAACGATCGTCAAATTGATCCGGTCGAAGGGTGTGGGGATTTACTTCTGCACACAGAATCCGGTGGATATTCCAGCGCCGATACTGGCACAGTTGGGGTTCAAGCTTCAGCATGCACTGCGGGCGTTCACGGCAAATGACCGCAAGGCGATCAAGCTGGCGGCAGAGAATTACCCGATCACCGAGTTTTACGCGGTTGAGGATATGCTGACGCAGTTGGGAACGGGCGAGGCGTTCGTGAGTGTGCTGAATGAGAAAGGCATCCCTACCCCATTAGCACACACACTGCTGGGGACGCCAGAGTCACGGATGGATGTGTTGAGTGGAAGCGAACTGCTGGCGGTGGTAAACCGTTCAACGATCCGTACCAAGTATAATGAGGTGCTTGACCGCGAGAGCGCATATGAAATCTTGAATAAGAAGATTGAGGCAGCGCAAAAAGCGGCAGAAGAGGCTAAAGCTGAAAAGGAAGCCGAAAAAGAGAACCGGCGCAAGAAGGATGATCCAACACTGCTAGAGCAAATCGGCAAGAGCAGCGTGGGGAAGCAGATCACACGAGAGATCACGAAAGAACTCACGAGGGGGCTGCTGGGGATTCTGGGGATCAAGCGGCGGTAGGTTCAGATTTCGGTTCATGATTGAATGGGGCGCGAGTGTGCCCCATTTTGATTCCGGTTATTTGGTCACGAGGACAATATTGCACAGCGGGCTGGTAAGTTCCAAGAAAGTTCGACTCATGGGCAATTGGTGCTTGCCCCTGACGTTACGTCAGGATTTATACTGGCAGGAAATCGGGATTCTGAGGATGGGGTTGTGATGGGTGAACGATGGCGCAGCGGGGCATTTGCAGCACGGGCGGGGGTGACGGTTCGGACAGTGCGCTACTATGACCGGATCGGGCTGCTGCGACCATCAGGACGATCCGAGGCGGGGCAGCGGTGGTATACAGAGAGGGACTACGCACGGTTACAGCACATTCTAACGTTGAAGCTGATCGGATTGTCATTGGAGGAGATCCAGCAGGTGCTGGCGACAGATGTGGACTCGGAAACGATGGGTGTGCTACTGGAACGGCAGAAACGAGCACTAAAGGAACAGGCTGCACACCTGATGCAGGTAGCCGGAATGATTGAGGCAGCGCAAGAGGCACTACAGTCTTCAGAAACGATTGATCTGGAAACGATCATTCAACTTATCAAGGCGGTGAATATGAGTACACAGGTCAACTGGCTCGACCAGTTCATGACAGCGGAACAACAGGCCAAAATCAGCCAGTCTGCAATGCAGCGAACGCTACCGGAGCAACGGGCGTTCGGGATGGCGCTGCGGGATTTGTTCCGCGATATACAGGCAGAACAAAAGCATATGTGGGATGCGACGGCGGTAGAGAACTTGATCCGGCGGTGGGATGCGCTGCTGGCGAGTTTTGCAGCAGAGGGAGTTGAGTTGCAGGCGTGGATTGAGGCGGCGTACTCCCAATTGGATCAAATGCCGGGGATGGAGCAGGATGAGTGGGTGCAGGAACTGCGAGCGGCAGCAGCATTCATCCAACACGCTAAAGCCAAAAGAAATGTCCGATGAGCGCGATTCAAGCCGTGACCAGTGAAAACTTCAGCGAGGTGGTGCTGCAAGCCGAACAGCCAGTACTGGTCGATTTCGGGGCGGAATGGTGCGCGCCGTGCCGGATGATGACGCCGATAGTGGAGGCAATTGCAGGGGATTACGCGGGGCAGATGCGCGTCGTGACGCTGGATGTGGACACGAATCCGGACATCATGACCGCATATGGGGTGATGGGGCTGCCGACGTTGATCCTCTACCGAGAGGGTGAAGTCGTAGCACGAATAAGCGGATACCGACCAAAAGAGATGGTTTTGAGAGCCTTAGCGTCATATTTATGATCAGAAGCCACCGGGAGTAGGCAGCGGGCGACCATCAATATAGGCATTGAGGTTTTGCAGCGCGAGTTCCCAACCGTGACTATCTTGCTGCATGCGCAGGCGAAAATCTTCTTCGGTAAGGTGTTCGAGACCGGATTCGATGACTGTGAAGCGTGTACCACCATTTTCGTCTTCAAGGCGGTAGGTGGTGGTTATGAGGCGGTCGGGGAGGCTGCGAGTGGTGAGCTGGCGCGGTGGGTCGAAGACTTCGACGAGCGCGATGTCGACATCCGCATCGTCAATTCGGATCGAGATGACATCACCATTTTGGGAGAAAGCAGTACCGGGGGCAAACCACTTTTCGATCTGAGCCGGATCGGTAACGGCCTGCCAGACACGTTCACGCGGCGCGTTGATCCAAATACTCCGTTCAATGGTTCGTCCCATGATTCACCCACTACACGCAACTTAAAAGTTGCGTGTAGTGTAACGAACGAAGACTAGAGATGCAACCGAAGTTAATGGGCGTTCTTGTTGCGGTAGAGGTACATGGTGAGCGGAGCGAAAATCACGAGAATGATGGCGGAGGACAAGAGCGCGAGGCCGATCTGGTCGGGAGTCGCTGTGCCATGCACCAGCCCACGAACCGCAGTAGCAGCATGGGTGATGGGGTTGATGTTGACGAAAGCCTGCAACCAAGATGGCATAGTGCCCGGATCTACGAAAATGTTGCTGGCAAAGGTCAGCGGGAATGAGGCCATCGAACTAACCATCATTACTGACTCGGGCGTTTGCATCACCAAGCCGAGTGTCGTCCAAATCCACGAGAGGCTGAAGGCAAAGATGAGCAGCAGCAGCAGCGCCGACAACAAACCAACCACACCGGCTCCGGGACGAAAGCCAAGGATCAAGCCCAGTACGATAACGACCAGCGAGGCGAGCGAATAACGCGCTGTATCCCCTAAGAGCGCGCCAACCAGAACAGCAGGCCGCCAAAATGGCAGGGCGCGAAACCGGTCAAAGATGCCTTTACTGATGTCGGTGTTGATGGCAATGGCGGTGTACATGCTGATCATGACGACGGTCATAACCATGATGCCGGGGAGCAGCACCTGAAGATATGCCTCCACCGAACCGGCTAAAGCGCCACCGAAGAGGAAGGTAAACATCAAGGTCATCATAATGGGAAACATGGTGACATCGAACAACTGGAAGGGTACATGCTTGATTTTGAGCAAGGCACGCCAAGCAAAGGTGAGCGAAGCGGCTAGCGGATTGGGGCGCGCAGGACGATTACGCGCCGACAGTGCAGCGTGCATCTGCGTACCATCAATAGACTTGGACATCAGGGGTTGGGTGGTCGTCATTAGGCAATCTCCTGTTCGCGAACGGATTCATCACTGGCAACGGGCTGACCGGTGAGCGCCAAGAAAACCTCGTCAAGACTGGGCTGACCGAGGGAAAAGTTGGTGACAACGATACCTGCACGCGCTAAGGCGGAAAGTGAATTGGCAACCTTTTCGGGATCGGAGGTAGTCGCGGACAAAGCACTTGGGTCGGATTCGAGGTGAGCAGATACACCCAAGGTTTCCGAGACGATTTGTTCGGCCTGCGGGCGCTGTGCAGGGTCATGCAAACGGATGTGAACTGACCCTGCCCCAACCGAACGCTTGAGTTCACCAATTGTGCCATCAGCGATAACGGTGCCGTGGTCGATGATGATGACGCGATCCGCAAGCTGGTCGGCTTCTTCGAGATACTGAGTGGTGAGGAGGATGGTGGCTCCGGCAGCACGAAGAGCACGAATGATATCCCAGACCTGACGACGACTGCGCGGATCGAGACCTGTGGTCGGTTCATCCAAGAACAGAACGTCGGGGGCGACAACGATGCTGGCAGCAATATCCAGACGGCGACGCATACCACCAGAATAATTCTTGACGAGGCGATCTGCTGCTTCGACCAGATCGAATGCCTCAAGGAGTTCACTGGCACGCACCCGCGCTTGTGCCCATGAATAACCCAGAAGGCGTGCCACAAGCACCAAATTTTCGACACCAGTCAGGTCGTCATCAATGGAAGCGAACTGGCCGGTCAGGCTGACACGGCGGCGTACAGCATCCGGTTCATGAAGGACATCATGCCCGAAGACGCGCGCAGTGCCAGAGTCGGGACGCAGCAAGGTGGAGAGGATGCGAATGGTGGTGGTTTTACCTGCACCATTCGGGCCGAGCATCGCTAGCAAAGTTCCCCGTTCAACATGCAAATTAATTCCCTTGAGCACCTCTAATTTGCCATACGATTTGCGTAGATTCTTGACTTCGATGGCGTAGCTGCCCTGTGACGGTAGAATCTGTTCGGAAAGTATTGAGTCCATGCCCCCTGCTTTCTATGTGTAACTGAACAGTTGCAGATAGTATAAAAGAAAAAATGTTCTATGTAAA
>JAFLCH010000193.1:6719-8264 GCA_017303775.1 Anaerolineae bacterium | reverse complement strand
TTGCCATCGGGCTTTTTGTCACCTAAGGCGACATAGGCCGCCCCCAGCGCATTGAAGAAGCCATCGACATCACCTTTGAAGGTGGCATCGAATAATTTACCTATCCCATCCGCGCCGATTAGCGCGATCATCTTTTTGACGAGAGGCGTTTCGGCGGTGTAACGGGTGACCAGCTTGACCCCGGTGGCGGCTGCTACAAGTTCCGAGAAGACGTTGACTGCTCCTTCGTTCATCTGAAGTTGGAAGCCCATCAAGGCTGATTCGCCACCCTGCCCGGAGCAGATATGAATGAACTCGTGAAGTTCATCGAAAGGCTCGCCGCCTTTGATCTGCGTATATCGATCATCGGATGTGGTGAGGGCAGTGGTCTGGTTGCTTTCGATCTGGGATTTGGCGGCTGTAAGCCATTGTTCGGGTGTGAGGTTCTGGCGTTCTGATTCCGGCTTGGCTTGATCTTTACGGGCCATATCGGCGGCTAATACAGGGATAAGGTCATCTTGTGAGGCAACTTCTGACGAGATGTTCAACCCCTGAAGTTCTTTAACCCTTGCTGCTAGAAAATCAACCGCTCCGCCTGAACCGGGAGACGCGGACGCAACGAGGCTGCGGACGGCTGCCGCTGAGGAAGGGCCACCCTGTACAGCGACACTGCTGTGCTTGCCGGTTACCGGCTCCGGTTTCGCCCCACTCTTTTCGCGCCCTTGCCAGAATTTCATTAGTTCGGAGAAGGATTGGGATCGATCTGTTACCTCATTGGGGTCCCGTTGGATGCGCTGGCGTGTGAGTGTCATGAGGCGCTGTGATTTTTCATCGCGCTGACGTTGGATGCGGGCGCAGGAGGAACAGGTACATCCTCGCTCATGGGAGTCGCGCTGTACGGTAGGGGAATTGATCTGCCGCATTAAGCGCAGTACAGCTTGATTGCCGACGACTGACTGTATTTGATTGACATCTTGCGGAGGACTGGTTTGCTTGTTTGAATTTGTGGGGGAGTGCGTGTTTTTGGAGCGATGGTCGGTTTTTTTGTTAGCATAATCAGTCATTCGCTTCATTCCTTATTATATTATTTTGGGCAGGATTGAGGGCATAAAAACACGACACAAAATCACCTTTAATTGAGTGTATGTCAGGTTCTGGCAAAATGTAAATCAAGTTTCATAATATCCGTGTTTCAAGGGTGCATAGTTGGTCAGCAGTTGTTTCGCGGCGGAGGTGCTATACTCCGGTGTATAAGGGCACTAATCCGGGAGGTTACATGGACGACAAGCAGAAACGAACCTTGCAGACTCTTCAGCGAGAGCTGCAATCCGCACAGGTTGCCAACGAAACCAGCAAAGCGCGTATCGAAGAATTGAATCATGAAATTGAGCGGGTGATTGGACAGCCCGGTGAAGGCCTTAACTTACAGGTGGATTTGTCGCATGGATTGGGCTTGAGTTTGCAGCGTGCGATTGATGATTTGGAAGGGCATCACCCGCAACTTGCGGAGGCGATCCGCATCGCCATTAACACGCTCGTTAACGCGGGCATTTGAGCGGCTGATGG
>JAFLCH010000193.1:0-6619 GCA_017303775.1 Anaerolineae bacterium | reverse complement strand
GGACTCGTCTGAATCATTTGTGAGCGATTTGCGCCCATTGTACCCGCTTTTTAGAGGCGGTGACTAAAAGGGCTTGAATATCATCAGCCACAAGAGCAGCGCAATGAACGCCAATGAAATACCTGTCAGGGTGTGAGGGCGCGAGGCTTGAATGATCTGCTGGATTTCCGCCTCGCTAGCGGGCGGTTCAGCCGGGTATTCATCGCCACGTATGCGATAAGGTAGGCCGACAGCTTTGCGGATTGGGGCGTAGTAGCGTGCGCCATAGTACACCATCACTCCCCACATCACGAGTAAGACTGCAATCGAAGCCCAAATCCAGCCTTTCACAAACCAGTTCCCCATGATGCCCGCCGCGATTCCGGCTAGCAGTAGTAATAACAGCGCACCATAGGCTACCGGTAACGCCGCGTTCGAGAGATCGAGGATGGCACGGATGCGATTGATGTCGCGTTCGCGGCGCAGTTGAAAAGCCATCGCCGCTGATGCGCCATGCGCCATGAAGAAGGCGAAAGCTCCCAGAATGTGCAGTAAAACAATCCACTGATACATAACTCCCCCCAGAGCTAGACAATGCGACTCTGCTGAATTGCAGGTCAGATGTTCTGATATACGGAAATGGGCGTGAAAATGTTCGTTATTCGCCACGCTGGGCCAGCAGGTAACCCCGCTGGCTCTGATGTTCTTGAGGGTAAGGAGCGCGGTGGGCGCTGAGGGCGACTTTAAATCCGGCGGCTTCCAAAGCTGAACGGAGTACATCTATTTCGTAAAACAGGAAGTCGAGCGAGACGGGTTTTTCGAAGAAGTTATCCAGATGGACGGTTTGACTGCCGATATGAAAGCTTAGCAGCAGGTATCCGGAGGGCTGCAACACGCGGTGGAATTCACGGAGGACATCCGGCAAGGAGGCGCGTGGAATGTGAATGATGGCGTAAAAGGCGGTGATGCCTGCAAGCGACCCACCGGCCATGGGCAGGGCTTGCATATCGGCGATTTGGAATAGGAGCGGCGGATGTAAACGCTGTGCCTGTGCGATCATTTGCGGCGACAGATCAAGCCCGATGACTGCCGCGCCACGTTCATGGAGATAACGGGCAATTTGACCGGGGCCGCAGCCAATATCGGCTACAAGCCCGTGTTCATGCGTGAGTTCGGCGAAGAGGTTGAGCAGATGACGGTCGAAGGGTTTGGACTCCAGTTCGTTGAGGAACTTGGCGGCGTAATCCGCTGCTACGCGATCATAGCTGGTACGGGTTGACCCGGCGTTCACTTATCGTTCCTCAAGCAGGCTGGTCAGTAAGAGCTGGTGCGCCGGGTCCGCGATCATTTCGTAGGGCGTGCCATTTTCAAGATCGATGACAGCCAAGCCGACGACTTTGCCTGACAGTTGATAGCAGTATAGTTCACGGTCGATCTGCCGCCACCAACGGCGCAGAAGTCCCCGCGCTGTTTGGGCGTCTGACAGACCGTGCTCACGCTGTATGAGGGCTAAGGCTGCGCCTAAATCAGCCGGATGATAGGGGCGGAGGCCATCCGCCGGAGCACGCTTGATGCGCTCCCACTCGCTGCGGAGCATCCGCATCGACCATTCGTCATGGTAGCGACCTTCGTAGTAGAGCATTTGCTTGAGGCGGCCTTCGTAGCGGAAACCGGCTTTTTCGTAAGCTCGTAGACCGGCTTCGTTGAACTCGTAGACTCCGAGATACACCTTATCCAAGCGGACAACTTCGAAGGCATAGTCTAGGAGCAGGCGGGTGGCTTCGGTTCCGTAGCCCTGCCCGCGGACGGCTGTGTTGAGCATGAAGATGCTGAGTTCGGCATGGCGATTGCGGGGATCGATTTGCTGGAGGCTGCACGCACCGACCAGCGTGCTTTCACCGATTTGCCCCGGCAGCGGTTCAATGCCGAAGTAGCGGAGGGTTGGCCCCGGCTCGCTGATGATTTCCTCCCAAAATGCGCGCACCTGCACATCGGTCAGGGGCGGGCTGTCGCCATCGGTGGTGAGTTGAAGATCGAAGTCTTGGTAAACCGGAATGATTACATCCACATCCGCACTGATGAGGGAGCGGAGTTTGACCAATGTGCCGGTGAGATGGAAGGGCATGATGGCTCGGAGCCTCCCAGCGATTAGGATAGAACCACTACGGTGTCGAAGGCCGAGCGGGCGGATTCCGGCACATTGAGAATGGTTTGATCGGCCTTGCGGGTGAGTTTGACCGCGCTGCCGTCGTGCAGAAAATGGGCTTGACTCACACTTTCCGGGACGCCGGTCAGGGCTACATCATCGCTGATGTCGTCGAGGATGTGTAGGTAGTGGGTGTCGCCGCGACGGGTGCTGACGGTGGATTTTGTAGGTGGGATGAGGCCGGCGCGTGTGCCGTAAATGGACTCGCCGTTCGGTTGGAGCCACGCACCGATCTTGCGAAGGCGCTGGACATGGACGGGCAGGATTTCTCCGGCAGCGGACGGCCCGACATTGAGCAGATAATTGCCCCCTAAGCTGGCGCTGCGAACGAGGGTGCGGATGAGATGGCGCGTTGATTTGTGGTTGTGGTCGTCGTTGTGGATGCCCCAATTGTCATTGATGGTCATGCAGACTTCAATGGGCATATCGTAGATGGTGGTGGTATTGAAGCCGACCGAGTTTTCTCCGGGTAGATCCTGTTCGAAGCCTTGAACATCTTCCCCCGGCAGTGGTTCTTCGTGGCGGTTGTTGTGGATGACTGCATCCGGTTGCAAGGTGTGGATGAGGGTATAGAGGGCGTCGTACTCGAATGAACCACCTGCGAGGAAATACTGGTTGGTTTCATTGATGGCATGACGCGGCCAATCGCCATCGAACCACAGGCAGGCGAGTGGGCCGAATTGGGTGCATAGTTCGCGCACCTGTCCGTGCAGAAAGCCGATGTAGTCCGACCATGCGAGACCGCTTTCGGCACGGAAGCGGTAGGCAGGGTGATGCCAGTCCAGCAGCGAGCTATAAAAGCCTAATTGGATGTCTCCGCGACGGGCGCAGGCATCCGCTAGCTCACGGATAGGGTCGCGCTGGAAGGGGGTATTGGTCACTTTGTAGTCGGAAAGGGCGGTATCGTACATGCTGAAGCCATCGTGGTGGCGGCTGGTGATGACGATGTATTTTTGCCCCGCGTCTGCCGCGATGCTGACCCATTCGTCGGCATTGAAGCGCAGGGGATTGAACTGCTGGGCTAATGGCTCGTAATCCTGAACGGGAATACGGTCCCAGTGCATGATCCATTCGCCACGGGCGAGAATTGAATATAAACCCCAGTGGATGAACATACCGAAGCGCATGTCTTGAAATTTACTTAGCCCTTGCGGGGAAACCGGTTTACTCATGTGGTTACCTTTCTGGCGAAGATTTAGACAACAAGCCACATGATGCCGATTGTAGTTGCAGCGGACGCTTTGTGCCATTCCATGCGCAGGAGGCAGATGAGGGTTTATGAATTTTTTTGCCGGGGAGACGGATTCACGTGGATAATTAATATAGAGTGTTTTAGATGTTATCCTGATTTCTCCTGAAATAGGTTCTAAGGTATGCAATCCTCCGAACGTTTGCAGCGGGTACTCGGTCTGGTCGATCAGTTAATTCAACCACACCCCAGCATCCAGACTGAAACCGGACGCCAGCGTGCCCGACTGCTGGCAGGGGTATCTTTTGCTTCCATCTTCGCAACATTAGTCTGGTCATTGGTGCTGCTGGTGCTGGGGCAGTACGATCTGGCAGCGCTGGAGCTGGTGATTGCGCTGGGGCTGGGGTGGGTGTATTCCCGCAGCCGAAGCGCTTCGTACGAGATAGCTGTTCATGTCATCATCCTGTTGATGCAGATTGAGGTGTTCGCAATCACCCTGTTGGAGCAGTCGAATGGTCTTTCGATCATGATCCTGCTGCCGGTGTATATGGCGAGTTTGTTTTTTGGGTGGCGGGCGGTGGCGCTTTCGGCGGGGGTGAGCATCGGCGGGTATGTGCTGATTGTGATGCGCACGCCGGGGGATTTGACGGTGCTGTTTTTGACGCTGAGCGTGCTGCTGTTCGGGTCGGCTGTGATGGCGGTTTTCGGCGCATTGTTGAGCCACGCGAACCAGCAGTTGAAGCAGAAGACGGATATGATCAGCCGGAGCGAGTCGCGGTTTCGGGCGGCGATTGACGGGATGACGGATTTGTTCTTTTTGCTGAAGACGGTTCGTGACCATGATGGGAGTATCCGCGACTTTGTGGTGCTGGATGTTAGCCCAGACGCGGAGGCTCAATTCGGGCAGCCACGAGCATGGTTTGTGGGGCGTTCGTTCCGTGATTTGCTGCCGAAAGAATATACTGATGAATTGATGCCGCACTTTGTGAGTGTTGTGGATAGCGGTACAACGCTGATACGCGAATTGCAGATGGCGACGGGCGAAGTGTGGGAGTATCAGATCGTGCGGGTGGAGGATGATATTGCGCTGCACACCCGGAACATTAGCGAGCGTAAACAGAGTGAGCAGCGACAGGTGGAACTGCGGATTGAACGGGCGCGGGTGGATGTGTTGAAGCGGTTCATCAGCGATGCGGCGCACGACCTGATTTCGCCGATCACGATCATTAAGAACGGGTTGTATCTGGCGCAGCGCGTGCCGGAGGTTGAGCGTAAGAACGAATATTTACAGCGTACCGAGGCGGAGCTGGAACGGCTGCAACTGATGATTCAGGATATGCTGACGCTGGCGCGGTTGGATACGCTGCGCGAGGCTGATCTGGAATTAGAGATGACGGATGTTGAAACGCTGTTGAAGAAGCTGCGAACGCGCTTTCAGCAGATGGCGATTAACCGAGAACAGAGCATCAGTGTGGAGGTTGAACCCGCACTGGCGGGTTTGCTGGTTGACGCGGAACGGATGGAGATGGCGCTGGCGAATCTGGTGGATAATGCGCTGCGGCATACACCGGACGGGAGCCGGGTGCGGTTAAGGGCGCGACAGCGGGAAAATGAGGCGGTGATCGAGGTGGAGGATGATGGGAAAGGGATCACAGCGGCAGAACAGCAAGCGATCTTCGAGCGGTTTTATAAGAGCAATAAGGCACGGACACCCGGCGCGAGCGGCGCAGGGTTAGGGTTAGCGATTACCCAGCGAATCGTGGAGATTCATGGTGGGCGGGTTGAGGTTGAAAGCGCGAACGGGAGCGGCGCGCTGTTCCGGGTGGTGCTGCCGATGCCGGTGACGGGATGAGGCGCTGCCCGTTTGATCAGGCTGAGACAGCCGCACCCCCAAGGCGCGCAAGCGTTATATCCTCGGCTTCGGAAAGGCCGCTCACGCCGACAGCCCCGACAACCTGCCCTTGATGGATGAGCGGGACACCCCCACCCCAACCGATATAACGCGGGTCGGCGAAGTTGCTGAGCGGCCACCCTTCCTCGCGGGCGCGCGCACCGACCGCACCGGATTCGGCACGTTCGCGGCTGGCGGTGAAGGCTTTGTGGATGGCGTTATTGATGGAGGCTAAGGGGCAACCATCGGTGCGCATGAAGGCGAGCAGTTCGCCGTGGGCGTCGGTGACGGCGACGGCAGCCCCGTGACCGGATTTTTCCAACTCGGCCTGCACAGCATGGATAATTTTCATGGCGTCGGTATGGGAAAGGGTGTAGGTGGAGTTCATTCAAACCTCTTTATAAAGCACTTTTTATGAAGATGCCGGATGTGTGCCGGTTTGCCTAGTATAGCGCATCCGGGATGATGGAGGCATGCGCAGCGAGGCGGGCGGGTTTTGCAGCAGCAGCGGCAGCAGCGCGGTGGTCAAAAAGGGCGGGAACGCGCCGGGATTTCCGCCGAGGGGGGTGTTTGTCGTCGTCGTCGTCGTCGTCGCCGACAATAAACACGGCGGGAATGAGGGAGGACGGCGCAGACAAGCCCGGAACCTCACCCCTTAAAGGACGCTGCTGCCGATTGGTGAGGGGAAATGGCAGGGTTGGCGGCATTGGCGTCATTTTCATTGGCCGTATCGTGACAAGAAGTTACCCGTTCAAGCGGGAATGGCCTAACAAGACGACGGCCAGACCCTTGCCGGAGGGGTTGGCGGCGGCGGCGGCGGCGTGGCGGTGAAAGGCGGCGGGAATGAGGGAGATTGGCGCAGACAAGGCCGCCACACGGCGTACAACCGGATGGGTGCGGGGTATGCAGTTGGTAAGATGCGCAGCGTCGTGATGGAACGGACACCACATATATGATAGCACAAATGATCTGGTTTAGGGTTACCAAATGGTCACTATTTGGGGACGAATTTTCTAACTATTTGAGGGAAACAGATTGTTAAGACGGTTGAGGAATGGTTAGAAAATGGTTTGTGGGGTGATTTGTGATGTGGCGAGTGTCTTCAGACCGTGATTGATTCGTATGCGTGCCGCGCGAGAATGCCTGTTCAGAAGTTTCCATGATGAATTCGCAAATTTGGTTTAGGAATTTCTTGACACATTTCATGAAAGTCGTTACATTTCCCGTCAACATACTATACGGTCAGTATGTTACCGAGATATTTTATTTATACATATAAATATTGATGGTGAATATGTGCTGTACCAACAAAGATGGGGGCTGCAATGAAGATCAAGAGTGGTGAAGTTCGAGA
>JAFLCH010000192.1 GCA_017303775.1 Anaerolineae bacterium | reverse complement strand
GGTTCATGATTATTCTCAGCGGCGGAGGCACAGCAGGCTGCACCTCCTGTCCGCTCTCCTTATTAGGCGTAACGCGGAACCATGAGCGGCGCGTATCCCTGTGCGGGGGATGGCCGTCTGGTGGGCGCGGTGGCCGGCAGCACGCGGCGAAGGGGTTGATAATCCGGGTTATCCCAGACGATCTCGACACCCCAACCGCAGCAGGTCGGCTCGATGGTGTAATTCGGAATCAGCCCATGAACCTGAAAGCCTTTCCGAAGTTGTTTGCTCAGGTTTGTATCGAAGCGCAGACCGGCCACGACCTCTTGAACGTACTGTTCAATGGGCATGGAGGCGGCCACTTTGTAGTAATCAATCGGTAGACTACCGGCTACAAGACCGCGCAAGTTGAGCTTGCGGATGAGGTTGTAGCGCGCGTCGATCAATTTCCCGCCAACGCCCTGACTGCGGAACTCCGGCAGAACCACCGAGTCCACACCATACAGCCATTCGCCGTTGGGGTTATGCGTGGTCAGTCAGCCGTCGTTGGTCAATTCTGCCCAAGACGTGGCTCCGTCCTGCGGCATATCCAGATTAACGCGCATGCTGACCGTCAAACCGACAACGCGGTTGGTGGCCTTCTCCAGCGCGACAAACTGGCCTGCGGGGAAAATTGCGAGGTGCTGGCGGAATTTCTCCGCGGTCATCGCTTCGGCGTCAGCCTCCAGCGCGCTGGCCGGGGCGTAGCCGTATGCCAATTGATGGCAGGTTTCCATCTGCTTCAAATAGGTCGCGGAACTGGGGAGCACAGCGATTGTTGTGTCCCCGCCCGGCCTGAAGCGAGTCTGGAGATTGGGATATACGTAAGCGTTCATGTTGTCCTCTTTCTTCTCTCTTTACGATACTGCCTACCGGCGCACGCGTGATTAGCGCGCCCGATTCAGGACTTCTTGTGCGGCACGCTGGCCGCTGGTATAGGCACCGTGTACTGTGGCTGCGTTCCCGTGGCTGGCGGTATGTTCGCCCGCCCAGTAGAGCACGCCGTCCAGCGGTGTCGCTATCTGATCACGCACATCTGCAAAGCCGGGTGTGGCTACGCTGTAAGCGCCGCGCGTGTAGGGTTCATCAACCCAGTTCATCATGCGCATGGCTTCGGGCTGCAAGTCCGGGCGACCCAGTTCATAGCGGAGGGTTTCCAAGCCCTGCGCGAGCGCCCCTGCTTCACCGAGCGCCAACAGTTGGCGCGCCCAGTCACCGGTGGCGAAGGCCGTCCAGACGGTCTGTTCCGTCGATTGGCCGAAGGAGGGCGACCACCACATGGGCGGCACACAATCGCTGAACAGGGCTGAGACGGTTGGCGGCAAGATCGGTTCGGCGAAGCGGTAGAGCATCTTCAAGCCCGGCCCCATGCGCAGATGGTGGATTGCTTCCAGCTTGTGCGCGGGGAGTTCCGGCGTGAAGGTGATCGTGCCGCTTTGCAGCACGCCCAGCGGGAGGGTGATGATGACCTGCTGTGCCTCGTATACGTCTGCGGTGGTATGCACCTTCACGCCAGCCGCCGACCATTCGATGCGGTTCACGGGCGTGTCGAGGCGAATGTCCAGCCCCTGCGCCAGATGGGCGATGAGGTGGTCATAGCCGTCGAGGATGCGGAAGTCACCGCTGCCATTCGAGGTTTCGTGGATTTCGGCCAGCGCTGCCAGCGCGCTCACCTCTTCGATGCGCTCGCCCACAGCGTTGACAAACGTCCGGTCGGCATAGCGAACCTGCGAGGCGTCGAAGCCCTGCCGGATGAGATAGGCACGCAGGCTCTCATCTTGTGTGAGGGCAGCTGCGTCCAGTTCCCATAACCGTCCGATGTCATGAGGGGCGTCTTGCATGAGGCAGAGCGAACCATCCGTCAGGCGGAAAAGGGAGTCATCCGTTCGGTGCCAGTGGAGAGTGCGGAGTCCGAGTTCTCGGACGAGCAGTCACGTCGGAGCTTCGTCGCCGTGAATAAACTCAGCGCCGAATTCAACGGGGAAGTTGGCAAAGTCGTGGTTTGTGAAAACCCGCCCGCCGATGCGACCACGCGCCTCGAGAACCGTGACTGACTCACCCGCCGCCATTAAGTCGTGGGCTGCACTCAGTCCGGCGATTCCAGCGCCGATCACCATGGTAACCATAAAACACCTTACCTATGCAGAATTGCATGATCGTTCCACTATAGCACGGGTTTTATTTGGAGTCTAGTAGTGGGGTGAGCAAATGTATCCATTGTGACCCCTTAAAAACCAGACGATTGACATTGTTTCCCCTCGCCCCTATACTCACAGCCGTCTCACATCACGCATGGCCGCCAGCAGCGTTATGCGGCGGAATGCGCCATTCTGGTAATCAAAGTACGGGAAGTTCGCAACTGAATCATGATCAGCGAAAAATCAACGCAGACGCTCGAGCTGCCCAAAATACTCGACCAACTCGCTCGCCACACAACCTTTTCCGCCGGCGCGGATCTGGCACGTGGGCTTCATCCCAGCGCTCAGCTCGACGAAGCGCGGACATGGCAAAGTGAAACGGCTGAAGCGCGGCTGGTGTTGGAGAATAAGGTCAACTTCAGCCTCGGCGGCGCGCGGGATGTGCGGGAAGCGGCGCAACAGGCTATTCGCGGCGTGCTGCTGGAAGCTCAGACGCTGCTCGACATCCGCTACACGCTGCGCCGAGGCACTACCGTCAAGCGCACGATTGGCCGGATGAAAGGCACGTATCCCCTGCTCTCGGATATTGCCAATCAGGTAGAAGAATGCAACGAATTGCAGGAGGCAATCGCCCGCATTCTGAATGATAAGGGCGAGGTGCTGGATACGGCCAGCCCACAGCTCGCCGTCGTCAGGCGGGATCTCAAACTGGCTTACGACAAGCTGCAAACCCGCCTCATGCGCCTCATCAGTTCCACGACGAACGGTCAATTCCTCCAAGAATCTATCATCACCACCCGCAACGGACGCTATGTGATCCCGATCAAGGCGGAGTTCAAGGGGCGCATCCCCGGCATCGTACACGACTCGTCTTCGTCCGGCGCTACGCTGTTCATCGAACCGCTGGCGACTGTCGAACTCAACAACAGCTACCGCGAACTGCAACTGGCGGAAGAAAAAGAAATCCGCCGCATCCTCCAGCAGTTGACGGATCAGGTCGGGGAGGAGGCGGAACGAATCGTCCACACGGTGAATGTGCTGGCGTATATGGATCTGGTGTTTGCGAAAGCCCTGTATGCGGAAGAACTCAGAGCGGTCGAGCCGGATTTGATGCCATTCCGCCAGCGTTCCAGCAACCCGCAGCATCCGGGCAGCACGATCTACTTCAAGGGGGCGCGCCACCCGCTGCTCACGGGCAGCGTCATGCCAATTGATGTTGAGCTGGACGAATCCACGTGGGTGCTGGTGGTGACCGGCCCGAATACGGGGGGCAAGACAGTCTCGCTCAAAACCATCGGGCTGCTGACGCTGATGGCGCAGTGCGGGCTGCATCTGCCGGCTGAAGAAGCCAAGCTGTGCGTCTTTGAGGGGGTGTATGCGGACATCGGGGACGAACAGAGCATCGAGCAGTCGCTGAGTACGTTCTCATCGCACATGACTAACACCATCTCCATCCTGCGGGAGTGCGACAACCGTTCGCTCGTCCTGCTGGATGAACTGGGCGCGGGTACTGACCCGGCTGAAGGTTCGGCGCTCGCCCGCGCTATCCTCACGCATCTTGTGGAGCGTCAGGTCACGACGGTTGTGACGACCCACCACCCGGAACTCAAGGTGTACGGGGTGGAGACACCCGGCGTGCGCAATGCCAGCGTCGAATTCGATCTGCAAACGCTCCGTCCCACGTACCGGCTGATCATCGGTTTGCCGGGACGCTCGAACGCGCTCGCGATTGCTACGCGGCTCGGTCTGGATGAGGCGATCATCGAACGCGCCCGCACGATGGTGACCACTGAAGACCTTGTGGCTGACGATTTGCTGGATGAGATTCAGCGCACGCGTGAGGACATCCGGCGCAACCAGTCCATCATCACGGCGCTGCGGGAAGAGGTGGAGGAACAGCAGGCGGAGCTGCAATCCCGACTCGACAAAATCGAGGATGAGCGGCGCAACATCGTCGCCACAGCGCGGCGGCAGGCTGATGAGGAGATCAAGAGCTTCCAGCGGGAGATCAAACGGCTGCGGAATGAAATGCGGGGCGCATCGCTGCCGCTGGACGCCCTGAAGCAGGTGCAGGATGAAGCGGCGGCACTGGCGGCGAACGCGCAGGAAGCCGTGCCTGACGAAGGTGAGCAGATCATCGAAACCTCATGGACGCCACGACTGGGCGAGACTGTGTGGTTGGCTAAGCTCAACGCTGAGGGGACGATCACGGAACTGGAACGGGACAGCGCTACGATTCAGGTAGGCACGCTCAAGGTGCGCGCGGGTCTGGACGAAATCAGCCACCGCACGCGCAGCGAGAAGCGCGAGATGAAGCGCGGACACAAGCGCGAGTACGAAAAGTCGCCTGATCCCGTCGCCCCACGCGGCCAATCTCCCGGCCTCGAATTGGACTTGCGCGGCGAGCGGGTTGATGACGCGCTGAAGCGGCTTGAGACTTATGTGGACGCTGCCTACATGAGCGGCCTGCCCTTCGCCCGCATCATTCACGGCAAAGGCACGGGCGCGCTCAAGAAGGCGGTCAAGGAGCGCGTGGAACATCACCCGCTGATCAGCAAAGTCACCGAGGCCACCCCCAAAGAAGGCGGCGGCGGTGTGACGATTATTCATATGGTTCCGCTGTCCTGAGCTGACGCTCAGGTGAGCCTTACCCATCAGGTTGAGCATGAATCTTCAAGATATACGCGACCTCTACGACTATAACGACTGGGCCAACCGCCTACTGCTGGATCAGGCGGGACGATTGAGCACGGAACAGCTCAACGCAGCGACGCCGCACAGTTTCGGCAGTTTGTTCGCCACGTTCAAGCACATCCTCGATACCGAGCGCGGGTGGCGCGGTTTGCTGATGGGCGAGGGATTTCTGCCTGACATCGAAGCAGATGAAGTCCCGACACTGGATGCCCTGCGCGAGCGATGGGCGCAGGAAGAAGCCCATCTGCGCGCTTACCTCGCCGGCCTGAGCGAGGCCGACCTGCCCGGTGTCGTCACCTACCCCGGCGACGCGGGAGTTATGCGCCGACGCCGGCTCTGGCACTGTCTCTTTCATGTCGTCAATCACGGGATGCAGCACCGCAGCGAGGCGGCCAACATCCTCACGACCTTCGGCCAATCACCGGGCGACATCGACTTCACGGTCTTCCTCAACCATCACCTGCCCGATCCCCGATCGTAAACCTCTCCGACGCTGGCGAGCAGGCGATGCTGCCCCGTTAAAGCAATTGAATGGCCGCGAAGTGTTGATACAGCGGGCTTGCATCTGTGACCAGACGCAAGCCCGTATAATGTTGGATGGCTGCGGGTTATTCGGGACGGGTGAGGATGTAGATGGAGGCGAGCAGTAAGGCCGCGCCAACAATGCCGAGCGCGGTCAGGCGTTCACCGAAGAAGATCCACGCGAGGATGGCAGCGGCGAGGGGTTCGAGCAAGGTGATGATGCCGGCGATGGTGGCGGGGGTGGTCTTCATGCCAGCGACGAACAGACCGTAAGCTAGGGCGGTGGGGACTGCGCCGAGATAGAGGATGAACAACCAGCCGACGACGGGAATATCCATCTGAAAGCCGCCACCGAGCAGCGCTACCCCAAACAGGAAAAGGGCGCTGGTGCTGAAGCTGACCATGTTGATCTGGAGGGGATGGGCACGACGCGCGAGGGCGCGCCCCCCCATGATGGAAACGGCGTGGCTGACACCGGAGACGAGGGAGAAGAACACGCCGGAAACCAGATCACGGGGGAGTTCCGCGCCGGGTTGAATGCCAACGACGAGGGCCGTACCGATGATGGCACCGACGAGCGCCAGCATCACGCGGCGACTGAAGGGTTCGAGGCGGAGAAGCACCGAAAAGATGGCTGTCGAGAGGGGGACGGTGCAGACACCGACGAGGGTGGGAATGGTGACGCCAGCCAGCGGGATGGCAACGAGATAGCTGACCTGACTGATGGCAGTGGTGGCACCGATGAGGAGCATGATGCCGAGATCGCGGCGCTGTATACGGAAGGTTCGTGCGCCCATGAAGTAGTAACAGACTAAGACGAGGAGCGGGGCGGCAAATAAGACGCGAAAGAAGCTGACGGTCAGCGGCGTGGTGGCGCTGATGCTAAAGATGAGCTGGGTGGCGGGGCCGATTGTGCCCCAGATAGTGCCTGCCAGAGCGACCAGACCGATGCCGCGCGTGTAGGTATCGCGGCTTGAAAGCGTGGATTGCATGAAAAGTTCCTTTGGCGAGTCCTGTTATTCGGGTTGACGGATGGATGAAACGCGATCACGAGGCAGGCGCAGCAAAACAAACCCGATCCATGCGAGTTGAACGCAGACACGATCCTGCCAGCCTTAGTTGAAGGCGGCGGGAGGAGGCGATTGGATGAATAAGCGCAGATGATCGGTCATGATTGTGTCTCGATTTGAGGGAGTTAGTCGTGCTTCCCTATGCGGCTCATTGTAACGGAAGCGAAATCCGTGTGTCAATTCGGCGGTATAATGCCACGCGAAGGGCATGAGAAGGAGTGAACGGTGACGAGTCAAGGGCATGGAGATCAGGCATGGTTCGAGGCGGTGTACGCAGCGGCGGCGAACGATGCGGGACGGATTAGCTGGGCGGATATGGAAGTTAACCCGTATGTGGACGAATGGCTGCGTGCTCAGGCGCGGGCGGGCGAGTCGGCGGTGGTGATCGGCTGCGGGTTGGGCGATGACGCGGAGGCGGTGGCGGCACAGGGTTACCGCGTGACGGCGTTTGATGTGTCGGCGACGGCGATTGCGTGGTGCCAGCAGCGGTTTCCGACGAGTCCGGTGACGTATGTGGTGGCGGATTTGTTCGCACTACCGGAGGATTGGCAGTTTGATCTGGTGGTGGAGGTTTACACGGTGCAGGCGTTACCGGTGGAAGCGCGGCAGACGGTTGTGAGGGCGATTGCGCGGCTGGTGAAGGCGGGCGGCACTCTAGTGGTGGTGGGACGGCTGGCGGAATCGGCTGCACAGCAGGTACAGCGTCCGTGGCCGTTGACACGGGATGAGCTGGGGTGGTTCGAGGCGGCGGGTTTGCGGCTGAAGACGATGGAAACCTTTGCGGACGCGGGAATCAGCGGGCTGGGATTGGTGCGATTCCGGGCGGTGTACGAACGAGCGGTAGACGGAGATAGGCTATAATGGAGCATATGGATGGGTAAAGGGAGTCAGAAAGCCGTATGACCACATTACCGGAGCCGCCAACCCGAACCAATATCTTCATGGAAGAAGTGCTCAATTTTCTGGCTGAAGCTCCTTCACCGGAAGCCATCTTGGCGTTTCAACCATCCGAATCGTTAGTCGAACGATCCCGTTATTTATTTGAAGGCAACCGGCAAGGAACGCTTTCGGGTGAGGAAGCGGCGGAACTGAGCGAGTTCTTGCGGCTGAATCACTTCATCAATATGCTCAAAATCCGCACACGACAAAAGCAAGCTGTGCCATGAGTTACACTAGTCCTGAACTCCGGCGGTTCGTCAGCGAACGAGCAGGCGGCTGCTGTGAGTACTGTCGATTGAGCCAGCTTGACAGCTTTCTCCCTTTTGAGATTGACCACATCATCGCGGAAAAGCACCGAGGTGCGACCGCAGAAGACAATTTGTGCCTTAGCTGCCCATCCTGCAATGGGTATAAGGGTAGCGATATTGCATCGATTGACCCTGATACAGAGAGTCTGACAGCCTTATATAACCCGCGTACACAGCGATGGGATGAACACTTCCAACTACGGGAATACACCATAGAGCCGTTGACGGCCATTGGTCGGGTTACCGTGCTGACTTTACGGATGAACAGCACGGAACAGATGGAAGAACGGCGGTTGCTCGTTACGCAAGGACGGTATCCGTGCGGGGCAGTAGAATAAGGGCGTGGATTTAGGACACTTATAAAGGACGACTTATGACTCGCAAAATTCGCTGGGGAGTATTGAGCACGGCAGGGATCGGTAAACGGCGGGTGATTCCGGCCATGCAGCTAACGACGAACGGTGAGGTGACAGCGGTTGCCAGCCGAAATTTGGAGCGGGCGAGAACCTTCGCGGATGAACTGGGGATTCCGAAAGCGTATGGGAGCTACGAGGAGCTGATTCACGATCCGGAGATTG
>JAFLCH010000191.1 GCA_017303775.1 Anaerolineae bacterium | reverse complement strand
GGGTGGTATCTTGAGCAGAACCTTGACGCCGAACGGGCGGTTGAATTGAGCGATGTGGCGGTGGCTTATACCCCACCGGCTGCGATTGATTCGATGGCGGTGGCTCTGGCGACGAATGCGCGGGCGCTGGCGCTGACGGGACGCACGACACGGGCCGAGGTGAGCTTGAAGGGGGCGCTAGAAGCAATTCCCAAACTCATGCCAATTCCGGCCTGTGAGATCAACCGGCAGGCGGGTTATACGCGGTTGGCGCTGGGTGATGCGGCAGGGGCGGCGGAACACTTCCGAAGGGCGGTGGCGCTTGACCCGAAGGGGGCGTATGGCAAACTGGCACAGCAGGCGCTAGAGTCGCTGGCAACCTGACGGATTAAGTGAAGCCGAGAGATTATGACCGCATCGCTCCCTACAACTCCCCTTTCATTGGTGACTCGATGGCAGCCCCGACTGCTGCTGGCGGCGGCGCTGCTGTTCGGCTCCGAAGTGCTGGCGTGGACGAATCCGGCAGGGCGGACGGTGGTGGAGTGGGCGCTGCTGGTGCCGGGATATGTGGCGGTGAGCGCGCTGCTGCTGGATTGGCTGGTGCGCTACCGGCTGCGTGATATTTTCGGGCTGCTGGTGCTGACGGGGATTTACAGCCTGCTGTGGGCGGTGGTGCTGAATCCGGAGTCGGCGCTGGAGGATGTGCCGCGCACGCTGTTCACGCGGGTGATGGGGGCGCAGGCGCTGATCGCAGCGGAGATGATGGGGTTGTTTTTGATTTTGAGCGGCGGGGGATGGGTGCGGCGGCTGGTGACGGGGGCGGTGATTGTGGGGCTGGCGTGGGGTATCTGGGTGCGCGGGTGGCCGGTGGAGGCGGGGTATGCTGCTGTGCCGCTGGAGACGATGCTGGTGTATGGGGCGGTGGGTGTGGGACTCCTCGCGCTTGTGGTTTATGGGCTGCGGCGGGGCGATGGGCAGGCAGGGATGGCGATTGAAACGCTGCGGCTGACGCCGATGGGCTGGTTGGCGGTGGCGCTGACGCTGGGGATTTCCGGCGGGGGACGCTGGCTGAGCGGGACGGTGGATGGCACGGGGGCGATTCTGTGCGGGCTGCTGGCGGCGTTGTGCTGGGCGATTTTGTGGTTCCGGGGGCGTAAGAAAGGGAATACGCTGCTGGATGGACGGCTACCGGTGCGCGGGCTGCCGGTGGGACAAGCGGTGGGGGCGGTGTTGATCTTCGGGGCGGCGGCGATCGTGGGCTATCAAGTGCCGATGGTGGCGATTGGCGGGTTGCAGCCGCACCGGTTGATCGGGCTGGGGTTCACGGCGTATGGGTTGGCGTGGCTGCCGACGGTATCGTTGATACTGGGGGTGCAGGGGTATCTGCGGCAACTGGCAGCGCGGAAGTTATGAGGCTGGATGGGTGAACGGATATGATTAAACTGCTGCGGTTTTTGATAGGCGGTGGCATGAGTCTGCGGGCGCTGACGCTGCGGGTAGCGGGGTTGGTGGTGATGGCGATGGCGATTTATGTGTTTGTGAACAATGACAATGTGGTGCGGGTAGGGAACGCGGATGGCGGATTTTTGCCGACTCAAGCGGCAGTGGGAAGCGCAGGCGAAATCCGGTTGGGCGAGGCGGTGAGCGGGACGGTGCGCCCCGGTGAACGGGATGGTTGGATTTTTCGCAGCGAGAGAGGGCAGCGGGTGAATATCCGCGTGAGGAGCGAGTGGGACAGCTACCTTGAGGTGATTCCCGCGAACGGTACACAGGCGGTGGCGGTGGATGCTAATTCGGGCGGGCAGTACCAGCCTTTCATCTGTAATTACCGGCTGGGGGCTGCCGGAGCGTATCAGATTGTGGTGAGTGATTTTCTGGGACTGCCTACGCCAGCAGCGGGCGATTATGAACTGCTGGTCGAGGCGGCGACTCATGAGGACACACGCCCGATTCAAGCCGGGGAGACGGTGGAAGGGGTGGTGGATTCGTGCGACGGCGATTTTTACCTCGTGAATGTACAGGCGGGGGAACGGTTGGAGGTCGTGGTGGCGGTGGAAGGTGAAAGCCCGCTGTACGCGCGGCTGCTGAATGAACGCGGGTCTGATGATACGCTGGCATTCAGTACCACGAATCCGGCCAACGAGGGCATTGTGACGGATACGTTCAGCGCGGAGATACTGGCGGATGCTGCGTTGATCATTCAAGTAGGCGCGCCGCTGGACAGCGATCCGATTTCCTACAGGTTGACGGTGAATCAGTAGCGCCGGCGTCAGGCGTCTGCTAAATAGATTTCGATGCGCTCCTTGCCTTTGCCGACATTTTTGCGTTTGAGGTGGATGTCACCGACTTCGCCGGTGCGCTTGAGGTGTGTGCCACCACAGGCTACGCGGGCGAAACCGGGAATTTCCCAATAGCGGCGTTCGGTCTGAGGGTCGCTGAAGGCGCTGGTGATGGGATGGTCGGCGCGGATGAGTTCCTGCGCGCGGGTTTGGAGATGGGGGAAGATGGCGGCGATGTTTTGCGGCCATTCAAAGTCGATGCGAGATTTGTCCGGCGCGATGTGGGCACCGATTTTGTGGATGCCGGGGAGAAGCTGATAGGTGAGTTCGAGGATGATTTCGGCGGCGAAGTGCAGGCGCATGAGACGGCAGCGGCGCGGCCAGTCGATGGTTACGGTGACCGGATCGGCGGCGCGAAGATTATGACCGGCGGGGAGGGTGTAGTAGATGGCGGCCTCCTGCTTGCGGGCGTGGATGACGGGATGACCGCCGATGGTTCCGGAGTCACTTTCCTGCCCACCGGCGAAGGCATAGAAGATGGTGGCGTCGAGGGTGATGTCGTCGCCGGAGACGGTGGCGATGCGGGTGTCGAGGCGGGTTTGATAGGGATCATCCCAGAAAATTTTGACGGTCATGACCGATGGAGCGCTCCGTGATGGACGATGTCGATCTATTGTAGCGGATTGTGGCTTCTCAGGAAGGACTCAGGCTAGACTTAAGCGCGGCTACTGGAGTTGTATTAGATTGGTTGAGCATAGGCAAGCTGTTTATTGTGATTTGTGGGGAGTGATGTGATTATGCGAGAGGCGATTCTTGGAAAGGCGGCGTTCCCGAATCTGGTCGGGCAGCAGTATATGAGCCTGACGACTTACCGGAAGAACGGCGAAGGGGTGGCGACGCCGGTGTGGTTCGTGGAGAAGGAAGGACGTTTGTATGTTTATACCGGCGCGACAGCGGGCAAAGTCAAACGGATCGGACATACGAGCAAGGTGATGGTTGCGCCATGCACACAGACGGGCGAGGTGTTGGGCGAGGCAGCGGCAGGGACGGCACGCCTGCTGGAGAGCGAGGCGGAGCGCAAGATGGCGGATGACGCGCTGACGCGGAAATATGGATTGATGAAGCGGCTGTTCAGCATGCTGGGTAGGCTGCGCGGCGGTCAAGCGGCTTATATTGAGATCGCAGCCGTCTGATGCGGGGTTACATCGAGCGGGTGATGCACCCGGAACGCTATCATGGACATAACCGGCAGCCTCCGTTTTTCGAAGGCTGGTACTTCAAATTGATTGATGCGACGGAACAGCACCGATACGCGGTGATTCCGGGCATCTTTTTGAGTCATGACGCAGCGAAGCATCATGCGTTTGTGCAGGTGTTGGACGGGCAGACGGGCGAGTCGGCTTATTTTAGTTATCCACCGGAGCAGTTCCGGGCGGCGGCTGATGATTTCGATGTGTGGGTGGGGCCGAATCACTTCCGGGCGGATGGAATCCGGTTGAGGCTAGAGGGTGAGCATCTGGCGCTGCAAGGCGAACTGCGGTTTGAGGGGCTGGTTCCGTGGCCGGTACGGTGGAGCGCGCCGGGGATTATGGGGCCGTTCGGCTGGCTGACGTTCATGGAATGCTATCACGGTGTGGTGAGCCTCGACCATACGATACAGGGTGAGCTGCGGCTGGAGGGGCAGACGCTGCGGTTTGACGGCGGGCAAGGGTATATCGAAAAGGATTGGGGCGAGTCGTTTCCGTCGTCATACATCTGGATGCAGAGCAATCATTTCGCGCAGGGGGATGTGTGTTTGACGGCATCCATCGCGCATATTCCGTTCAAGGCGTTTTCGTTTCCGGGGTACATTGTGGGATTCTGGCAGGACGGGGTGCTGCACCGTTTTACGACGTATACGGGGGCGCGGCTGGAACGGCTGCGGGTGACTGACCAGCATGTGGAATGGGTGTTGAGCAATTCGCTGTACCGGCTGGAATTGTTCGCGACACGATCCCGCGGGGGGCTGCTGCACGGGCCGACGCGGGTGGAGATGCATAAGCGGATTATGGAAACCTTGCAGGCCACGATTGAGGTGCGGCTGACGGATGTGCGGATGCGACGGGAGCGCTTCAACGGGGTAGGACGAAACGGCGGATTAGAGGTGTTCGGTGACCTGAGCGGATTGGTGAAATAATCCGCTCACATTTGTTCGATTTCGGGTTCTGGAATGGGTATGTTGTTTTCAAGCGCTGTTTCCAACCACAATAACTTGGCTTCATCGATTCTTTCCAACGCTTCGGAACGGGTGCTGCCCTGCGTCATACAACCGGGCAGCAGCGGGATTTCGGCAAACCAATAGCCATCTTCATCGGGTGTGAGTTCAATGGTGTAAGGAAGCGCGAGGTAATAGCCCAAGTTCTTGTTCATTAGTCTTCCTGACTGCTCGTTTCTCGTTCAATTTGCTCGATCAGGTCAAGCGCTTTTTTGACATATACCGTTTTGAGCGGTTGATCATAAGGTATGACAAGTAGAACGGATTGTCCACCCACTTTTCCTAGAAAAGAGTGATGACTGCCCTTTGTTCTCTTGAGTACGAAACCATACATTTCGATCAGATTACGCAGATCAGCAAACGAGATATTCTTCGGGTTGCGACGGATTCGGATTAATAATTTTTGACGTTTACTCATGTCAGAAATTATAACGCCATTCAGCGCTGTTTTCCTACAAATGAAGGATTAGGGAGTGATGGCTTGTAAGACGGCGTCGAGCATCTGAAGGGTGGTGAGGTTGCGGGTGACGTAGCCGTACTGAAGGTTGAAGGCGCGGAAGTCGGCTGCACCTTTATAACCGGCGGCGGCGATGGAGGGATGAACGCCGTCCGGCGAGAGGCCACCTTCCGGCAGGGCTTGCATGGCCGCACCATATTCCCAAAGCGGGATGGTGTAGCGACGGGATAGGCGCACGACGCGCTCGTTGAAGGCGGCGGATTGTTCTTCGTAGCCGACACGCACCGGAATGGTGCTGAGGATGGGAATTACACCCTGTTCGAGCGAATACTGTACGATGCGACCGAGGTTGTAACCGTAAGTTCCGGCATCGAGATGGGCGACATCGTTGGTGCCGAACATGATGAGGGCGACGGCGGGACGGGCAAGGCGGTATTCACAGACCAGCGGCGATTCTCCCGGCTGGCAGTGGGCAGGATCGGCAAAACCGGGTTTGAGGACAGCGTCCGTCGTCCAACCGACGCCCGCTGCTAATGAGACGCGGGTGAAGGGGTTGGCGTCACCGATGTGACCGGCTGCGAAATGGTCGATGACTGTCTGAAGATATTGATAATCGGCGAGGGTGTAGAGATCGCTGCCGATGGGCTGGAGGTTGTGCGAGGCGACGGTGATGCTGTCCCCGACTTTGACGAACACATCGGGATGGTTGCCTAATGACTGACCCAATTCGAAGATTGAGCGCACGTTTTGCGCGACATTTTCGGCGAGCTGGATGGGATGGACGAGGGAGTCGAGGTTGGTGGTGACGGCGACACTGTTGAGATCGACCAATACATCCAGATAGGCAGCGGCTACCCAACCGACGGTTCCTTCCGGCGCACGCACCTGTAACCATGTGCTGTCGGTGGTGCGTCCGACGACCATCAGCTTTACACCAGAATCGAGGACATCGAGGGTTTCGCTGGTGAGCGAGGGGGCATCGCGCAGGCGCAGACGCATACCCATGCCGGCGACGATGGCGTCGGTGAAGTCGGCGGTCTGGGCGGCGACATGCGTGACCGAGAGGCCGAGGAGTAGTAGGAACAACAGGAGTCGGGTTTTCATAATGGGCATTATATTCCGCGCCGGACGAACGCCACCTGACGGTTGGCCGACGCGGAAGGGGCGGCTGACCACCCGGATGCTGTTCAGGTTTTTTCGGGCACGGCGAAGAACATGCGACCGGTGTCTTTGTTGATGAATTTGGTGACGCTGACGGTGATGATGCGATCCATGTAGGACTTGCCGCCTTCGACGACGACCATCGTGCCATCTTCGAGATAACCGACGCCCTGATCCGGCTCACGGCCTTCTTGAATGATGCGGATGGGGAGGGTGTCGCCGGGGAGGTAGATGGAACGGACGGCGTTGGAGAGCGAATTGACGTTGAGGACGGGGACGCCCTGCGCTTCGGCAATCCGATTTAGGGGATAGTCGTTGGTGATGATGGGAACTTGCATGCGGACGGCGAGCGCGACCAGTTTGTCATCGACTTCAGTGATGCCGGGGATGTCGTCTTCGATGATTTTGAAGGGCATGACGGCATCACGCTGAAGTTCGTTGAGCTTGGTGAGGCCGTGCCGCCCACGATTGCGGCGGAGGGTATCGACTGAATCGGCGACCTGATGGAGTTCGTTGATGACAAAGCGCGGTACGGCAAGGGTGCCACCGAGGAACCCGGTTTTGGCGATGTCTACGATACGGCCATCAATGAGGACACTGGTGTCGAGGAGGATGATGCGGTCGGTGCCGCCGAACAAAACGCGGCTCCGTTTGCCGGTGGCTTCGCCCATGACGCTGAGGATTTCACGCGAGCGAGCGCGGAAGATGACCAAGCCGAGATAGGCAAAGATGACCGACACAATGGGGGGCAGCCAGTTGCCCAAGGGCGGGTTAAGCTGGGAGAGCGGGTAGGCTAGGAGCAGCGCCATCAAGAGGCCGATGACCATGCCCGCCAGCGAGGTGAGCAGAAGTTCGACGGGCAGCTCAAGGATGGTTTCGCGGATGCGGCGAAGCGGGCGGACGGTGATCCATGGTGTGAGGATGAGGCCGATGAGGACACCGACGAGGGCGAAGATGGCGGCTGTGACATCGGTGGGCAGACCAACAGCGGACGCCGACTCGACACCGAGGCGCGCCCCCAGCAACGCGAAAAGCACTGTGCCGATGAGGCGGGACACAAAATCAACAGTCATTGTATGGAATACTCCCGGGTTTGCCGTGCCGCGTCATCCGCAATAAAAGGGGCGAATACCGGGCCAGTTGGGGTCGGTGGCGCTGGCCGGGGCGCAGGGGCTAAAACCCTTATCAATAAAGCGAATCTGACAACAGAACAGTGGGAGCTGTTCATTACCGGGTATGCTGATAAAAGGTGCATCAACCGGCGCACAAATTCCCCTTGCAGCCACACTTTCACTCTAACATAGCTGCAAGGTGGAGTCAAACAAGATTTACGAAAAATAAATGTGCGCCGTCATACGGCGGTATTATTCCGGCGCGTGTGTTTTGTGGAAGTTTTCGATGAAGTTGACGGCTTCTTCTTCGGTGCGGACGACACGCTGGCGTTCTTCGCGCCCGACGATTTGCATGTTGAGCTTGACGAACTGTTCCTGTTTGAGGGAATTGATGAGCAGGGCGACAGGATGATGGCGCAGTTCATCGGCATCGACCTGTGTCTTGAGGTTGGAACTCTGGCGCTGGGCACTGGTGAGGTTATGGCTGTCGAAATCCGTCACCTGACGGAAATCGTAGATGGAACCGCGCGCGATGCGAATATCACCACCGACGCTGGCGACCAAGCGCCCTAACCACGCATACATGGTGCGGGTTACATCGGGGCTGAGTTTGCCACGGTAGGTGACGCGGACGATGCGGTCTCCATCAAAGTCGAAGTCGCCCATGACCTGCGGAGTATTGAGTTTTTCGATTTCCATTCTGATTTATTCCTGATTAGCAATAATCCACTATTTCTTAATATCTATTACGAGTATAAAGCAGAGTACCTCAAACGCACAAAAAGGATTTCCGACGCTTCAGTTCCGGACGACTTCGACCGTGATGGTGTTTTCGGCTTGATTACCGACGGCATCGAAGGCGACGGCGGTGAAGGTTTGCGTACCCGCGCCGGGGATGTCCCACGTGAAGCCGTAAGGGGCTTCATTATCTTCGCCCAAGAACTGACCATTGCGATAGAACTCGACACGCTGAATCTGGTAGTCATCACTGACGCTGGCTTCGAGGGCGAGGGTGGATTCGAGCGGCCAGCGGTAGATTTTGCCCGGTTCGCCGGCGCTGA
>JAFLCH010000190.1:1447-8308 GCA_017303775.1 Anaerolineae bacterium | reverse complement strand
AATTGACTTCATTCAGGCGGAAGTACGGAAATTCGTTTTCGATTTGAATAGGGAACGGAGCTAAAAAGTCGCTCTTGAAGTATATGATGAACCCGCGTTGTGCCTGCCCGCGCACCCATGCCAGTACATGCGCGGGTGATGCAAAGGTCAAGCTGTTACTTAATGCCGGCACCGCCGCAGCGTTCATGTTCAGGCTGGCGTCGTTCGAATTTTCCAGCAGCACAATTTGGTAGAAATCAAAGCGATATGGGTGCATCACTGCGTGTGTTTGGGGGTAGGTGTCCTCCACCGTAAAGATATGAAAGGCAGGCAAATCCGTTCGCCCGCCATAGCCGGTGGCTGCGTGACTTTCATTGATGTCACTGTAAACCCGGATATTCAAGCGTAAACCCAACTCTCCAATCCGCTTCGCAGCGGCACACGAATCCGCCGGTAGGCGCTGGTTTCATACAAATCCATTCGCTCCAACTCCGCCGAGGTTACTTCCAGCACCATCCCCTGTACCTCGTGTCCGTGTCGCGGAATCACCAGCGGGAACACCCCATCACTCATGGCGATCTGCGACTTGAAAAAACCATCCAACACATCCGGCGTGCCGTTCACAAGCCGGCCAATGATGCGCGTTTGCACCTCCGGCTGTTGCAGCGTTCCATAAACAAACAGTAGTTCCACAATTAATCCTTGTTGCGATAAGCGGCTCGCGTGAGCACCTTAATTTCACTTAACGGACGGAAGCGCAGTGCCGACCATGTTTCATCCACGGCAATCTGCGTCACACCTTCCCAACCGGCTGCTACAACCGCCTGCCATCCCCTGTCACGGTTGATGTCCGTCTTAATCTTGGACGATTGCTTTGGATAGGTTAGCCACAATAACCCGCCCGGTTTGACAGCCGCCATCGCAGCCGGGGCGTGCGTTTCCACTTCGGCTGTGCTCCGGACGAACAACTGCACCCAATCATAGATCCCATCTGCTTGCTGGTCGAACGTCACACCCTCAGGTAGTTCTCCCAACAAATCACTGTAACCCTCTGGCGCGCGCAGCACCACTGCCCGGTATCCCGGTTTAAGTAACAGCTTTTTGATCAGGGACGTATTCCCCATGACTACACCTCATTGATCAAAAAGACCTCCTGAAGCGTCGCCACAGGAGGTCTCTCATGACTAAAAAGTCGCTTAATTCATCGCGTCGTAGCCCGGCCCAACCGCGAAGAATTCATAATTGTGCTGAATATCTTCCGTCAGGTCAATAACGTCGCCGGCTGCATGCTTAACGCGTGTCTTCGCATCAAACGGAATGCGTTCCTGTCCATCATTCATGGTGTAGCTCGAAGGCACTTCTTCTTCAATAAAAATCGCTTCAAAAGGGCATTCGGGGATGCAAGCACCGCAGTCAATGCAGGTATCCGGGTCAATGAAATACCACGGCCATTCATTCTCCGGTTGGCCGGGTACAATGCATTCCACCGGGCAAACTTCTTGGCAGGCACCATCGCGGAGACAGAGGCTGGTGATAATGTGAGTCATGTTCGTAATCTCCTTTATCTTTGCAGTATACCTGTAGTGTAGATCGCCTTTAGCGTGCTGTCTGGAACTTTTGTTGGATTCGGAAAATCGTTTTTACCATGTATTCATCTGATTTTTCACAATGAGTATTTATGATTAACACAGGTTAAATCAGGTGAGCATGGATGATTAACGAGAAGACATGACAATAGCGAGGAGGGGATTACAGATGCCGCAGCCGTTCGGGGACAGTATTGGTTTCGGCCAGTCGTTCCAATCCGGGGCGATCCACCACATAAACGAAGCGTCCGCGCTTTTCCAGCAGTCCCGCGTTCAGCAAACCGCGCAGCGCGCGTCCTACCACCTCGCGTGTGGTGCCCAGAATCGCCGCGATCTCCTCTTGCGTCAGCTTCGACGGCGTTTCTTCGATCTGGTCAGCGTACATCGCCTCATGCAAAAAGAGTTTAGCCAAGCGCGATGGAATCGACCGGAAGGTCATATCCTCCAATCGTTCGATATACTCGCGGTTCAAGTGCGCCAGCGCCTGCACATAATTGCTCAGCAGTGCCGGTTCGCTCGCCAGCAGTTGCATCAACCGGTCGTGGTTGATGACCAGCGTCTCCACCTGCGTGACTGCCGCCGCGTTGAATGGGTTCGGGCCTCCGTCTACCGCCGCCACCTCATTAAACGTGGAAAGTGGGCGCAGCAGGCTCAGGGTATGCAGCCGCCCTTCAACATTCGTCCGGTAAATCCGTACCAGCCCGTCCACCACAATATAAAAACCTGCGCACGTATCGCCTTCTTCAAAGATCGTTGCCCCTGCGCCATAATGGTGGCGGCGGACTGCTGCCTCAATCGGCCCGATGTCACGGCCCGCCAGACATTCAAAAAAGGGGATTTGCTTCCAATCGATGTTCATGGACTTGTTATTTGTATCACCCGAAAAAACGCTTCTAGCACAGCGTTTTTCTTCACCCAACGAGTACACTAAAACACACTATTGGACGATAACGCGGGCAGCGATGATCAAGAGCACAATGAGTGCTCCCGCTTCCAACGCCAATCGGCGCAGATCCTTGACCACATAACCATACTGTTGGTGCATATCTTCAGTAGTAACGGTGCGGGTGGGGTTCGCCAGCCGGTTGCGGATGTAAGCGATGTCGTTCTTCTCATCAGGCCGCTTATTCCGTGCTGCCGCGCGAACAGCGTTGGCGCTGCGGGGTGGGCGTGGGCGGCGCACTTCCGTTTCACGCTCTGGCAAAATCGGGCGTTCCGGCGCAACGAATTCTTCGACCGGTTCGCTTATTTCCACGAAGAGTTGCTTGGTGTCCGAATCAACCGCTTCAGTTTCCACCGGCGGCGTGGTTTCTGGTTGTGGGCTGCTTGCTTCCTGCCGCGCCCGTTCCAACGACGCCTCAGGCACATTCGGCGTAGACTTGCGGTTTTTTCGCTTGGCCATATCGATAACCTCTGGTCACCGGGTATTGTTGATCTAACCCATTTGAACGATGCTTTCATCAATAGTAGCGCAGAGCGCCGCAAGAAACTATGTGAATGTGCCAATTTTCTCATCTACCGACTCTAGCCATCGTCCAGTCGTAGCCCAACCGTCACGCATCCGCTGCCCGCCTCCGGTACACTCAAACCGTTCATATGGAGGACAACCATGACCAAATCCATGCAGGCTGTACAAGCGGATTTTGACCGTATTGCGCTGCTCAAAGAACCCCGTTGGAATCACAATCTGCACTATCACGACTACCTGCTGCGCCATCTCCCGCCCTCTATGGACTCTGCTTTGGAGGTAGGCTCTGGAACCGGCCAGTTCGCCCGTTTGTTGGCCGCCCGTTCCCGTCAGGTGCTCGCGCTTGATCTCTCCGCCGTGATGCTCCGCGAGGCGCACCTCAAATCCGCAGTCTTCCCCAACATCACCTATCAGCAGGCCGATATTCTCACCACCGAACTCCCTGCCAATCACTTCGACGCCATCGTTTCCATCGCCACCCTCCATCATCTAGACCTCGATGACGTCTTGCCTCGTCTCATTGCGGCCCTCAAACCGGGCGGCGTCCTCCAGTACCTCGATCTCTACGAAGTCGAACGTTGGCAGGATTACGCCCTCAGCGCTCTTGCCGCGCCCCTCAGCTTCGCCTTTAACCTGCGCTTCAACGGCTACCTCATGCAGCCCGCCGAACAGCGCGCCGTCTGGGACGCCCACGGAGCCGACGAACGCTACCTCACCCTGTCACAGGTCCGTGCTGTCGCTGCCAGATGGCTGCCCGGTGCGCACATCAGGCAGCATCTTTTCTGGCGCTATTCAGTCATCTGGCGTAAAGCGTTACAATAACGCCCATCGTCGTATACATCACGCAGATGACCCCACCCGTCGCTGCCAGTTAAGGATTACTCGTGTTGCGTTTTGTGTTCCTGCTCCTGCTCATTGTGGTTTCGGGCATCTTGCCCCTTCACGCTCAAACGACCACCCCTGCCGACATCATCGCCGCCTGTGCCGCGCTGCTCCCGCCGGATCGCCCCCTATCGCTGAATGGCGTCACGCCCACCTTACGCCTCGTTCAGCCCGTCGCTGGCGTCCATTACGGCACAGCCGTCAATGTGCGCATCGAAGCCACCAACTTCGATGTCACCACCGAAGGCCGGCACTGGCATTTGTGGGTGAACGGTCAGTTACAGGGGATGGTTTATCAACCCGATGCCATCATCGACCTTGAACCCGGCACCTACACACTTTGTGTCTCCCTCGGCAACACCGACCATGCCGACATCGCCATGCCTGATGGGGTGGTCATCACGGTCGAACGCCCCCTCGCCGGTACACCCACCGCCGTCCTCACCGTCTCCCGTGAGCAAGCCCAGATTCAACCCGAACCGGTCATCGAACCCGCCCAGCTCATGCTCTTAATCGGCGGTGGTTTGCTGGCGGCCTTCGGGGGTTGGTGGCTGGGAACAAGGCTCGGCAAGCGCAAATCCGGCTGATCGGATGTTGCCTTCTGGGATGAATGGCAGGTTAAAACATCTCCATCTAGTACTTTTTACGTATGCCCCTCTCCGGATGCTTAGCTACAATCACACGGTTGTCATGCTGGATTGTATTTTTGCCTGCTCGATGTCTCGATATAGAGGAGTATACCGATGAAAAAGTTTCGTTTAGCCAGCTTCCTGCTGGTGCTTTCGCTCTTGCTGGTCGCGCTGGCCGTGCCAGTGGTTGCCCATGAAGGCCGCGAAGTTGGCGAGTATCAAATTGTATTCGGCTGGCGTCTTGAACCCGCCTATACCAACATCCTCAACGGTCCGGAATTCACCGTTGCGCCCCATGGTGGTGGTCATAGCGAAGAAGCCGAAGGCAGCCACGATGACACCGGCAGCGACCATGCTTCCGATGGCATCACCGGCCTCGAAGACACCCTCCAAATCGAAGTCACCTATGGCGGCCAGAGCAAAATCCTTCGCCTCCGCGCTGTTTATGGTGAACCCGGTTCCTACACCGCCGACCTCATCCCCACCCAACCCGGCGACTATTCCTTCCGTATTTTCGGCAAGATTGGCGACGTGGAAGTGGATGAAACCTTCGACTCATCTAAGGGTGAATTCAGCACCGTCGAACCCATCACCGATATTCAGTTCCCTTAAGGCGCATAACGGTTAGTGGTTTTCGGTTGCTTGTTTTCAGTACAAACTGAAGATGGGTACAATCTGGAGGGCGAGACGCGGCTGAGTCGCTGCATCTTCGCCCTCATCAATTTGAACGAGGAGTGATGTGCTGTGCCTAAGATTCGTGTCGGGTTATTTTTTGTATGCCTGCTGCTGATCATCGCGGCGGTTGGTGTCGTCTCGGCTCACGCCAATTTACAGCGTGCCGAGCCGGGGCCAAACGCGGTTTTACAAATATCGCCGCCGGAAATTCGCCTCTGGTTTACCGAACCCCTCGAACCACAGTTCAGCCGTATCATCCTCCGTGATAGTGACGGTAATGTTCTCAATACCCCCGCCAGCTTTGTCGATCCTGTCGATGCTTTCCAGATGGCGCTCCAGCCCGGTGAATTGCCCGATGGCCTCTATACCGTAGCATGGCGCGCCCTCTCCGCGGCTGATGGACATCCCTCCATGGGCAGCTACCCCTTTGTCATCGGTGACGCCTCGCTCCTCACGGGTGCTGCTGCCACCGGTGACGACACCATTCCGGTTGATGGTACCGCCGTCCGCTGGTTGAATCTCCTCAGCATGGCCTTTGGGGTTGGCAGTCTCGGTTTTCTGCTCTTTGTCTGGTCTCCCGCCGCCCCACAGGGTAATCTCACCATCGAAAATACCATCCGGCAGTTGATATGGCTTGGTTGGCTGCTAATCGGCCTCAGCGGTGCGCTCATGCTCCTGCTGCAATACTCCCTCGCCACCGGTAACCCGCTCCTCATAGGCATCAATGGCGATTCGCTAAATGCCCTCGTAGCCGAGAGCCGTTTTGGTCATCTCTGGCTCACCCGCATGGCCATGTGGGTCGGATTGGGCGGTGCTTTATGGTTCGCGCGGAGCGATTATTTCTTCTATGGGGTTGCGCTTGTCTTCGGTGGCATCATCATGATCACCAACAGCGTCTACAGCCACGCCAACGCCGCCTTCGATCTCACCGCCTCGGTTGCTGCCGATTTTCTGCATCTCATCGGCATGGTGCTCTGGGTCGGTGGCCTCATCGCCTTCATCCGCGTCCTCAGCCCCATCCGCCGCCAGTTCACACCTGCCGCTCCATTAGTCGCGAACTTGGTTGCCCGCTTCTCCAACTTCGCCCGTGTCGCCGTTGCCATCCTCGTCATCACCGGCCTCTATTCCACGTGGTTGCAAGTCGGCTCGCTGGACGCCCTCTTGAACACCAATTATGGTCGTGCCCTGCTCGTCAAGATCATACTCGTCTTCCCCGTCCTGCTCATCGCCTTCGTCAACCTCGTCTACACCCATCGCGCTCTGGAATCCGGTCAGGAAAATTGGGTGCAGCGTTTCCGTGGCTTGTTAGGTGTCGAAATTGTGCTCACGCTGGCTATGCTCATCACCGTCGGCATGATGACCTCCATCCAACCCGCGCGCAGTGTCATGGCGGAACGCGCCGCCAATCCGCCCCCGCCTGAACCGCAGCCCATCATCAATGTCATCAGTGCCAATGACCTCGTCGTGGAACTGAGCATCTCGCCCGGTTGGATCGGCGAAAACACCTTCACCCTCAAACTCGTGGATACCAGCGGCAATCCCATCAACGATGCCAGCCTCATCCGCATGCGCTTCGAGAGTCAGGTACAAAACCTCGGCGAAAGTGAACTCCGTCCCACCCTCAGCGCCGAAGGAGTCTACA
>JAFLCH010000190.1:0-1347 GCA_017303775.1 Anaerolineae bacterium | reverse complement strand
ATGTATTTAGTCCCTAACCCTCGCCATCTCTGAATAGCCCATCACCCCGTTTTTCTGCTACAATCTCCATCCATCAGAACAAATGGAGCACAACGTTATGGCAGTAGGGACGCCGGATTTACTCAGCGGATTGAACGAACAGCAGCGCGAAGCAGTCACCACCACCGAAGGGCCGGTGCTGGTGCTCGCCGGCCCCGGCAGCGGCAAGACCCGCGTCCTCACCAATCGCATCGCCTATCTCATCCGCGAACGACAGGTGCATCCCTCCGCCGTCATGGCCGTCACCTTCACCAACAAAGCCGCTGGCGAGATGAAAGCCCGTGTCGAAAATATCCTCGGCGACAACCGTCACAAAGGCTTGCAGGTCGGCACTTTCCACTCCATCTGCGCCCGCCTCCTGCGCCGCGAGTCGGAACACACCCCTCAGCGTGCCGACTTCCTCATCTACGACACCGACGATCAAATCTCAGTCGTCTCCCAGGCCCTCACCGAACTGAACATCGACTCCAAGAAGTACAAACCCCGCGCCATCCTCAATACCATTTCAGCCGCCAAGAACGAACTCATCGCCCCCGACCAGTACGTCGGCCATGGCTACACCGGCGAAATCACCGCCCGCGTCTATGCCCGCTATCAAGAACTGCTCGTCTCCAGCAACGCCCGCGACTTCGACGACCTGCTCATGGACACCGCCATGCTCATGCGCGACAATGCCGAAGTCCGCGAAAAATACCAGAAGTACTACGAATACCTGCTGGTCGATGAATTTCAAGACACCAACGCCGCTCAGTATGTCTTGGTACGCCTCCTCGCCGCCCCACAAAACAACGTCTTCGTCGTCGGTGATGAAGATCAGGCCATCTACGCCTTTCGTGGCGCGGATTACCGCAACGTCATGCAGTTCCGCAAAGACTTCCCGCAGGCCAAAGTCATCCTGCTTGAACAAAACTACCGCTCCACCCAGATCATCCTCGACGCCGCCCGTGGAGTCATCGACCGCAACAAACACCGCACCCCCAAAGCCCTCTTTACCGAAAAGCAGGGAGGTTCGCCCCTCTCCCTCTTCGAAGCCTACAGCGATCAGGAAGAAGCCGAGTACGTCGTCAAAGTCATCGAAGAGCAGCGCCGTCGCACCGGCATGGATTACCGCGACTTCGCCGTCATGTATCGCACCAATGCCCAATCCCGCGCCATGGAAGACGCTTTCATCCGCGAAGGCTTGCCCTATAAACTCGTTGGCGGTGTCGGCTTCTACAAACGCCGCGAAATCCGCGACCTCCTCGCCTACCTCCGCCTCGTCAATAATCCCGACGACTCCGTCAGCTTCACCCGCGTCATCAACGTGCC
>JAFLCH010000019.1 GCA_017303775.1 Anaerolineae bacterium | reverse complement strand
GAAACGACGCAGCAAAGCTTCCTGTGATTCGTTCGGTTTTAACGTAACAGATGCCATATGTACCGGCTTCCTCCTTTCTGCAGGAACTCACTTTTTCATTAAACGACAAACCACGGCGACACACACGCATGCCGCCGTGCGTAATTCAACTGCGCTTATTGTACTGCTGCCTCAGCATCCACGCTACCCTCATCTTGTGCCACAGCAGCCGTTTCATCCGCTTCAGCAGTCGTTTCATCCACCACAGCCGCTTCGCTGCGTCCTTGCCAGCGTTCCCGCTCTTCCGTTGTCACATCCTTCAGGCTCAGCCCCAACCGCTGCCGGTCGGGTTCAATGCTGATCACGCGCAGCATCAGCTTCTGCCCTTCATGCACAATCAACGTCGGGTCAACCGGCGGCGGGTCGGAAAGTTGGCTCGCGTGCAGCAGTGCCTCAATCCCCGGTTCAAGGCTCACGAACGCCCCGAACTGTGCCACGCGTGATACCACACCCTCGATCAACTGTCCCACATGGTACATCTCTTCAGCCTGCGCCCATGGGTTCTTTTGCAGCCGCTTCAGGCTCAGCCCGATTCGCTTGCCCTCGTTATCCAGCCGCAGGATATATACATCCACCTCGTCGCCCACGTTCAGCACTTCTTTCGGGTGCTTCACACGGTGCCACGCCAGTTCCGAAATATGGATCAAACCGTCAGCCCCGCCCAGATCGACGAACGCGCCGAAGTCCCGCAGGCCGCTCACCACGCCCTTACGCACTTCGCCTTCCTTCAGTTCGTCCAGCAGCAGTTCCTTACGGGCTTCACGTCGTCCGCGCTGCGCGTCACGTTGGCTGAACACCAACCGCCGCCGCTTGCGGTTCACTTCGATCACCTTCACCGCTACCTTCTTGCCCAGCAGCGTAGTCATATACCCCTTGCGGTCATCTTCCGCGATGTTACGCGGCAAATCCACCACATGGCTCGCCGGAACAAATCCGCGCAAATTTCCGAACGGGACGATCAAACCGCCCTTGTTCGCGTCAGCCACGATGCCTTCCCACACTTCTTCGCTCAGCATCATCTGCTCCGCGCGCTTCCAGTCTTCGCTCTGTTGCGCCTGTGACACCGACAGGATCATGTTGTCGTCCTGATCTTCCATCCGCACGACAATCACGTCCACTTCGCTGCCCACCTGATAGCTGCTGGGGTCAATCCCCACCCGCTCCAGATCACGGCGCGGCACAATCCCGTCGCGCTTCAGGTTTACATCCACGATCAAGCCGTGGTAATCCACCGCCAGAATCGTGCCTGTAATGATGTCACCTCGTTCTGGCTCCTTCGCGAAAGAAGCTTCTAGCATCGCGGCGAAATCCATCTCTTCCACCGCGTTTTGCAAGGTCGGTTCAGCTTGCATTATATTGAGTCCCCCACGGGTAAAATTTTTCTTTTCTGATCTTCTGGAAGTAGACGCAGTAAAACCCGGTTAGCCAGTCTTATTCCAGCTACCGAGTCCCTTCAAGTTCAACTGGATTGTGCTACGAGTACCACGGATTTACGTGAGCGCAACACCCCGAATTTTTAGGGTTACGCTGCCCCTTCTTTAAGATCGAAGCGGATTATACTGATTGCTTTTTGGTTTGTCAACCAACCACAAACCCGCCTGTTTTACCCTCGTCCGCCCCATATCAAGCAATCGCCTTTCACATACGCCTCTTCTCCCTCCAATTCTGCTCACAAACCGTTTTCTAACCATCTACCTACCGTCTTAACAATTCCGCTCCCTCAAACGGTTAGAAAACTCGTCCCCAAATAGTGACCATTTGGTCACCCTAACCTCGCTCATTTGTGCTACACTGATACCAGCGTCGCCTGTATCACCGCGCCGCGCGCACCTTAACAACCGCATACCTGCCCACCGGCATCCATGCTCCCGTCCGGCGGCCTTGTCAACGGCAATCGCCCTCATTCCCGCCGCATTTTCCGCCAGCGCCGCCGCCGCTGCCGCCGCCAAGGGTCTGGTCTTGGCCTCAGTAGGCCTCTCCCTCTTATAACTGCCTACTGATAACGGGTAACTTCTTGTCACTATAATGCCAATGTCACTGCCGCCAATGCCGCCAACCCTGCCATCTCCCCCTCACCAATCGGCAGCGGCGTCCTTTAAGGGCTGAGGTTCTCGACGAGGTTCTGAGCTTGTCTGCGCGGCCTTTGCTCACTCCCGCCGCCTTCTTTGTCGGTGACGACGACGACGACGACGACAAACGCACCCCTCGGCGGCAATCTCGGCGCATTCCCGCCGCATGTCACCACCGCGCCGCTGCCGCTGCTGCTGCAAAACCCCCGCCGCCTGCCCCCCTATTGACGCTCCCCCTCCCTGTTGGCACAATCACCACATCCTGAACCAACATGGAGGCATCCCGCCTATGAAAGCGATTCGTATCCACCAGCATGGCGGCCCGGAAGTCCTGCAATTCGTCGAGCTTCCCCTGCCTGCGCTTCCGCCGGATTGCGTGCTCGTGCGCAATCAAGCCGTCGGTGTCAATTACGTCGATATCCAGCACCGTCAGGGGGGGTATTATCCCGTCCAACTCCCTCTCATCCCCGGCATTGAAGCCGCTGGCGTCATCGAACAGGTCGGCGCTTCGGTCACCGCCTTCAAAATCGGAGATCGGGTCGCCTATGCCGGTTACATGGGCGGCAACTACGCCCAATTCACCCCCGTCCCGCAGGATCAACTTGTCCCCCTCCCCGATACGGTCGACTCGGTCACAGCCGCTGCCGGCCTCCTCCAAGCCATGACCGCTCACTGCCTCACCCACGACACCTACCTCGTCCGTCCCGGTGATACCGTCCTTGTCCACGCCGCTGCCGGTGGGGTCGGTTCGCTGCTGGTTCAATTCGCCAAACGCAGTGGTGCCGTCGTCATCGCCACCATATCTACTCCCGTAAAAGCTGAATTTGTCCGCAGTCTCGGCGCAGATCACACCATCCTCTACCGTGACGAAGATTTTGCCGCCCGCACCAACAGCATCACCAACGGTGAAGGTGTCCATGTCGTCTACGATGCCATCGGGCGCGCCACCTTCGACCAGAGCCTCGCTTCCCTTCGTCGTCGTGGTTATATGGTCGTCTACGGCCAAACCAGCGGCGCTGTCCCGCCCTTCGACATCAACCGCCTATCGGGCATCACCGACTCCTCCACTCGTGGAGCCATCTTCCTCACATGGGCCGCCCTCAGCCACTACAACACCACCCCCCTCGAACTTCGCGCCCGTGCCGCCACCGTCCTCCAATCCATCACTGACCGCCACATCACCATCCACATCGGCCAGCAGCTCCCCCTTGAACAGGCAGCACAAGCTCACCGCCTCATGGAACAGCGAGAAACAATCGGCAAGATCGTCCTCGTACCCTGATTGCCCAAACAAAAAGGCGGAGGTCATGCCTCCGCCTTCAAACGGTCTTTCGCAGATCCGCTTAGCTGTTTTCTTCAGTGGTGCTTTCGCTGTCGCTGGCCGGAACCTCAGCCTCAGGCGATTCCACAGCAGGGGCTTCTGCCACCACCGCAGCGTCCTCAACCGCACTCGTGGAGCCATCTTCCTCACATGGGCCGCCCTCAGCCACTACAACACCACCCCCCTCGAACTTCGCGCCCGTGCCGCCACCGTCCTCCAATCTATCACTGACCGCCACATCACCATCCACATCGGCCAGCAGCTCCCCCTTGAACAGGCAGCACAAGCTCACCGCCTCATGGAACAGCGAGAAACAATCGGCAAGATCGTCCTCGTACCCTGATTGCCCAAACAAAAAGGCGGAGGTCATGCCTCCGCCTTCAAACGGTCTTTCGCAGATCCGCTTAGCTGTTTTCTTCAGTGGTGCTTTCGCTGTCGCTGGCCGGAACCTCAGCCTCAGGCGATTCCACAGCAGGGGCTTCTGCCACCACCGCAGCGTCCTCAACCGCACTCGGAGCGTCTTCGGTCTCCACCGGAGCACCTTCGCCGCCCTCTGCTGCGCCTTCACCGGCTTCCGTACCCCAGCGCTGCGTGAAACCAACACGCCGCTTTTCCGGTTCCAGATGGCTGATGCGCAAACTCAGGCGGTCGCCCTTCTTCACATATGAATACGGTTCCTTCAACGAACCGTCACCCATCTCGCTCAGATGCAGCAGACCTTCCAGCCCGTTGTCCAGCGCGATGAACGCGCCGAAGTCCACCACGTTCGTGACGGCACCTTCCACCAGTTGCCCCTCATGGTAACGCTTGTCCGCGTCTTCCCACGGGTCGCTCAACAAACGCTTCCGGCTCAACGCAATTCGGTTCGAACCGCGATCCAGCGTCAGCACATACACATCAATCTCGTCGCCCACCTTCAGCACATCGCGCGGGTGGTCAACACGGTGCCACGCCAACTCGCTCACATGGATCAGGCCGTCCGCCCCACCCAGATTCACGAACGCGCCGAAGTCGCGCAAACCGGTCACCGTACCCTTCACCACATCGCCTTCCTTCAGTTCGGAAAGCAAACGAGCCTTCTGCTGTGCGCGCCATTCCTTCTGCGCTTCACGTTCGCTGAAGATCAACCGGCGCCGATCCTGATCAACCTCGATCACCTTCACGCCCAGCGGTTTCGCCGAAAGTTCATTCCACGAATTGCCGCGTTCGTTCGAAAGGTTGACCGAAACCAGATGTGAGCTGGGGATGAAGCCCTCCAACCGGTTCCAACGCACCAGTACACCACCACGGTTGTGTCCGGTCACGTTCACCTGTACCACATCTTCCGAAGTTAACAGTTGCCGCGCCTTCTCCCAGTCATACTGTTGCAGCCCCATGTTGATCGAAACAATCAGGTTGTCGTCCTGATCGCGCGGATTCAGCACATAAACAGGCACTTCCGCCCCAACCTGCAATCCCGCTCGAACATCGCTGTCCAACCGCTCAATATCCTGTGAAGGCACAATGCCGTCCTGCTTTGCACCCATGTCGACGATGATCTCACGCGCTTCGATTTGCAGGATGATCGCGTTGCGGATCTCACCCCGACGTGGCGGCGTATAAGCAAAAGACGATTCCAATAATTGCTCGAATTCGCTCAGTTCGCCTGTGGTATTCTGATTACTAAACTTTGCCGATTTCATCCACTTCTCCTGTTGTGTAGGGGGCATTTTCTGTCGGAACGCCCAAACCCATATTTAACGCCACCAAATGCGTCAGGTTGTTTCGTAAGAATAAACAATTTAAATAAGTTTCGTTCAATTTTGGAATGTTATTCTGGGAACATAACAGTGCAGCACGTTGGAAACACAACCTTCAACGAGTCAATTTGACTCGTTCCATCAAACTCGCCCGATCAACCAATCAACACGCCAGAAATCCCTTATTTTTATCAATATATGAACACTGGCGCATGAAATGTTAAATGTTATGGAACCCGCTTCAGCAGTCATTATAGCAGAAAAATAATGAAAACGAATACAGAATTAGATTAATTTATATCCGGAGTTCCCATCTCCAACCCTTCCACGCCCCGGTCGATTTCCCACGGGTAAATGATGTATGCGTCTGTGATCGCCCCGTAGAAATCCGGCTCAGCCCGGTTGAACATCGAACGGTACGGGTTGTAATGCATCACGCATGTATACGGTATCCCCCCCGACGATTCCACCCGTCCCTTAACCGCCGTGCTCGTCCGCCCGCTGCCCCACACATCATCCACCACCAGCGTCCGCCGGTCGCGCAGCAGCGTCGCCTCAGGGAATTGCAGGAAGGAAGGCCACGCCATCAACCCCGCCGATTCTGTCGTTGGGAAGTCCACCGCAGCCGTCAGAATATGCCGGATACCCAATGCTTCCGCCAGCAGCCCGCCGGGGACGATCCCCCCGCGCGTAATCACCACCATCGCATCAAACGAACCCACAATCCGCAGCGGTGGCAAAAGCACATCAATCAGCCGGTCTACGTCCGCCCACGACAGCACTTCCTGCTTCATCAGCATCCCCTTATTGTGGTCAAAGACCGTGAATTAAGACTAATAATCATAGCGCACTCTTTCTTGCGCGCAAAAACTCTAACATAAAGTATATATTTTTGCGCCCCTGCCCATCTAACAAAACAGGAGTGGTCTCGCCACTCCTGTACCACAAGCCTCTGAGCCGCGAATTACAGCTTTTCCGCCACGCTTTTACCCTGCGTGAATTGCAGCAGGTAATCAGGCCCACCACCCTTGCTGTCCGTCCCGCTCATATTAAAGCCGCCGAACGGATGAATACCCACCAGCGCCCCCGTACACTTACGGTTCAAGTACAGGTTGCCCACATGGAACTCACGCCGCGCCCGTTCCAGCCGGTCGCGCTCATTGCTGAACAAAGCGCCCGTCAATCCGTATTCGGTGCTGTTCGCAATCCGCAGCAGGTCTTCAAAATCTTTCGCCTTCACCAGTGCCAGCACCGGCCCGAAGATTTCTTCCTGTGCCACCCGTGCGTCCCACGCCACATTCCCGAAGATCGTCGGCGGGATGAAGTAGCCCTTCGACGCCGTTTCGACTGGTTTCCCGCCCAGCAGCAGTTCACCTTCCTGCTTGCCGATTTCGATGTAATCCATAATCTTCTCGTAAGCTTCCGGATCAACCACCGGCCCCATATTGATATGGTTGCCTTCGTCCGTCTCTCCCACCTTCAACTGGCTGGCGATCTCGACCACCCGACTCGCCACCTTGTCATACACCGCCTCGGCGATGATTGCCCGTGAGCCAGCCGAACACTTCTGCCCTTGGAAGCCGAACGCGCCCGCCACAATCCCTTGCGCCGCTTCTTCCAAATTAGCCGTCTCGTCCACCAGCACCGCGTCCTTACCACCCATCTCCAGAATGGTGCGCTTCAGCCACTTCTGCCCCGGTTGCTGCTTGGCCGCGTGCTCATGAATCCACAGCCCTACTTGCTTCGATCCCGTGAAACCGATGAAACGAGTCTGCGGATGCACGACCATCCGTGCGCCCACCACGTCGCCCGGCCCCGTCAGGAAGTTCAGCACCCCCTTCGGCAGCCCCACGCTCCACAACAGTTCCGCCAGCTTATACCCGATCCACGGCGTCTGTTCAGCCGGCTTAAATACCACCGTATTGCCGGTCACAATCGCCGCCGTCACCAGACCAACCGGAATCGCGTTCGGGAAGTTCCACGGCGGGATAATCGCCCCCACCCCCAGCGGAATATTGTAGTATCCCAACTGTTCCGGTGGGTATGGAGCCATCATGTGGCTCTGATCAGCAATCCGCACCGCCTGCCGCGCGTAATACTCCATGAAGTCAATCGCCTCAGCCGTATCCGCCTCGGCCTCGTACCAGCTCTTGCCCGCTTCCAACACCATATAAGCGTCGAACTCGAACTTACGCCGCCGCATCGCAGCCGCCGCCCGCAGCAAATATCGCGCCCGCTCTTCAACCGGCACATACTGCCACGTCTTAAAAGCCTCGCTCGCCGCAGCAATCGCTTGGTCAGCGTGCGCCGCCGTACCATTTGCGAAGTATCCCAACACATCCGCTGGTCGCGACGGATTCACCGAAAGGAACGTATCCTTCAGTTCAATCAACTCGCCGCCGATCACCAGCGGGTACGTCTTACCCATCTCAGCTTTCGCTTGGCTCAGTGCCGCGCGCATCGCCGCATCATTTTCAGGCCGCGTGAAATCAATGAACGGTTCCGAACGAAATTCAGGCAGCATAATGTGCTCCTTCAGTCAAAGGGGATTAGTCTCCCTATTCTACCACGCGCACAGTCAGATAATCGATCCACATGAGTCATCTGCTCGTGGGCTGTTCCTCACAGATAATCACGATCGGATCGCCCCGCAGCCGTGTCAGTACCACCGTCACCGCCCCGCTGCCCTTCAGTTTCAACTGCGGGATCAAACTTTCCGGAGTCACCGGTGATCCCCGTTTCTTCACCGTCACCCGTCCTACATCCCGTTCCCGCAGATAAGCCCGCAGCCGCTTGACGTTGAACGGCATCCAATCCAACACCCTCCATCCCCGCAGCCACATCGAATCCGGCACATCATCAGTCGTGAAGTACGCGATCGTCGGGTCGAGCATCCAGCCCTCAAACCGTTCCACCACATCCGTCACCAATCCCGCCCGCAGCAGCGCCGGATCAGGCTCAATCAGCCAGCCGTGAGGTTCACCCAACCGCGCCGCCTCTGCCGCTGTCACCCGCTCCGTCTGCCAGTGCAGCACATGATTCCCCATCAACAGCGTAGCCTGCCGCCCTCTGTGCCTGCCGCCCCGCCACAAAACCGCTTCCTTCAGTTCACCGCTCACCGAGATGAACTCGACCATGCCCCCGTACCGCTCCACCGCTTCCAGTTCAACCCCCGGCGAAAGCTTGACGATCACCTCTCGCCCCGCCCATCCTTCAATCACGCTTAACGGCGGCAGATACCGCTCCACATCATGAATCCGCTTCCCATCAGCATCCCGCCGTGCCGGATCAAAAAACACCACATCGCTCGCCGGCAGTTCACCCCGCACATCCCCGATTTCAAATCGTGCCGCTGCACCCGACACCTCAGCATTGTGCGCGGCCATAGCCACCCGAACCGGCTCCAGATCAATCCCTATCACCTGTGCCCCGCCCTGCGCAAACGCCACCGCATCCGTCCCGATCCCGCAGCATGCATCCACCAGCTTGCAGCGCCCCACCACCTCCGCTCGGTAACGCCTCACCAGCGGATCGCTAGCCTGTTCCAGTGCCTCTCGTGTGAACAACATACGTCCGGCATCCGCCCCGAACTTATCCACGGCTCGCTGCCGCAGTTGTGCCATCTCCACCCCTGCCCGTACAAGCTCAGGTGGATACGTTTTCCGCAGCGTCGTCACCAGCCGCAGCACATTCCCCTCGCTCAAATCAGCCGCCGCCAGCCGTTCCAGCAGTGCTTCTCCCGCCGCGCTCTTCAAGAAAGCCACATCATCCTGTGTGATCGTCACAACCCATCCCGCCTGCATAAAAACAGGGGTTTACGACCTGTAAACCCCTGCCTCATCCGTCACCTGAACCGGCCTGAATTACTCATCCGGCGCTTCAGCCAATTGATGATCAATTTCAAACATCGCCACCTGATGCGTGTCGAAAATCTCATCACTCGGATTCAACATCATCGCGAAAGGTAAATTTTTCGCCACATCCCACTTAAATTTGGCGATCTTGTTCACGTTCGTGATATGCCCGGCCATCACCGCCGGTTGCATGAACTCAACCGCTTTTGGCAAACTGCTAAAAGTCAGCGCCACCACCTCATCTTCACCCGCCACACCAACCGCCTCCCACACGATCCGGTCACTCGGCTTCATGCGCCATACCGGTTTATGGGGTGTCTGATGCACCAGCAAATACACATACCGGCTGCTGCGTTGTGTGTTATCGCGGTTCGCAACCTGTTTGATGCGTTCCGTCGTACGAGCTTCTGTGTGCGCTTTCTCCCCGCGCATCATCACCCCGACCGGCAGTGGACATTCTGCGCCCATTTCCACCAGAATTCGGGTATACTGCGCCGCTTCCAAAGTCCGAACATATCCTTCGTCAGGGTCATGCTTCGAATCCATGATGATCAGCCGTCCGCCCGGTCGCAGCACGCGCAGCGCCGACTCCAGCAGAGCAGCATCCGGCTCGCAGTCATAAGCCGCCACCGCGTCCGCGCTCTCAGCCTCCAACGCCCAATCGCTGTACTCTGTCGGTGAATAAATCACCTCAATATCCGGTCGAACTTCCCGCAGCACCTGACCGGCGCGCCCGTGAACATCCACCAGTTGCAGCGTCGAAGCGCTCGGTGGCAGTTGCTTTGCCATCGCTTCAATCAGCAGACGTTCGACGCGCGCCCCTCTAGCCATCAGCGTTTCTTATTGGCTTGTTGTGCCGCTGCATGAACCAGTTCGATCACTTCAACCCACTCTTCTTCAAAAAAGTGGACGGTGACCGCCCCCAACTCTAGATGATAAACCGTCTCTCCGTCCGGCTCATGGGAAATCCACGCCGCATAATTCTCCGTTACCGCCAGACTCTCTGTCTGTACATCATCAGTCATGAATTGTTTCTCCTCGCGCTTAACCATTCACGGATTTGCAAACCAATCCGCGTATTCCATTCCTCGTGCGCCGCCGTCAGCACCCGCTGTATTCGTTGCCTCAATGGTGACGGGCGATCTCGCCGTATAACAGGAGCAGGAAACGGATCACGATCCATTAGCTTGCCGTAGATATATTGCCCGAAAATCCGCAGGCTGGCAACCACAGGTGCAGCCAGCACGATCCCCAGCACCCCCGCGAGGCTCGCTCCAGCCAGAATCGCCAGAATCACCGCCAGCGGATGCAGGTTCAAACTTCCGCCCATCACGCGCGGTACCAGAATATACGCCTCGACATTTTGCATAATCGCCCAGACAACGATCACCACCAGCGCGAATCCCGTGCCTTCAAGCAATGGGAACGTGCTCGATTGGGAGGTCAGTGCCAGCAGCGCCGCCGGGAATATCGCCAGCCCCGACCCGATGCTCGGAATGAATTCCAACAGCATCGAAATCATGCCCAGAATCAACGGGTTCGGCAGCCCCAGCACCGTCGCCACCGTGAACGCCAGAAATCCCATGAACAATGCCAGCGTGAGCTGCCCGCGCAAATAAGCGTGCCACACCCGCCCCAGTTCATACAGCAGCCGCCGCGTATCCCCTCGGTATAACGAAGGCAGCAGTTGCACCCCGCGCTCCACAATCTGAGCACCGTCCCGCATCAAGAAAAACATCATCGACAGCAGGAAAATCGTGTTGATGATCGCCGTCAGCGCCCCACCCACGAAGTCGAATGCCGGTCCCGTCAGCGATCCAATGAACGATTGCGTCGTCTGAACAGGGTCAAAGTCGCTCAATTGAATCATCTCGCTCAGGTGCTCAACACCCGTCACCTGCCGCAACCGGTCCAGCGGAATGAACGGCTCATTGTTAATCAGGATCGCCTCACCGTTAAACATCAACGGGTAGCTCAAACTCTGTTCAAGGCTGCGCTCCACGCTTTGCAGCAGCGCCGGAATTCGCCGCCCGAATTCTTCAAGCTGTGCCACCAATACCGGCACAACCACCAGAATCACCACCACCACCATCGTGATGATCACCACATAAGCCAGCCCAACCGCCCATCCCCGGTTGGAAAATCGCGCCAGTGGCCCCAATTTCAAAAAACGCTGCTCGAAAAAGTTCACCATCGGTGTCAGCAGATACGCCAAAATTGTCCCGACCCCGATGATAGGCAAAATCGCGCTCAACCGTAATACGGCAAGCGCAACGACCACCAGCACCACAACCGCGATCAAACGTTTGGTGCGTGATGTCCATGGTGGTGATGTCAGAGGTGGAGGCAGTGTAGTCACAATCTATTATCCTGAATAAACCGCTGTAAATATTCTAATCCTATATGGACTATCTTTTATATATACACTTGTAAATCAACTTAGTTGCTCTTTCTGTTCGAAATAAAACGCGCCATCCTCAGGATGACGCGCTTCGGTATCAACAAAAGAGTCAGCTCTAGCCGCGATAACCGCCGCGGTCGCCGCCACCACGATTACCACCGCGGTCGCCGCCCCGGTCACCACCACCACGGTTATATCCGCCGCGGTCACCACCGCCACGATTACCACCTCGGTCGCCGCCCCGGTTACCGCCACCGCTGCCCCGGCTGTCGCGTGAACGCGCTTCCTCAGCCGTCCACCCTTCCAGCACGGCTTGGCGGCTCAAGCGCACCTTGCCACCATCGTCAATGTTGGTGACCATCACCATGATCTCATCCCCCAGACTGACTTCACTCTCAACCGTTTCAACACGGTAGTCCGCCAGTTGCGAAATGTGAACCATGCCTTCCTTACCCGGCAGGAATTCCACGAACGCGCCATACGGCTCAATTCGCGTTACCTTACCGGTATAAATCTTGCCGATTTCAGCTTCTTCCGTCAGGCCGCGGATTTCTTCCAGTGCCGCCTCAGCACCCGCGTCCACGCTCGAAACATAAATCGTGCCATCTTCTTGAATGTCGATCTTCGCGCCAGTCCGTTCTTGGATCGCGCGCACCGTCTTGCCACCGGGGCCGATGATCGCGCCGATCTTCGCCACGTTCACCTTCAGGCTCAGGATACGCGGTGCATTCGCGTTCAAACCCTGTCGCGGTTCAGGCAGTGCGCCCGTGATCACGTCCAAAATCTTCAAACGCGCCTCACGAGCCTGCGCCAGCGCATCTTTCATCAAATCGCTGCTCACACCCGTGATCTTAATGTCCATCTGTAGCGCGGTGATACCCTTCGCCGTTCCCGCCACCTTGAAGTCCATATCGCCAATGTGGTCTTCCAAACCCTGAATATCGGTCAGGATGGCCGTCTTGCCATTCTCTTGGATCAACCCCATCGCAATACCGCCAACCGGTCGCGGAATCGGCACACCGGCATCCATCAACGCCAGTGTACTGCCGCACACACTCGCCATCGACGTGCTGCCGTTTGAACTCAGCACTTCGCTCACCAGTCGAATCGTGTACGGGAATTCACTTTCCGGCGGGATCATGTAGCGCAGTGCGGTTTCGGCCAGCGCCCCATGCCCGATTTCACGACGCTTCGGTCCGCGCAGCGGCGAAACCTCGCCCGTGCTGTACGGCGGGAAGTTATAGTGATGCATATACCGCTTATCTTTTTCCGGACTCAGTGTGTCGATTTCCTGCGCATCCCCCGGCGTTCCCAGCGTCGCAATCGTCAGCACCTGTGTCTGCCCGCGCTTGAACAATCCGGAGCCGTGAACGCGCGGAATAACACCCACCTCAGCCGCCAGCGGACGAATCTCTGTCAGCCCGCGTCCATCAGGCCGCACCCCTTCTTCCACGATTCGCCGGCGTACTTCTTTCGCCACAATCTCGCTGAAGGCTTCGTAAGCATCGCCGATTTCAATCTGTTCTTCGGGGTCGGTGAGGCCATCATTCTGTCCCTGCAAATAACCCACCAACTCTTCCTTCAAGGCATCCAGCGCTTCATTCCGTCCACCGCGCTCGGTCTGCTCGGCAATGATCTGCCGGATTCGGTCACCCGTCCGCGCTTCCACAGTAGCCGAAACATTCGCCTTCGTCGCCGCCGGGCTGTAGCTCGACTTCGCCTTACCGATCTGCGCGCCCATCTCCTTGATGACCGCGATCACCGGCTGAATCGACTCGTGCGCCAGTGTCAGCGCCTTCAGCATCGTCTCTTCATCAACTTCCGCCGCGCCGCATTCCACCATATTGATCGCCGTCTCAGTGCCGGAAAGCCGCAAATCCAGCGCGCTCTTTTCCATCTGCGACACCGTCGGGTTAATCACCAATTCGCCGTTCAGCATACCGATGCGGACACCCGCCACCGGGCCATTCCACGGCACATCCGAGATAATCAGCGCAGCGCTCGCCGCGATGATCCCCAGCATATCCACCTGATGTTCCTGATCATGGCTAAACGCGCTCAGGATAATCTGAACATCATTCCGCATATCTTCAGGGAACAAAGGCCGCAGCGTCCGGTCGATCACGCGCGAAGTCAAAATCGCCTGTTCGCTCGGTCGCCCTTCCCGCCGGAAGAAGCTCCCCGGTATACGACCGGCAGCGTACATCTTCTCTTCAAAATCCACGCTCAGCGGGAAAAAATCAATGCCGGGGCGTGCCTTCTTGCTCATCGTTGCCGTAGCGAACACCACCGTGTCGCCGTCCCGCACCGTCACCGCGCCGCCAGCCTGCTCAGCCAGTTTACCCGTTTCAAACTGGAGTTCGCGTCCCCCGATTTGCGCGGTAAATCGGTGTATAGTCCCCATGGGGCTGCTTATAGTTTCCATTTTCTAAAATTCTCCTTGAAAACAAAAGCCCAGCAATCAGGGACTGGAAGGTACAGCCAAACCCATCTGTTTAGCTCTACGTTCCAATTCCTGCCCTGCTAGGCATATACAAAAGGATGTCTCGGTCGAGACATCCAAACTCATCATCTCGTCAATATCCTCAAACGGATTAACGACGTAGCCCTAACTTGCTGATGATGTCACGGTAAACATCGGGCTTTGTCTCGCTCAAGTACCGTAAGTGACGCCGCCGTTGACCAACCAGCTTCAGCAGCCCACGCCGCGAGTGTTCATCATGGCTGTGTGTCCGCAGATGTTCTGTCAGGTAAACGATTCGCGTGGTCAGCAGAGCAACTTGGACTTCTGGTGACCCGGTATCCTTCTCGTGCCGGGCATAGTCCTGCATAATCACTGACTTGGCATTCTTCTCAATTGGCATTATCTTCACCGTCCCCAAAGGGTGTCACCATATACACCGGACAGTAGGCGTATTGGTCTATTCCGATTGAGGCATTATAGCAGAGGCCAAAACGAGCGACAATCCTCAAGAATGAGGGGTCGCCGGAGCATCTCCCATCTTCAATTGCCCCCGTATCTGCCCCACCGCCTCCCGTATGAACCGGACACGAACCATCAGCAGCACCACCAGCGCCGCCAGATAAATCAGCACCTCGACTGTCACTCGCTGATCTCCCATAAAAGCCCGTTTGGTGTTCGCGTAGGCCACCAGCGCATGAACCATCATCACTATTCCCGCCGCATACACCAGCCGGTGCAGTTGCTTCCACCGCTTACCCATCCGCTTCATCGCAAACCGGTGCGAGGTCAGCGCCATCGCCGTCAAAATCCCCAGCGCCACCAATCCCAGCACAACATAATCCTGCCGGAACAACTGCAAATCAATCACCTTGATCACGCCGCTCAAATAGCGCACGAAGTGCAGCAGCGCGAACCCGAACGCCCATAGTCCTGCCGTCTTGCGCAATCCAATCGCCCACCGCCATCCCAGCAGCGTGTTCAGCGGTGTCATCAACAAACTGATCAACAAAAACCGGATCGCCCACAAACCACTGTGTTCGACAATATAATCGCCGTACATATTCGCTAGGCCAATATCTCGTGATTGCAGCACAACCACAACCAGTACCAGCCCCCCGAATCCGCTCACCAAAATCTGCCGCCAGCTTGCTCGCATCCATCGCCTCATCATCAATCACCTCACAAGTCCCTTTGCAGATGTTACACCGCCCCTCCTCATCAGGTTCCCGCCCAAAACAAAAAGAGGTAGCCTGTACCTCTTTTTGCTGTCATGTCCATCCGTTGTAGGTTACTTGGCCTTCATCGCCTCGGCCACGAGGTTCACCGTATGGTGGGTTCGGAACAAACTGTATTGTCCCGACCGTCCCGGAACGGCGTTCAACACATTTTCCGTTTCCATCAACGAAAACCAGAAGCCCGTATCCCAATTTGAATCCGGGTCAGCCGCCTGCACATTCGCGTCCGAAATCGGTGTATTCCGCTCGTACATCGTCAGCAGCAGCCGGATGAACGCGTCCCGCTGGTTCAAAACCATCTGGCAAATCTCTGCGTTCATCCGCAGCGAAATCCCCTTGGTTAGGAAGTCGCTTTGCGGATTCTGATACTCGCTCACCTCAGCCGCATCATTCTCTTTCAGGTATTCCACCGCTTTCTGGAACGCCATCGCGGCGTCGAATACCCGCAGCCGTTTATGCAAACTCCCCAGCGGGCACCACGTAAAGTTGCGGAAGCTCGTGAACTGCTCAACGCTCACGATCACCCGCCGCACCATATCCGCCGTCTCGCCGTTCAGTGTATCCAGTTCATGCAGCGAAATGCCCGCCCAGTTCGGCCCTTCCTGTTCTTCCGGCATCTCCATCATCATATTGGCCGGAACAACCGGAATAGTCACATCCGGTTGCAGCTTGATCACCGGCACCAGATCATCCGGGTTATGCCGGTGCGGCAGCAGTTCCCGCACCAGAATTCGCTCGCGTACAAGGCAGTCAATCCATTCCGACCGCCATTGATCGCTCACATTGCATCCCGGTCGATCCAAATCCCGATCCATCGCCAGACCCTTCAGCAGGAACCCGTAATTGACGTATTCCCATCCCCGAACGCCCAGCGTATTCATCACCCGCACAACCACCCGGTCACGGATCAATCGCGTCTTATCCACAATCGGATGATTCGGGTTGAGGGTAATCATCCCGTTTGCCGACATCGCCTTCAATATCCCCAGCGACATCGCCTGCGACACCAGATCTTCCCCGCGTGGGCGCGAAATGACCGCCCCCACATCCTGAAGTTGGTCAACCAGTTGGTGTACCGACATCGTGTCAGTACCCATCACCGTCGCCAACCGGTCAAACTGAATAATCACGCTCGACCACTGCGACGGCGTGAACAATGCCACATCCGCCCCGTCAGCGAAAGCCGCCGTGCTCAGCGATTGGTGCGTTTGTAAGTTAGTGAAGTCTTCAATATATTCAACCGTGATGCCGGGGTTATTTTCCAGTTGGCGGCTTGTGCTCCCGCGCACCCCCCAGACGATCACCGTCTTATTAGACGCCCGCAGCGAATTCAACACTTGGTTGAAATCGCGGTCGCCGCTCGCCATAATCACCACATCAGCCGCGTTCTTCTGGCTCGCGTCCGTGATCACATCCCGCGCAATTCGCATATCGGCGCTGTTCTTCCCCGGCAGGTTGAACACCGGGTCGATATTCGCCAGCATCAACCGGCTCGGTGCATCATCGGCGATCTCGCGTCCCATGCTGTCCACCAGCGGCGGCAGGCTGCCCCGCTGCCCCCATGGAGCATAAGCCGCCATCTTGATCACTTGTCCGTGTGCCTTCGCCTGCATCACGAACCGTTCTATCAGATGATCCAGATTGACGACGAAACCCTGTTCATTCAGGCTGATGGCGATATTCTCAAAATCAATGTACACCGCCACATTCTTCGTCTGTATGCCCGGCAGCGATTCCAGCGGCTGGAAGATAACCTGCTCGCCCAATTCAGTCTGTGCGAACGCGTTCTCAGCCCCCCAGATGCGGATACGTGCGTTTCGCGTCGTTTTCACCCGCCGCACCAGTGGGATGAGATCCTTGCTGCTCGTTGCGAGGATCAACTCATCCACCGGTTCGGGGTCGAACGAGAAGTAATGCACAATCAACGCATCAGCCAACTGATCCCGTCGTGGCATATCGAACACGTCGTATCCTGCCGAACGGAACACACGTTGGAAGTTCGCGCCGAGGTTACCCAGCGCCCCCCAATTCGCCACCGCAACAGCCTTTAAGCTGTCCGCGCTGAACAAACCGGCAGCCAGCGCCGCGCCACCGCGCAGCCCTACTGCTAGTTCCTGTAAATCGACTGATATTCCCCGGTTGTTAAACCGCTGGAGTAAATCATCAACATCAACAATTAAATAAGCGGCCATCTGTCTTTCCTAAAAACAGATACCACCGATCCGAAAAATGGGCCGGTGGTACTTCGAGAAGCATTTTTTATTTTGCAGCCCGATATTAAAGAAGAGTTTAGCAATAATCAGAACTAGTTTTCGATGTTTAATTTAACAAACCCATTCCCGTCATTCAACGGTTAAATCTACTAAAAGCTGCTTGTGAATATTATACGGTAATTCAAATAGAAATGTCGCGTTTATGAAAATCATCTCATTTTTGTCGCGTACTAACACCCCTTTCTAACCCTGCTGCCAGAGCCAAATCGAAATGAACCGTTGCCGCTTAGTGCATTATATCACGAATACCACCACTTTTAGGAATGGTCTAAATGGTATTATAAATTGGTATGCTCACATTCGGGGACGTGGTCGAAGTTGGCGGAGGTCTTACGCCTCAACCTCCGCCGCTGCAAATCACAACTCAATATGCTTTCGCGAACAAAACCACTTGCGCCGACTCTTTTCCCGTCAGCAAACAAGCGCCCTTTCCACCCGGTTGAGCGAATGGAATACACCGAATCGTCGCGCCTGTCTCTTCTTTGATGCGGCCTTCATCGTCGCCCGTTCCAGCCCACCAACCGCGCGCCCAACCACCTTTTTCGATCACATCCTTCAGTTCATCGTAGCGCTTCACATCATGGATGTTCTCTTCGCGCAGCGTCTCAGCCTGCTTCAGTAAGTTGGCCTGTATATCCACCAGCAAATCTTGTACCGCCGCCACGATACCGGCTTGAGGTACAAACTGCTTGCCTTCCTTGCCCGGCATATCGCGCCGTGCCAGCGCAGCGCTCCCGTTTTGTACATCCTTCGGGCCAATCTCCATGCGCACCGGTACACCGCGCATTTCCCAGTCATTGAACTTGAACCCCGGTGATTGTCCTTCGCGCCGGTCAACATGCACCCGTATAGCCGCGTTCGACAATTCCTTGCTCAACCGGTCAACCGTTTCCATCACCACGCTGCGTTCATCATCCGTCTTGAAGATCGGCACGATCACAACCTGAATCGGTGCCACCTTAGGCGGCAGCCGCAAACCCTTATCATCCCCGTGGGTCATCACAATCGCCCCCACCATCCGCGTGCTCAATCCCCATGAGGTCGTCCACGGATACTGCGACTCGTTATTCTGGTCGAGGAACTTGATGTCAAACGCCTTCGCGAAATTCTGCCCCAGATTGTGGCTCGTGCCGGATTGCAGCGCCTTCTTATCGCGCATCATCGCTTCAATCGTGTACGTATGCATAGCGCCGGCGAACTTCTCGCGGTCAGTCTTCCGCCCGCGGATCACCGGAATCGCCGCGTCGTTAACCGCGAAGTCCGCGTACACTTCCAGCATCTGCATCGTCTCCGCTTCAGCCTCTTCCGCCGTCGCATGAGCCGTGTGCCCTTCCTGCCACAAAAACTCCGTCGTCCGCAGGAAAGGTCGGGTTCGCAGCTCCCACCGCACCACATTCGCCCACTGGTTGATTAACAGCGGCAGATCGCGGTAAGACTGAATCCAGTTCTTGAACGAATCCATGATGATTGTTTCCGAGGTCGGGCGTACCACTAGCGGCTCTTCCAGTTCCTTACCACCGGCAATCGTCACCACCGCCAATTCGGGGCTGAAGCCTTCCACATGCTCCGCCTCGCGCTTCAAAAAGCTCTCCGGTATAAACAGCGGGAAGTACGCGTTCTGGTGTCCCGTCGCCTTAAAACGCCGGTCAAGCCCGCCCTTAATCGCTTCCCACAACTCATACCCGTATGGCTTGATGATCAGGCAGCCGCGCACCGGTGACTGGTCGCACAAATCTGCCTTGTACACGATCTCGTTGTACCACTTGGAAAAATCAACACTCTGAGGCGTAACAGCCTGCTGCGCCATTGTAGAATGATCCTTTGTATAATTGTTACTTACAGACAGCGGGTTAGATTATAACGAAAAACGAGTCGGATTGGTCGGGTCAAATTCAGCGCGGGCTGCGCGGGGACGGGATGCGGGGGATTGTCACCTGTTGCTCAAATTGTATACATCTCAAAATAGTCATCTGTTTCATGCCCTTATCCCTTTCATAAATTCACCGACAGCACAACGCTGTTCAAATCACTATACACCATTCCCAATAGGTTCACAAGAGATCAACTGGCTTGACTTATTTAGCTATTTTGTTCTACAATAAGGTGCGTTTTCATCTCCACTTGATGAGGTCTATCATGTCCACCACTGCCCTTGCCCGTCCAAACGCCCCATTTTTTATGGCGGATATGGCGGCGCTTGTCTGCGGCAGTTCCCCATCTTCCCGCACACCCCCTTCTTTTACCCCGTTTATGTCGGCGAAACTCTCCCTCGCAGCCGCCCATTTGGCATGATTGGCGGGACGGCGGCAGCCAACACCGTCTTTCCCGCAGCCAAAAGCGGCTCCCCCGCGCCTTCCCGCCCTCCTCCGCCATAAACGCGCGCCAATTAAGCCTGTTCCCGCCGCCAATAACGGCGGATAATGGGCACAAATTAAAACGGAGTTCAACCAACCGTGAATCGCCTTCAAAACCTCGCGCGCTCCCCCTACCTCCTGCTCATTCCCATCCTCTTGCTCGCGTGGTTGCTCCGCCTCCCGGATATGACCACCGCTGGTCACGTCGACGATATGCTCTACTTCAATGCGCCGTGGGCGCGCGGCATCCAGCGTCACGGCTTGTTCTCCGTCTACGCCACCACCCCCGGCGTCGATTATCCCCCCATCTTTCTCACCATCCTCTGGCTCACCTCGTCCCTCGCCGCCCCCTTTCGCGGCGCAGGCCTCAGCCTCCAATTCACCGTCCTCACCAAGTTCTTCTCCGTCGCCGCGGAACTCCTGCTCATCGCTCTCCTCTACGCCAAGCTCCCGCCTAGTCGGAACATCCGCTGGTTGCTCCCCTTACTCTTCGCCCTCAGCCCCGGCCTAATTGCTGTATCCGCCTTCTGGGGGCAAACGGATTCCATCCTCACCTTGCTGCTCGTCCTCTCCATCTTCGCCCTCAACCGCCGTCAATCCCGCCGTGCATGGTTATGGTTCGCCCTCGCCCTCCTCATGAAGTTTCAAGCCATCGTCCTGCTCCCCATGCTCGGTTTGCTCAGTCTCCGCCGCTTTGGGCTGTGGCGCACCCTTCAAAGCATTGCGCTCGCTTTTGCCCTGCTCGTCCTGCTCTATCTCCCCTTCATCCTTACGAGTGGTTACGATCCCGCCATGCGCCCCTACGGCGGCGCAGTTGATCTCTACCCGTTCGTCACCGCCAACGCCCACAACCTCTGGTATATCGCCTATCCCCAACTCTGGTCGCAGCCTGCACACCAGTTGAATGATGTCCCCCTCGACACGCTCATAACAATCTTCGATATGACCGCCAGTCGTGTCGGTTTCCTGCTGCTCTTCCTCACGGTAGCCATCATCGCTGTTCGCCTCTGGCGCGATGCCCATCAACCGCTTGAATTCGTCTGGGCAGCGGCTCTTTATCTCGCCTTCTTCCTCCTCCCTACCCAGATTCACGAGCGCTACATCTACCCCGCCGCAGTCCTCGCGCTCATCGCCGTCGCGCAGGATCGCCGCTTCTGGCCAATCGCCGCAGGTCTAGCCGTCACCTGCGCCTATAACATCGTGGTCGTGCCCCGTCTCCATTTCGTCTGGCTCGGCCTCGATCTGCCCGCCTTTTTCGGTAACATCGCCCTATGGGTCGCCCTTGCCAATCTGATCCTATTCTTCTGGTTGCTTGCCCTGCTCATCCGCCCCGCCCTTCATTCCCACCGTCGGCGATGATTGACATCCAGCTTATCCATCACCGCCTGCCCCAGATCAATCTCATGCACGCTCGCCAGTTGTAGCAAGTACAGCATCACGTCCGCCAGTTCACCGGCTAGTTCTGCCTTATTCGGACTTTCCTCTCCCCATTGGAAATGCTCCAGCACCTCCGCTGCCTCCAACACCAGCGAAACCGCCAGATTCTTGGGCGTCTGCGGATGCACCGAATCAGCCCGGTACCACCCCTTACTCTCGACAAAATCGTGCATCGCTTTTTCCAGCGTCTTGATGTCCATCAGCACTCCCTCAAAAACACAAAGGCGAGGTCACCATAATACCTCGCCTTTCATCAATCAAAATGAATTAATGTCCCCGATACTAGTAAGCGTTCTTATTCCGCCGCATCACCGTATTCCAAACCGTCCGGATGATAATCTTCAAATCCAGCCACAATGACCAATTTTCCACGTACCACAAATCATATTCGGTTCGTTCTGCGATTGAGGTATCCCCTCGCAGCCCGTTCACCTGCGCCCATCCCGTCATACCCGCCTTCTCGCGGTGTCGCTCCATATACCGCGGGATTCGCTCGCGGAATTGCAGCACATAAACCGGGCGCTCTGGTCGCGGCCCAACCAGACTCATCTCTCCCACCAGCACGTTAATGAGCTGTGGGATTTCGTCCCAATTCGTCTTCCGCATCCAGCTTCCCAACCGTGTCACGCGCGGATCATCCTTCACTGTCCAGCCCGGCCCATTCACTTCCGCGTCCGCCCGCATCGTCCGGAACTTCACCATATGGAACGGTTTACCGTCCAACCCCATCCGCTCTTGCGTGTAAAAGATCGGCCCCTTCGACTCGCTCCGGATCATCAGCGCCGTCAGCAGCATAAACGGGGAGAGCAGCACCAGTCCACACGCCGAAAAAATCAAATCCATTCCGCGCTTCAGGCTCAACCGCCACCCGCGCATAGCGATATCGCGCACCGTGAGCAGCGGTGTCCCGCTCAGGTCATCCACACTCAAATCGCCCGCCATATAGGCGAATAGGTCGGGGTAAATCTTAATATCAACCCGTCCCCGCTGGCACAGGCTGATCAATTCAACCATCTCAGCTCGCTGTGCGTCCGGCAGCGCAATCACCACCTGATCCACACTGCACGTATCAATCAACGTCGGTAAATCTTGATAAACCCCAATCACCGGAATACCGAACACATTCCCGCGTGTTCGGGTCTTCCCGTTCACCACCACTCCAACCGGGTTATACCCCAGCGCCGCGTTGGAGGTAATCTTCCGTGCCACATCCCGCGCCACCTTGCCATTCCCCACGATCAGCAGGTTATCCCGTCCCAACCCGCGTCGGCGCAGCCAGTAGCGTAAATTCTGTTGAATCTCACGTCCCGTGACCGTCAGCACAATGCTAAATATCCACACGTAAAACAACAGCGCGCGCGGATACTCAACCTCAAATATGCTGTTGGTGAACAAAATCGGGTGCAGACCATAAACCATCAGCGATCCCACCGTCACCACCCCGATCACCTTTCGGGCATGGTCAATCCGGCTGATAGCGCGTGGCAGATGATACAGGCGAGAAAAATACAAAATCGTGATGACCACGCCAATCTGCAAGATCGTCGTAGGCACATACCGGATGAATTCCGGTTGCGTATCCGGGCGATAAATGACGAAGGGAATCGTAGCCCGCGCCACATAAGCCAGCGCGAACGCCACCGCCAGCATAAATGCATCAACCAGCGGCTGTGCAATGCTCAACAGGCGGCGAATACGGTTCGAGCGGGGAGAGCTGAGGCTCAGGTTGTGTAAGGCTGGTTCTGCCGGAGTTCCGGCAGCAGTTCCCGCCCGCCCTTCACCAACAGCCCCAGCATCACCAGCAGGTGCAGCCACATCGGCGTTGTCCTCTGGTAATGCTTTCTGTAGAAGATCAGCATCGCCCGCTGAAACTCGAATTGTGCCTTCTTGCTCCGGCGGCTGGAGGCTCGCTTGATGTGCTTCACCACCACCCTTGGATGGTAGTACACCTTCCAGCCCGCCTCTTTTATCCTGAACGCCCAATCCAAATCCTCTCCGTACATAAAAAACGCTTCGTCCAGCAAGCCCGTGTCGTAAATCGCCTCTCGCCGAACCTGCATATACGCCCCGACCACCGAATCAACTTCCAATTCTTCGTCAGGGTCTGCAAACGTCATATTATAACGCCCAAACTGCCGATTGCGCGGAAACAATCGGGAAAGGCCGGAAAATCGGTAAAATGAAACCATCGGTGTCGGGAAGCTCCTCCGGCATGCCAGATCAAGACTCCCGTCCTCTAGGACCAGCTTCGGCCCTGCCACCCCCACCTCAGGGCGTGAGTCCATAAACTTAATCATCCCCGCCAGCGACTCAACCGGCACTTCAGTGTCCGGATTCAAGAGCAGCGCGTAACGTGGCGCGTCAGCGTCCACATCACCTTGCCCCCGGTACCCCAGCAGTTTCAACCCCAGATTATTCCCGTAGGAAAACCCGCCGTTAACCTCGCTGGCGATCACCTTTACCGTCGGGAACTCCGTGCGCACCATCTCCACACTGCCGTCACTCGAGGCGTTATCCACCACCACCACCTCAAACTGGAAATCACCAATACTCATCAGCACCGTCTGTAAACAGCGTCGTAATAAGTCCTTCGTATTCCAGTTGACGATCACAATCCCTAGATCAAGCATACGACCTCTCTGTCGCGTATTTTATCATACCCATCACGCTCCGGCTGTACGGCTTCCCACTGTTTCATCCTTCCACAGGCGCGGTAGGCAAAGTCCGCAGCGGCCTCCCCCGAATCGCCGCCCGCAGTCCCTCTCGGTCATCCCAGCGGTATTCGATCGTCCCGAAGCACATACTCTGTTCATGTCCCTTGCCGCAGGCCATCACAATATCCCCGGCTTGAGCCATCTGACACGCGCGGTACAGCGCTTCCCCCCGGTCAGGAACGCGCATAAATGTCTCGCCTTCAACCCCGCCCTGCGAACGGCACCCCGCTGCCATAATCTCAAGTATGCCATCCAACGACTCGGTGCGTGGATCTTCCGCCGTCAAAATCGTGAAGTCCGCCAATCGTGCCGAAACTTCAGCCATCAATCGCCGCTTCTCACGGTCCCGCAGCCCTGCACTCCCGAACACCGCGATCAGCTTATGCCCATCACGCAGCATACCCTTACCGGCTCGCAGCGCGTTTTCCAGCGCGTTCGGCGTATGAGCGAAATCCACAATCGCCGTATAAGCCTGCCCTTCGTCAATCCGCTCCATCCGTCCGGGGATTGTTCGCACAGCCGCAATACCAGCCCGCACCACATCCGGAGGCACAGCCATCACCCGCCCGACCGCTGCCGCAGCCAGCATATTCCGCATATTAAACTCACCGACGAGGGAACTCTTAATGGCCATCAGAGCCGCCTCACCCTTGTCCATTTCATGCACCTCAAACACGGTCGCTTCCGGTTCATACCGGACATGATCGGCGTAAAACGAATGGCCAGCGTCAAGCCCATAGCTGTAAACCGCTGCCCCCACCCCTCGGCAAATATCGCCAAAGTACTCCGCGTTCGCATCATCCCCATTTATCACGCCAAATCGCTCAATATTCCCTTTGTGCCCATCCCCCAGCATCCTGAACATCCGCCCCTTGGCCGCTCGGTAGGCCTCGAACGTACCATGATAATCCAGATGCTCATGCGTTAAATTTGTCAGCACAGCCACATCAAGAGTGACGCCGTTCAACCGCCCTTGTGCCAGCCCGTGGCTCGTCATCTCCAACACGCAATGCGTCAGTCCATTACCCACCATCTGTGCCAGCAAAGCCTGAATCTCCGGCGCGCTTGGTGTCGTTACGTGTAGTCCCGTATCCACCGTCTCCCCGCCCAAATCCGCCGCCACTGTGCTGATCAATCCGGCTTTCCCGTTTGTCGCCAGCTTCAATACACTGTGAATCAGGGTGCTCGTAGTCGTCTTCCCATCCGTCCCCGTCACACCGATCACCATCAGCTTGCGTGAAGGATCATCATGATAAGCCGCCGCCAGCCAGCCGGTTGCTTCCTGTGCGTCCTTCACCTGCACATAAGGCACAGGCAAATCGCTTATCGGATGTTCCCCGACAATCCCCGCGGCCCCTCGTGCAATCGCATCAGCAATAAACTGATGTCCGTCCACGCTCAATCCGCGCCGTGCCACGAACACCCCACCCGGTCGCACCAGTCGGTTATCTTCTTCAATCGGTGCGCTGATGATCGCCTCACCCCGTATATCCACCACATCCGGCACGCGCGCAGCCAGTTCCGAAAGCTTCTTCATCCAACCATCCAACCATGACAAATAAAAACCACAGAGCCACGAAGCCCGCAGAGATTATAACCCTCTGCGTTCTCCCTGTCTCTGTGGTTACAGAGCTGAAATAGGTTTTAGCTCAAGCGAGACGACAGTTCGCTCAGTCCGCTGCGGACGCTGCCGTCCACCACACGGTCACCCGAACGGACGATCAAACCGCCCAGAATGCTCGGATCAACGCTGAAGGTCACATTTTCAGCGCCGACTTCCTTCTGAACCTTCTTCTGTTCATCAGCGCTCAAAGGCATCGCGCTCACAACTTCCACGCTGCCGCCCAGCTTCTTGGCGCTGTCCGGAACCTTCGCGAAGAAGTCATCAATCAGCGCCTGCTGACGCTTGGCGTCCAGCGCCTCACCGATCAGCTTGTTAGCAGCCGCCATCGAGATGGCCGCCACCTGTCCACGCAAACCGGCCAGTTGCTGATCACGTTCCGAAGCAGCCGCAGAGCGGGCTTCTTCACGGATCTTCTCAGCCGCAGAGCGGGCTTCGGCCTCAATCTGCTTGGCAACTTCTTCCCCGCGTGAACGGCCTTCTTCAATCGCCTTGGCGATTTCAGCGCGTGCGTTCGTGCGAATGGTTTCAGCTTCAGCTTCTGCGTTCCGACGGGCGTTAGCAGCCACTTGGGCGTCTTCCAAACCCTTCTGAATCTTCGCAGCGCGCGAATCCAGCATGTTACGCAGCGGCCCCCACAGTACAGCGCGGAGGATCAGGAAAATGATCAGGAAGTTAACGATCTGCGCAATCAGGAAACCAGCGTTGATACCCAGCGGAGTCAACGGACTGGTCGCCGGGGCAGCTTCGCCCTCTACAGCAGCCGTTTCACTGTGATCGCTGCTTTCAGTAGCAGCTTCAGTTGAATGTTCTTCCGCGGCGGCTGGCGTGGCATCTTGGGCAAACACCGACGTAACCGTCAGCATTAATGAACCCAACAGTACCGCGACCAGCAGCAGCCGTTTCAAAGACATAGTTTTAAGCATTGACAGTACTCCTTGTCGTGCGGCTTAGGCGAGCACGAACAGGATGATGAGCGCGACGACCAGTGCGTAAATCGCGATTGCTTCCGTGAACACGATACCAAGGATCATGTTCGTCTGGATCGTACCAGCCGCATCCGGGTTGCGTCCGATACCGTTCATCGCGCCGTTCACCAGCAGACCAATACCAATGCCGGGACCAAAAGCGCCAATCATTGCCAGACCAGCGCCGAGAGCCTTCAGACCAACTTCAAGTTCACCAGGACCCATTGTTCTCTTCCTTTACTCAAGTTATTTGACGTGACAGATTAAACTATGCGTGATCGTGTGCTTCTTCATGATGATGTTCGTCGTCACCATGATGGCCTTCCATCGCCTGACCCACGAACACCAATGTCAGAACTGCGAATACATACGCTTGGATGGAACCGACAATGACTTCCAGTCCCATGAATATCGCCGGAACAACCAACCCGGTCAAGAACGACATGATCGCCAGAACCAGACCGCCTGCGAACAGGTTACCGAACAAACGGAAGGTCAAGCTGATGATCTTACCGATTTCCGAAATGATTTCAATCAAACCGACGATGAAATCAATCGCGCCCATCGGTTTCTTGCCGAGGTTGCCCAACGCATTCAGGTTAACGAACTTCAGGAAGTAGCTCGGCCCCTGTGCCGCCACACCAAACACTTGGATGGCAACGAAAACAATCAATGCCAACCCCAGCGGCAGGTTCAGGTCTGTTGTCGCACCACGCAGATACGGGGTGATAACCTGAATATAAGGCACAACGCCCTGCTCCAACGCATCCGCTGGTAAACCAACCGATGCATGGTGCCACACCGACTCTGTAGCTTCCAACCGCAGTTCCTCAATGCGTGCGGCCTGCGCTTCCGGAGCCAACCGTGACAAAATCACAGCTTCTTCCTCTTCACGCAGCATCGCGGCAGCCGCTGTCAGTTGGTCCTTTGTAGGCTTGCTAACCTTGCCTTCTTTGTACTCCTCGCACGCATGATAATCTGCTTCATCAGCGGTATAAGGAGCCTTCAACGGGGAATCCACCCACAACTGGTTTCCAATTGTCGGGTGACCCGATGTGATGTTAATCCCTGCTTCGACGTCATTATGACCAGCGCAGTGGATCACACCGATCGTTTCAAACACAGGAACCAGCTTGACGAGGTTAGAAATCAACAGGAACAAGAAGATCGTCGCGGCCAGCGGGAACAACCAATTCTTGGTCAGTGTCCGCAACCCTGCGAAGTTCTTGCTCTGTCCATAAAGAAACTCACCGAGGAATTCCAGTAATGCTTGGAACCGTCCGGGCACTTCATTCGTCCAGCCCTTGCTCACGCGCCACCCCGCGAACGCGATCAGCAGCACCAGCAAGCTGGAAAGCAGTGTCGCGACCCACGTATTAGTGACAGGGAACAGACCGAAGAAGGTGAAGCTGGAACTATACGGTTCACCCGGAACGGCGATCACCGGCAGCGTAGGCGCAGATCCAGCGCCCGGCAGTACGCCGAAGGTGATAAAGGCGCACGCTCCTAGGAAAACCACAATGCCCAATAGCACCAAACAACCGCGTTGCGTGGTACTCATGCGTGGCCTCCTTTACCTTTACCAACAGTTAAATTCATGAACGATTCAACCTCCTCTGTTAGATGTGTCGTTGTCGTGCTCATCTGGCGTTGGAGGCTGTATTGCTGCGATCAGCCTCAGAACGATCCGAAACACCACAAACATTGTGACCGGTATACTAAGCACCACAATACCGATAGTGAACGGTCCTCGCAGCCCCAACTGTGCATCAACCCACAGCCCCAGCAGCAGCGCACCTATCACCATCAAGATAACCCAGCACCCCGCCTGTCCGGCTATACCCGCCAGAGTCAGGTTCTTAATACGTGTGCGACGAGGATTAGGATCAGGCATAATGACGAAAGTTCGGGAATATTATCACAAATAAGGCGCTTTTGCCAACCGCTTTTATACGAATAATCCAAAGACTCTAACCCTATTCAGAAGTAGAGGCGCATCAAGGTGCGCCCCTACAATAGTGCACAAATTTTTCCGCTCGCTTATGCAAAGAGCGAACGAGCGCTCTCCACTGCCCATTCAAACACCGGCTGCACAGCCACCGTACCGATCAAAATCACCAGCACAGCCGTGATTGCCATCACCCACCCATACGGGCGCGAAACCGGGATCGGCTTATCTTCATCAGCGCTGCGGTCAACATACATCACCTTGATGACCACCAGATAGTAGTACAGCGCGACAATCGAGTTCAGCACACCGAAGATCGCCAACCACGTCAGGTCAGATTGAACAGCCGCGCGGAACAGGAAGAATTTACCCACAAAGCCAGCCGCCGGAGGCACACCCGCCAACGACAGCAGCGCAATCGTCATCATCAATGCCAGCCATGGGCTGCGTCGGCTTAACCCCGCCAGATCAGCAATCGTCTCGCTTCCAGTCGCCTCGCTGAACAGCACCACAACCGCAAATGCCAGCAGGTTCGTGAAAACATACATGAACATATAAAAGCCAACCGATGCCACAGCATCAGCCTGCCCCTGTACAGTCGCCGACTGAATAGCCGCTACACCCACCAGCGTATATCCTGCCTGTGCGATAGACGAGTATGCCAGCAGACGCTTAATGTTCTTCTGTGCCAGCGCCACCAGATTACCCAGTGTCATCGAAATCACCGCGAAGGCGATCATCAACTGCACCCAAAAGTTCTGGATCTCAGCCCCGCCAATCTCCAATGAAGCCGGGAACACAACGATGAAGAACCGCACCAGCAGCGCGAAACTCGCCGCCTTGCTTGCCACGCTCAAGAAGGCCGTAACAGGGGTCGGCGCACCTTCATAAACATCCGGTGTCCAGAAGTGGAACGGCACTGCGCTGATCTTGAAGCCAAAACCCACCACAATCAGGAGCATCGCCCCCAACACCGGGATCGGATTGCCAGAGAACGCTTCCGTATTCAAGTACTCGGCAATCTGGTAAACATTCGTCTGCCCCGTGAAGCCGAACAGCAGGCTCAACCCGTACAGCATGATCGCCGATGCGAACGATCCGAACAGGAAGTACTTCATACCGCTTTCCATCGACCGTTCGTCACCGCGCTTGAAACCGGCGAGGATGTACAGCGGGATGGAAGTTGTCTCCAGTGCCAGAAACACCATGATCAGGTCAGCCGCGCCAGCCATCAGGGTCATCCCCAACGATGACACGATCAGGATCAGGTAAAACTCACCCTTCGTCCCAATCCCCTTCACATCAATCGACATCAAACTGGTGATCGCCGCCGCAGCCAGCACCATCACCTTGAAGATTTGTGCCAGCGAGTCATACCGCACCATGCCACCCCAGTACAATCCTGCCGGAGTCAGTTCCGAACCGGGGTAAATAATCAGCGGCAGCAGAGCCAGAATCCCCAGCCCCACTCCCGAAACCAGCGCAATGTTGCGTCGGCGGCTCTCTGGCCACATCAGGTCCAGCGCCAGCACAATCGCTGCCAGCGCTGCCAGCCCGAATTCCGGCAGTACGGCCAGCAAACTTTGTCCGAGCGTAAATTCGGTTACGTTCACAGTTATGAACCCCCGTTTAGGATAGCCAGCACAGGCCGCAGCCCGGCTTCAATCATGGGTGCCATAATCGTCGGATACAAACCGAGGATCAGTAGTGGCGTCCCCAACAAAAACAGAATAATGCGATCCGTGATGGCAATATCACCGACATCAGGGTATTTCTTCGCGTCAAACTCACCGAAGAACACCTGCCCCGTGACCCGCAGCACATATGCCGCGGTAATCACAATCGCCAGTGCCGAAAGGATCACGATGATCGAGTAGTAATTTGAAAGTACGAAATCACCAATATTCAGCGAAATATCCGGCGAAGCTTTCCACATCCCTTGGAAGATAGCGAACTCCGCCACAAACCCGCTCAACCCCGGCATACCCATACTCGTCAAACCACCCACCACAAACGCGAACGCCACCCACGGCATCCGTTTCATAAAGCCGCCGAGGCTCGGAATATCGCGTGTATGAGCGCGGTCATAAACCATACCGACACAGCCGAAGAACAGAGCCGTCATCGCGCCGTGGCTGAACATCTGCAATCCAGCGCCGGTCATGCCGATGATATTCATCGACGCCCAGCCCATACTCACCAATCCCATATGGCTGACCGACGAGAAACCAATAACATACTTGAAGTCACGCTGACGGAACGCGATGAACGCGCCGTAAACCACGTTCACCAGTGTCAAAAACACCATCCACGGCAGATGCGCCTGCGCACCTTCCGGCAGCAGTTGTATACCCATACGCAGCGCGGCATAAGCGCCTAACTTCATCAACACACCCGCATGGATCATCGAAACCGCGGTCGGTGCCGCCACGTGACCATCCGGTGACCAGTTGTGGAAGGGGAACACACCCGCCAGCACCGCGAACCCGATGAAGATGAACGGGAACCACAGCTTGGCGAACGTCAGAACATCAACCCCTGCGTATCCGCCGATGTCAAATGCCCCTGCCTCCGCCGCAGCCATCAAATGGGTCATGCTGAAGCTGAAAGTGTTCGCATCCGGTTGGATCACGCCCACTGCCTTAGCCGCTTCAAATGCCGCCGCGCCATCCCCCGCGAAGAAGTTACTCGCGGTGAACACCATTGCGATCACACCCACCAATGCCACCACCGAACCGATCAGGATGTACAGCGTGAGCTTCATCGCCGCGTATTCTCGCAGCTTGACCCACCCCCACGTCGCGATCAGCAGATACATCGGGAAAATTGCCAGTTCATAGAAGAAGAACAGCACGAACGTATCAATCGCCACAAATACGCCGTACACACCGGCCACCAGCAGCATGAAGA
>JAFLCH010000189.1 GCA_017303775.1 Anaerolineae bacterium | reverse complement strand
GTTCATAATAAGCCGAATTGTAAACACCCGGAGTCAACACCACGATGTTCGTGTCCGGACGGTTTTCCGGCGCGAGATGGTGCAGGGTCGAAAGCAGCGCCCGTCCATAATTTTCCACCGGACGCACGCCGTAATCCCCGAACAATCTCGGAAACACAGTCTTCGTGACCTGCCGGTTCGCCAGCATATAACTGACGCCGCTGGGGACGCGCAAATTATCCTCCAGCACCACGAAATCACCCCCCGGCACACGGATCAAATCTGTTCCGCACACCGAGACGTACAAATCCCGCCGCACCCTTAACCCGCGCATTTCGCGCCGGAAGTGTTGGCTGGTATAAATCAATTCCGGCGGCACTACTCCGTCCGCAATTATGCGCTGGTCGTGGTAAATATCCTGCAAGAATAAGTTCAGCGCCATAATGCGCTGCGTCAGCCCGCGTTCAATCGTCGCCCATTCCGCCGCCGTGATGATGCGCGGCAGCAGATCATAGGGGAAGATGCGTTCCGTGCCTTCCGTCCGCCCATACACCGTGAAGGTGATCCCCTGATGCAGGAACGAAAGTTCCGCCCCCTGCTGGCGGTGCTTCAGTTCTTCCTGCGTCAAATCCAGCACCCGTTGATACAGCGCGTCGTACTGCGGACGCGCCTGCCCATCCTCAGCGAACATTTCGTCGTAGGCGTTGTCGAGTTGATAGTTCACGAAAGGTGCTGCCGTGCTCTGAATCTGGAATCCGTTTTGAGACCGCTTTTGTTTGGTAGGCATAAGCGCATTTTAGGAACTCAATTTCAAATGACAGACTAGTGTAATGAGCTTAATATACCGATAAATTGAGCAATCTCGCCAATGAATCGTCCCTGCTGGTTGACAGAAGTGGCTAAAGGAGGGTTACCACTCCCACCATTCGCGGTCTTCCGTGGGTTGATGTGGTACATATGCCCGATGCGCTGCCTGCTGAATATGGTCCATCACGACGGGCAGGTTTTCGTCCGGTGACCGCAGCGAGTCGATGAACAGCGCGTTGTTATTCCACGGCTGATAATACTCGCGCATCCGCAGCACATCATCCCACCCCACCGGCTTCCATCCCGGTACATACTGTACCCGTTCCTTCATGCGTTCCTGCCACACAAGATCGTCGGAACAGTAGCAGTAAATGGCCGTGAAGCGTGATTTGTGGCGGGCTGCGATCTCGCTGGCAACTGTGCGGAAGTGATCCAGCGGGAAGGTCGCGTCCAGAATACAGCTTAAGCCCAGCGACAGCAGTTCATCCGCCATATCGAGGATGATGTAATAACCGTCTCCGGTATTCGCTGCCGCCAGATTGTGGTCACGCAGCACCCGCTGCACGCGGTCTTTGGCGAACACAGGGATATTCATGCGCCGTGCGATGATGCGCGCCAATGTCGTCTTGCCGCTGCCCGGCATCCCTGCGAACAGAATGAGCGTGCTTTCCAAAACCAAACTCCATCAATAATTGTTTCAAATAGACATAACAATTTTCAGGTGGCGTTCACCATCTGTCGATCAACTGCTGTTTAGGAAGATCGTCTATTTGATCTTCTGCCACGTGAGGTTGCTCACCCCACCGAACCGGAACACCCCGATTGGCGAGTCGATGTAAAACGCCCCCGTATCCTCGTACTGGATGGTTCGGTTGTTCGTATCAATCGTCGTCACGCCCCACCCGATTTCGCTGCTCCATCCACCAACCGGCGCATTCGTGTTGCAGTACGCCCACCCGAACTGGTTCAGGGGCGCAATCAGGCTGCCGGGCGGTGTACCGAAGCAGCTATAAGTGGTGCTGCCATCCCAACCATTGGTATAGCTGATGTAGCGCGAATCTTGGTTCTGTGCGCCGAAGATCGTGTTCAAGCTGTTGGCGTTCACATAAATCATGAAGCCCCGTTCGAATTGTTGGAACGCGCCCGCGCCGCTGCTTTGCCCACCGGTCGGGCAGCCGGAATTCTGCGGCGCAAATTCGTTGCCGAAGAACCACGGTGTCACACACTGCACCGTGATCGGAATCGAGAAGGTTGTGGTGAGTGTATTGCGGATGGCCGTCAGCCGGTAAATCACCAGCCTGCCCGCGTTACTCGGCACCGTTACCGGCAGCGATCCGATTGGCACGACAGTGAAGGTTTGGACGACCTGCCCCTGTGCATTCAATTGGTCGATCCGTGCGCCGTCCGCCAGTGTATTCCAACTCAGCGTAATTGAACTGTTGGCGGCAACATTGGTAGCGCTGGCGGTGAATGATAGAATTTGTGGCGCGACCGGTGTATCGCTCGGAATCGGCGTTTGGGTCGGAACAGGCGTATTGGTCACAGTGCTGGTTGCGGTGGATGTGGCCGTCGGCGTCAGTGTCACAGTCGGCGTCAGCGTGAAGGTTGGCGTGACCGATGGCGTCGAGGTCAATGTGCTGGTCGCGGTCGGCGTGAAGGTTGGCGTATCAGTGGGTGTGCTGGTCGGGGTCGCGCTGGCCTCCGGCGTAGGAGTCGGTGTGTCACTGGGTGTCAAACTCGGCAAAACCGCCAGCGTGGGCAGCTCGGCGACTTCAGTCTCGCCTTGGCATGCCGCCAGCAGAATCACAATCAGAAATGACATCAGTGCGGCGTGAATGGTTTTATGAGACATACGAACCTCCGCCTGCCGGAGTAACCTGAGCATGAAATTAGCATTACCTATTATGATACTCATCTTCATGGCGGCCTGCCAACCGACTTCAGTCCTGCCGACGCTTGCGCCCCCACCAACAGCCACCCGTCAATCCCTGCCCACTGCCCGCCCCACCTTCACCCCGCATCCGGTGACCGGTTCGCTGCCCACCAGCCTGCCATCACCCCTCCCAACCGTCATCACTGCCAGCCCCGTTGCGACCATCACCCCCATCCAACCTGTCGTCATTCAACCGGCCTCCACCATCCCTCCCGGCGCAACCCTTACCGCCACGCCTGTCCTCACCCGCATACCGGATGCCAACGCCTTCTCCATCGGACGTTCAACCGAAGGGCGTGAAATTCTGGCATGGCGCTTCGGCACAGGGGAGCTCATCCTGCTCATTGTCGGTGGGGTTCATGCCGGTTTCGAGTCCAACACCGTCCTGCTGGTGAATGAACTCATCACCCATTTTCAAAGCACGCCCGCCAGCGTCTTGCCCGGCATGTCGCTCGTCTTGGTTCCCGTGCTCAATCCGGATGGCTTGGCGCGCGGTCGCCGTAGTGAAGGCCGCTTTAATGCCAACGGGGTGGATTTGAATCGCAACTGGGGCTGTGGTTGGTCTGCCGAAGCCTATTGGCAAACCAACCGTGTTGATCCGGGTGTGCGCGCATTCTCCGAACCCGAAACCCAATCGCTCGCTAATTTCGTGCGCCAGCAGCCGCCCGCCAGCGCCATCTTCTTCCACAGCGCGGCTTCCGGCGTCTTTGCCGGACGCTGCGAAGGCCAGCGGGTGTCCGAAGCGCTGGCCGCTGTGTATGGCGAGGCTTCCGGTTACCCCTATGGTGAACCCTTCAGTGCCTATCCCGTCACCGGCACTGCCGCCTCGTGGATGGACGGGCAGGGGATCCCCGCAGTTGACCTCGAACTAAGCGGCACACGGGACACAGAATTCGTGCGTAATCTGCGTGCGCTGATGGCCGTTCAATGCTGGTTATCCGGCAGTCCATCGCTCCCACAATGCACCCGTTGAACTACACTAAAAATCACCACTTGCAAAGCCTGTTTTGATACCTATACTCAACACTGTAACAATGCGTACAAAAAGGACACATCCGGTGTTTGATTCGACGGCATCTTACTGCTCGCCCCGTTTACAACCGCGCCCGCTTCCCCACAAAGGTTATTATGGCCTTTTCGCCACCGAATACATCCCCAAAGGCGAAGTGCTTGTTGTCTGGTCGGGGCGTCTGGTTTATATCGACGATGTGCAGCATCTTTCTACCCTGCACGTCTCCTATACCATTCAGGTCGAGGAGAATCTGTATCTCGTATCAGTGCGGGAAGGCGAACCCGCCGATTACGTCAATCATTCCTGCAACCCCAATTCCGGTCTAAGCGGTCAAATCGGCTTGGTCGCCCTCCGCGATATTCAACCGGGCGAAGAAATTTGCTTCGACTACGCCATGTCGGATGGCAGCCCCTATGATGAATTCGAGTGCCGTTGTGGTGAACCCACCTGTCGTCATCGCATCAGCGGTAATGATTGGCAGCGCCCTGAACTCCAACAGCGTTATGCCGGTTACTTCTCACCCTATTTGCAGCGGCGCATCGAACGCCTCCTTGCGACCAATGGCGCACACCATTCCAATGGCAATGGGACGGCGGTACATGCCGTCAAAGGCTCGTCAGGATGAATGACCTTTCGTCAGGCCGCGCGCGCACCTTCGCGGATGCGCCGCTGGATGAACTGCTGGCGGTCCTGCTGCGGCAGCTTCGGCGTCCGCTGGCAGCCCATCATGTCGATCTGACAGACGCCGAAGCCCAGCGTCTTGCCGCTGAACGCGTTCAAGGTCATCTGCCTTCGCGAGCCGCCGAACTCACGACCGCGCTGGAAGCGCTAGTCGCCGAAAGCGAAGCAGTCTTGCAATCCTTCGGCCTCACATTTCAGCAGTCACTCGATGCCGATATGAGTACGGTCGGTGGTTGGGAAACCACAGCCGAGTTCCTCGAAATCGCCAACCAGAAAGCCAATGCCGAACTGCGCATCACTTTGGGCGCGGCGCTGGCGCTGGTTTTCGGCGCGGATCGCCGTCATGCCCCTCTTTTGTTCCATCTCGCCGCCGGTGCATATGACGACGAAACCATCATCGCCCGTCGCGTGCTCAGTTTCGTCAGCGCTGTTCCACCGGACGCGCCGGATTGGTTGCAACGGCTGCAAGCTTGGCTTGACGGCGGCGCTTGAATGGAGTCTAATTGAGCGTAACCGATTTCTATTCCAGTGTCCGCCTGTGGAGTGAATCTTATGTCCGAAGTGATTGTGAAGTCTGCGCCAGCCGATGTCGATTTGCTTGAAAGTATCCGCAGTCTGATGTCCAAATACCCGCCTCTGGTATCGGATCGCCCCGCTATTCAAGTCACGGTACACGACGGGGTAGCGACCATCACCGGTCACACTCAGACGGCCAACACGCGGCGCTATTTCTTGAATCAGCTTGGCAGCATCGATGGCTTGAAGGGCGTTAATGCCGATGCCTTGTTCGACGATACCTCCATCCGTCTGGAAGTTAGCCGGTTGATCCCGCCCGGTGTGCAGGCCAATATTAAGCACGGCGTAGTCATCCTCGCCGGTGAACCGCCTGCCGACCTCAACATCGAAGCGCTGGCGAACCAGATTTTGCAGCTGCCGGGTGTCGCGAAGGTGGTCAGCGCCGTCGGTGGCTGATTGTTCATGCCATCAGCCGCAGCCACATGTCCTAGCCGTGCTATAATCGCGCTTTCGATATTCGCTTGTAAAGGCACGGTTCATTAGTCTATGCGTATCCTCTTCGTCGCCGCGCTGCATCACCCGCAGGTGTTAAGAGCCGCGGTCGCCGCCACACCGCCGGGTCAAAAGCCGCCTTTGTTTCCCACCAGCGCCGCCCAGCACTTCTGGGAAAAGGCGCTGCTCAGGCGGGGGCATACGCTGGATGTTTTCTACCGCAACCTTCCCGCATGGGGTGGCGAAATTCAATTCCAGCAGTACACCAACCGCTGGACACCCGGACGGGTCGCCACCGCCCTCATGCACCGCATCCCGCCGGAAATCAATCCGGATTACCGCCTGCGCAACCAGCGTCTCATCGCCCAGGCGCGCCAGTTTCAGCCGGATTGGATCTGGCTCACCGGCGACAACACCGTCATCACCGCCCAGACCCTCGCCACCATCAAAGCTGAAACCGGCTGCAAGATTCTCTACGTGACCGGCACATCGCCCATCGTATTTTCCCGTCCCGTCGAACGCAAAGCTGCCCGCCTCTATGACCTCGTCTTGGTCAACGATTACTATCACGGCATCCAGTGGCTCGAATTGGGGGCGCAGCGCATGGAATGTCTGCCGGCCTCGGCTTGTGATCCGGAATTTCATCATCCCTACGACCTCACCCCCCGGCAGCGGCAGGAGTTCGCCTGTGATGTCGCCTTCGTCGGTACGCTCATCCCCGACAATCTCTATGGCAGCCGCATCCGTGCCCTCGAAGCCCTGCGAGATTTTGACCTCGGCGTGTGGAGCGTCCACGATGTCCCGGCCAGCCTAAAACCCTTTGCACGTGGTGGCGCGTTGGGGGAAGATATGCTCGAAGTCCTTTCCGCCGCCCGCCTTACCGTCAACACCCACGGAGATTTCATGCGCTACGGCGGCAACATGCGCATGTTCGAAGCCGCCGCTGTCGGTGTGCTCCAGATCACCGATGACCTTCCCGGTGTTCACCAGTGGTTTACCGAAGGCCAAACCATCGTCACTTATCGCGATCTGGACGATCTCCGCGCGAAGGTGCGCTACTACCTCGACCACGACTCCGAGCGCGAAGCCATCGCCGCCCGCGCCCGTGAACACGTCTATGCCCATCACACCTACGATCAGCGTGTGCTGCGGCTGGAAGGCTTAATGCAGCCATCATGACTCACCAGACCGACCCCGATTATCAGCAGAAACTGGCTGCCGAAGCCCGCCTCTGGGGGGATGAAGCCCGTAAGATGGCGCAGCACATCCCGCCCGACTGGGCGCACCACCGCCACCTGCGTCATAACGTCATCATGCACGCTGCCGATATTGATGCGCTCCTCGCCTGCATCCAACCCGGTATGAAAACGCTCGAACTCGGCTGTGCTTCCGGTTGGCTCACCCTTGCCATGGCCGAACGCGGCGCGGATGCCACCGGCCTCGACCTCAGCGATGAATCGCTCCAAGTCGCCCGTGACTATTACCACACCGTCCGGGATCAAATATCGGGGCAGGTCACCTATCAGGCGGTTGACCTGAACTACCTCGATCTCCCTGCCAGCACCTACGATGTGATCGTCGTCAAAGCCTCCCTGCATCACCTCGTCCGCCTCGATCATGTCATCCGCAATGTGCATCAGGCGCTCAAACCCGGTGGCCTCTTTTGGGCAGCCGACACTGCCGGAGACGAGCACATCCTCAGCGTCCTCATCGCTGGTGCCATCTGTTTCGTCCTCCCCACCGAAACGGCTTATGCCGATAAGATGCGCGCCTTGCTGCGTTTTGGTTTTCGTGCCCCCTCCCGCGTCAAAGCCAGCATTCAAGCCGATGGCCTCTCACCCTTTGAAGGCGCAGGTCGGGACCACGATTGGGTCAGTCTCATCAGCCAGCAGTTCCGTGTGGAAAAGCGTGTCGATATGCCCGCCTTCACCGGCTATGTCACCGCCCAGTTCAAAGCGCCCGACGCCGTTGCCGTTCCCATCCTCAAAGTCATGCGTGTCGTGGACAGCGCCCTCGTCAGAGCCGGCCTCCTCAAGAATACCGGTGTCATCCTCTACGCTCGGCGCTAACTGGAACTGTGCAACCCGATTCGAGGATGGTATCCTTACCTCCAATCCATTCTGTCTTGTGTAGGATACGAAACGTGGGAACTTCACCTTCAAAAATAACCGTCATCGACCATTCCATTCCGGTTTTTCGCCCTTATAGCACCGAAGAAGAAGTCGATGCTGTAGCCGAAGTGCTCCGCTCCGGTTGGTGGGGGCAGGGGCCGAAAACGGTTGAGTTCGAAAAGCAGTTCGCCGCCTTCACATCCTCGCAGTACGCGGTTTCCGTCAATTCAGCCACTGCCGCGCTCCATCTGGCGCTGGCGGTAATCGGGGTCGAAGGTGGCGAAGTCATCACCACCGCCATGACCTTTGTCTCCACCAATCACGCCGTCCTCTACAACAAAGCCACGCCGGTCTTCGCGGATATTCAGGCCGACACCCTCAACATCGATCCCGACGACATCGAACGCAAAATCACCCCCCGCACCCGCGCCATCATTCCGGTGCATTACGGCGGTCATCCGGCGGATTTGGATCGTATCTACGACATCGCCAACCGCCATAACCTCGTCGTCATCGAAGACGCTGCCCACGCCGCCGGCTCGGCCTATCACGGTCGTCCCATCGGCAGCATCGCCCCGCTCACCTGCTTCAGCTTCCATCCCGTCAAGAACTTGGCGACGGGCGACGGTGGCATGATCACGCTCGCCAATCCCGACTGGGACGCGCGTCTGCGCCGCCTCCGCTGGGTGGGCATCAACAAAGACACATGGATTCGCAGCCGCGATAAAGACAGCAGCCAGTATTCATGGGAATATGATGTCGAAGAACTGGGCTACAAATATCACACCAACGACATCAACGCCGCCATCGGGTTGGTGCAGCTCCG
>JAFLCH010000188.1 GCA_017303775.1 Anaerolineae bacterium | reverse complement strand
ACAGCATTATTCTCGCGCTCACAGCGCTAATCGGTTTGCTCATTCTGGGAGTAGCAGCGCTTTTTGTTGTGCGTGGAAAACAGCAGATGCGACCAGAGAACATGATTGATCTCTTAAGTCAGCAACTAGATCGGCTTGATGATAAGCACAAGCGCGGGGAAATCCCGCATGACCTATGGCATAAACAGCGCGCCCCTATTCAAGCACGGCTTGATGAACTTATGAATGAAAATAGCAATAAGTGAGCAGCCACAAACGCACAGATTGAAATGGATCATTGAGCACAATGTCAGAACATGCACTGGTTGACATTCAAGGTCTGGTAAAAGCCTACGATTTACTCCCGATTCTGCGCAAGCTAGACTTGACGATAGCGCGAGGTGAATTTGTTGCCCTACTCGGCCCAAATGGAAGCGGAAAGTCCACACTCATACGACTCCTTTGCGGACTCAGCCGCCCTACAGCCGGTCTGATCCGGATAGGGGGATGGGAACTCCCCAAAGAATCGGCAGCCGTTCGAGCACAAATCGGGCTAGTCAGCCATAAACCACTCCTTTATGACAACCTGAGCGCGATTGAAAATCTCCAATTTTTCGGTAGGTTATACAACTTATCCGGAAGCGGCTTGCAAGCCCACATTCAGGCGATGCTCGTAAAGGTCGGGTTGGCTAAACGTGGTCATGATCTGGTACGAACTTATTCGCGTGGCATGCTCCAACGTTTGAGTATTGCACGCGCGCTCCTGCATAACCCTGATATTTTGATGTTGGACGAACCCTATACCGGACTCGATCAGGACGCGTCAACTGTACTGGATGGTTTACTCAAGGAAGCCCACGCGGACGGGCGAACTATTCTGATGACCACGCATGATTTACCGCGCGCTGCTGTTCTGCCCACGCGGGTCATCATCCTATCACGTGGGGTTATTGGTTACGACGCGTCTGCTTCCGGTTTGGATGCCTTATCGCTAGCGCAAATTTACGCAAATGTCACGTCGATGGTCAGTGCGCGATGATTTTAACTATCTCGGTCACTCAACAGGATTACCGGTGAAAACCCCTTTTCTTAGAACCGTACTCAGTATTGTCCAAAAAGATCTCCGTGGTGAGTTGCGCAGCCGTGAACTCGTTGGCTCAATGGGGCTGTTTGCGCTTTTAAGCATCCTCGTCTTCAGCTTTGCACTGGAGTTGGATCGTGTCGCACGAGAGGAAGCAATCAGCGGTGTCTTGTGGGTAACCGTGATTTATGCCAGCACTATCGGCCTGAACCGGAGTATGGCGATGGAGCGTGAACACGGCAATCTAGATGGGATGTTGATGGCACCGATTGACCGAACGGCTATCTTTTTCGGCAAATTGGTCGGAAACCTCGTCTTCACGCTGGTGGTTGGTTTCATATTGCTGCCTGTCATGACCGCACTGTACAACAAATCACTGCTTGATCCTATTGTGATCAGCCTACTGGGGTTGGGCACGCTGGGATTCGCGACCGTGGGAACCCTGCTGGCAACAATGACTGTCCAGACCCGTGCACGGGAAAGCCTTCTGCCCATCGTGATGCTGCCGATCACACTCCCGATGATGTTGGCTGCTGTACGAGCAACTACCGCAACTTTGAGCGGTACGCCTGATGATGGGAGCATTAGCTGGCCAGCTATTCTGGTGGTGCTAGATGTGATTTATCTGGTTGCATCATTTCTACTTTTTGAGTACGTGGTCGAAGAATAAAATCAGTTAAGGCCTCATTGATGAGAATTATGCTGTAGATTTTTGAGATTTTTATATAGATATGCTAAGATTTTGGCATTTCTAGTGAAGGGAAATTTGATATGAGTGCAGTACAAAACTTGCCGTTACAGACGGCTGAAGTATCGGGGAGTGAAACACATATCCGAACCCGAATTTTACAGGGTTTAACCGTTATTACCGTTGTGTTGGTGGCGATTGGGGTTTACCTCGCGCTAGGGTATGCCCCGACCGAAGCAGCACAGGGTGAAGTACAGCGTTTATTCTATTTGCATCTAGCAGCGTTCGCAGGGGCATTCATTGCCTTTAGTGCGACAGTCGTCGGAGGTGTTATCTACTTACGAACTCGCGCGGTTAAGTGGGATACGCTGGCGCTGGCTGGGGTTGAGGTCGGTTTGGTGTTGGCCTTGATCAACCTGATTACCGGAATGGTCTGGGCGCGTCCGATTTGGAATACGTGGTGGACGTGGGACCCACGCTTGACCAGTGAAGCCATTATGATCCTGACTTACGCGGCTTATCTGATGCTGCGAAACGGAATTGAAAATCCGGAACAACGACGACGTTTCGCCTCGGTATACGGAATACTGGCGATGACAACAGTACTGGCAACATTGCTGATTACCCGTATCCGTCCGGACACAATCCACCCGGTTGTCATCGGCCCTAGCCCACAGAACGCCGAAGGTGGTTTTGAAATGACGCAGCGAATTTCCACGACGATTGGAATCAATTCAGCCATCTGGAGCATATTCGTGCCGATCACCCTGATTTGGTGGCGAATCCGGCTGGAGAATATGGCAGAACGTGTGCGCGCCCTAAAGGCGCAGGTTATTGAGAGGTAAGGCAGAATTATGGATCAGAGTTTCACAACACCGGATACCGTCAGCTACTTGCTCTTGGGTTTAGGATTGGTAGCGGTGCTTGGACTAACGTTCATCGGGAGTATGCTGCTACGCTACCGCAACCTACAGAAAGATTTACAGGTCATCGAGCAACTTCAGAACGACTGACCAATATAGATCATCCGAAGAACAAAGCGCCTTCTCAGGCGCTTTGTTCTTTTTCACGCTTCATGCCGATCACTTGAATTCCGAATAGGCGCAATCCTAGCGCAGCAATTAGTTTGAGGCGCAGGGGCATGGGCGCCTGAAGGCGGGGAATGCGGCGGAAGCCGAAGCGGTTGTAAAAGGCTTCATTGTGCAGTTCACATTCAAGATAGACCGTGCCCTTTTCCTGCTCCAACAAGGTTTGAACGATCTGCGCACCAACCCCGCGACCACGATAGTCCGCTCTGACGACCAAACTGCCCAGTTCACGACAATTAGGATAGGGACGAACTTGCCCAATACCCACTACTTCCCCATCGTGCTCGGCGATCCAAAAGTGTGACCAATGCAAGCCGGTTGGATCAAGGCGGGCGGCGCGAATCATATCACGGATCACTGCTTGATCGTCCGGAAAAGCCTGACGAAGTGAGACATCCAACATTGCGTTTAGCCCTATGACGGTTATACTTGCCTTGATGATGGTTTAGTTTATACGGCTTATCCTTTGAGCGACAGATTGCATTGGTTTCCCCTTCGCAACATCCACCGACAGCGTGTTATGCGCTGGCTATGGGTGTTGTGCGTCTGCGCTTTCGTGGGCGCGTGCCAGCCGGCTGCACCAAGCAACCTCAACCAACCAGCAACTCCTGTGCCCTTTCCAACGACTACACCGGGGCGATTAATTGAAGGGGTGCTGCCGACAGTGATGGGCATACCGCTGGACGGAGTGGGGTTAGCGAACCCGGCCACCGCGGTCGCACTGGCAAATAGGCCTACAGCAACACCGGATTACCAGACCTGCCCCGGTTCAGGAAGCCCAACACTAGCGCCACAACTCGCAAGCGGACGAGAGATGATCGCAGCTATGGTGACTTATCTTTCGGAAGGGGGAAGCCCGCTCACGCTGAGCGAAGCGTTAGGGGCATGGGGAGAGCGTTGGGAGAACGCGCGCGTGGTGGCTGATGTGGACTTCACCGGAGAAGGCAGCAACGAGGTACTCGTGAGCTTTGAAGCGCCTGACGATGGTGGCTCGCTGGTGATTTTTAGCTGCATTGCTGGCCGCTACGCCACGTTGTATCAGGCGATTACAGGCGGAGATGCGCCGGAAATCGCACAGGTTACTGACCTGAACTATGACGGGCGGGCGGATATTCTATTCAACAGTTATAGCTGCGAGGCTGGTAACGCGAATGACTGCGCCTACCGGACGCAGCTTATTAGCTGGAACGTGAGCGACGGACGTTTTGTGAGCTTGCTGAACGGCGCGATTACCAGCGACAACGCGCCCAGCCTGAATGATGTGGATAACGATCAGGTGCAAGAGTTGGTGGTGCGGCTGACGGACGACGGGGACGCGACCACTGGCCCACTGCGAACAGGGGTTAATATCTACGACTGGAACGGAAGCTATTACACGCTTTCGATTGTACAGCTTGACCCGCCGCGGTTTGCGATTCAGGTGGTGCAAGAGGCAGACCGCAACTTCGCACGACAGCAGATGGATACGGCGATAGCCCAGTATCAACTGGCATTGAGCGACAGCGGGCTGCGCTACTGGTTGAACGATGAGCCAGTTTACCTGAAAAGCTACCTGTATTACCGGCTGCTGCTGGCTTACGCATATACGGATAATGATAATCTGTTGAGCCTGTTCCAAGAGGCGCTGGCGACTTACCCGGACGCAGCGAACGCGCCGATTTACGTGTCGATGATTAATGCTTTCTGGAATGGATACCAAGTTACGAATAATTTGCATAGCGCCTGCCTCGAAGTTCAGGCTATAATCAGCGCGCGGCCAGAGGCAGTTGGTTTGCTGAACCGTTACGGTAACCGCAGCCCCGTCATTACCGCGCAGGAATTGTGTCCTTTTTAGTGTTCAGTCTCCGGCAACACACGTTTCGCACTCTTCGATGATTGAACAACAGTCGTGAGGCACAGGTAGGCTGGACGTATTTGTTTTACGTACAGAGGGATTTCATGTCAGAACTGCTCCAATATTTTAAGTCCAAGCAGCAGGATATGGTTGATTTGCTGACGACGCTGATCAACCACGAGACACCGACGCTGGATAAACCAGCGGTGGATAAGCTGGGTGCATTCATGGAAGCGGAGTTCCGATCACTGGGGGCAGCGGTCACCCGACTGCCGCAGGAAAAGGTGGGGGACTTTTTGCTGGCGAAATGGAACGAGGATGCGCCGGGTAAACCGATCATGTTCTTGATCCATATTGATACGGTGTGGCCGATTGGTACGCTGGCGGAACGTCCGGTGCGGATTGATGAAAATGGGGTGCTGTTCGGCCCCGGCGCGGTGGATATGAAGGGCGGAATCACACAGGTGCTGTGGACGCTGCGCGGTCTGGTGGAACGGAATGAACTGCCGAATCGCCCGATCTGGGTGTTGATGACGAGCGACGAGGAAGTGGGCAGCATTTATTCCGAGCAGATCATCAAGGATACCGCGGCGCAATCCGGTTTGGTGCTGGTGATGGAACCGGCGACGAAGGAAGAAGCGCTGAAAACGTGGCGCAAGGGTGTGGGGAATTACACGGTGACGGTCGAAGGACGGCCTTCGCACGCCGGAAACGCACCGGAACAAGGGATTAACGCGGTGATCGAGCTGGCGCAACAGGCGCTGAAGCTGAACGAGTTGAATGACCTGAGGAACGGGACGTCGGTTTCGGTAACGGTTTTCCACGGGGGAACGGTTACGAACGTGATTCCGGCGAAGGCTACGGCTGAGGTGGATGTGCGGACGCTGACGGAACGCGACTGGACAAACATCCAAGAGAAGATTATGGCGCTGACCCCATTCATTCCGGGGGCGAAGGTGAGCGTGAGCGCAGGCCACTCGCGCGGGCCGATGGAGCATAATGAGCAGATGAAGCGTTCGTTCGCGCAGTGCAAGGCGATTGGTGAACGCTACGGGCTGACGATACGGGAGGACGGCAGCGGCGGGGGTTCTGATGGGAACTTCACGGCGATGATGGGAATCCCGACGCTGGACGGATTGGGGCCGCAGGGCGACGGGCTGCACGCGCTCCATGAGCAGGTGGTGGTGGCGAGTATGCCGCGCCGATGCACGCTGCTGGCCGGTATGTTGAAAGATTGGGTGATGGAGTAGGCCGCAGCGAACGGATGAAACAAGAGAGAGGCGATAAGCCTCTTTTTTGTTGGGCGGGCGACGACTTATTACGGTGGATTGTGGACACAGCGGATGTGGCGGGACTTCCGCCGTTATTGACGGCGGGAACAGGCGTAGACGGCGCGCAGGATTGGCATTTGACGGCGGGAAGACGCTTGTTTGGCGCTTTTGGCTGCGGGAAATACGGTGTTGGCTGCCGCCATGCGGCAATGGCAGCGGGAAGCAGGGAGACAGCCGCCGACAAAGAACGGGTGGATGCGGGAAGATGGGAAACTGCCGCCGAATGGCGCCGCCAACGCCGCCACATCCGCCAAAGCGGGTGGACGGGGAAAGGCCGCCGACAAAGACTGTCATGAAGGGCTGCAAACGGGATACAGGCTGCCAAGCGGGACATAATCCGTCTAAAGCTGCATTTCTGTGAGAGTGGTTATTCGGGATCATGTTGCTCACGGACAGACTCCGATGATGGTGGAACTTTCAGTATAGCACAAAAGTTCTCATGGTGGGGTTTGAGTTTACAAACTTTCGGGATGAAATTTACCCTCACGGCGACAGAGCAGCGAGGTTTCTTCAGAAGGGTCGTTATGCTTATTGGAATAAAACATTCATCGAGACTTTTTAGTATGATGCTAGTGTAGTGCGGGGCGGAAGCGGATTGACAATATGACCGGAGGGTGAGATGGCAAATCCTGAGCATGAGGCGATTCTAAAGCAAGGGGTTGAGGTCTGGAATCGGTGGCGGGCGGAGAATCCGGATGTGATTCCTGATTTGAGTGAAGTTGAACTAATCTTTTACCGCATACAACACATAAACTTGAGCAATGCCAATCTAAGTAGAGCATATCTCAGATGGACAAACCTTAATCATGCGAACTTATCGGGAGCTAATCTTACACGCGCAAATTTAAGCGGTACCTATCTGAGAGAAACGGACTTTAGCGCGGCAAACTTAAGTGTCGCAGACTTAGAAAAAGCCGATCTAACTGGAGCGTGTCTCAGAGGTGCAAACCTAACGGGAAGTATGCTCCTTGGAACTATCCTTGAAAATGCTGATATTTCCGGATGCACAGTATATGGAATTTCAGTATGGAATGTGAATGTCAATAAGCTCAAACAAAGTAATTTGATTATCAACCGCGCAGCTGAGCCTGAAATACGGGTGGATGATCTGGAAGTCGCGCAGTTTATCTATCTGCTATTGAACAATCAAAAGCTGCGGAATGTGATTGACACCCTGACCACTAAAGCGGTGCTCATACTCGGACGATTTACGGACGAACGAAAAGCCGTATTGGACGCTATTCGGGAAGAACTGAGGAAACAGGGGTATCTGCCGATCTTATTTGACTTCGAGAAACCCAACAACCGTGATCTGACTGAAACGATTGTGACACTCGCGAGTTTAGCGCGTTTTGTCATTGCTGATCTTTCCGCGCCTAACAGTATCCCTGCTGAATTGATGTCCTTCGCCCAAACCTATGTCTCAGTTCCGATACAAGGGATATTTTGTGCCACAGAAGGGCATGTGACACCTTATCCAATGTACGAGCATCTACGACGGTATCCTCATGTCTTACCGATTTACGAGTATCAAACCCTAGAAAGGTTAATGGATCGATTAAATGAGGATGTCATTCAACCAGCAGAAGCAATGTTTGAAAGCATACAAGGGCAAGCGAGGCGGAAGTCATGATGCATGATGTAAAGCGGGGAACTTTAGGGGTTGAGGGGTTTGAACTGGACTATACTTTAGTGGTAAGCACGCGCTAATGGGCTGGCTGCGCGACAAGCTGTAAGGAGGAGAGACATGGACGCTGATACCTTCGCATTTATCATCCATCCGATTCAGATTAAGAAAGATGTGGCACGAAAGTTCCCGCTGCTGGGGAAGATTTTGAGCGAGCGGCAGATTAACTTTTTCTCGCGGTACTTCCCGCCGGTGTATCTTTCGGAAGTGACGGGGATTGTTTCGGCAGAGACAGGACGGGAGTTGAAGGGATGGTTGATCGCCTGCCCTTTCACACCGCCGACGATGATGTCGGTGCCGGTGGAAACGGCGTACCGGAAGATCGTGGCCTGCGGGCATATGGCAGAGGAATTGGGAGCGCGGCTGCTGGGGCTGGGAGCTTATACCTCGGTGGTGGGCGACGCGGGGAAGACGATTGCTGACCGGCTGGAACTGCCGGTGACGACGGGCGACAGCTACACGATCACGATGGCAGTGGAGGCGGTGCGGGAAGCGGCGCGGGTGATGGGAATCGAGATGCGTGAGGCGACGGTGGCGGTGGTAGGGGCGACCGGCACGATTGGTAAGACGTGCGCGCTGATGCTGGCGCGGGACTGCGCGAAGCTGATCCTCGTGGGCAAGCGAATGGAGGCGGTGGAGGCAGTGCGGGAGCAGTGCGAAGATCGGAAGAGCACACGTCT
>JAFLCH010000187.1 GCA_017303775.1 Anaerolineae bacterium | reverse complement strand
GAAACGGTGGTGGCGCTGCTGACGACGTATCTGGCGACGATCAGCGGACGGGTGCCATCGCTGCCGTTGTGGCTGCAAAACCGGCGGCGGGCGGAACATCTGCGGCGGGAGTATTACCGCTATCTGATGAATATCGCGCCGTATGACACGGTGAGCGGGTATCATCGCAAGCTGCTGCTTTCGACACGGGCGGCGAACATCAACCGAGGCATTTACCCTGACCAACAGGGTGACGGCGGGGCAGGATAAAGGGGTGCATGATGACACAATTTAGCCGTAAGGATATGGAAGCCCGCTACCAGTTGTTCCAGCACTTCGCACTGGAAGACCAGCGGAATTATTACAACAGCACCCTGCGCAAGTTCCGAAACGCGGCGGCACAGGTGAACCGCTACCGGGCGCTGTTCGCGTTCCTGACCGGTCTGGCGAGCGCGCTGGCGGGGTTCATCGTGGGGGCGAACTTCATCACAGGGGCACGGTGCGCAGCAGCAGAGGCGGGCGCGCTGCCGGAGGACTGTGGGACGTTGAGCATGGTGGTGGGGTTTTTGATCCTACTGTCGGTGGTGATGCCGGCGCTGGGGGCGTTCTTCAATACGCTGGCTGACCTGTACCAGTGGGACCGGCAGATCACGATTTATGAGAGCGCGGTGGAGAATATCGAATTCGCGGACGCGCAGTCGCCGATTGATGAGATGGAAGACCCGGTGTACGCGGCGAGTATGGCGGCGTATACAGAAGGGACGCTGCTGGTGATGAGCGACGAGACGTCACAGTGGGGGCAGTCGATCCGCACGCCACCACAGGTGCAGGAGTTCATCCAGCGGATGACCGAGCGGGCGGAGCAGTACAAGGGTGTGGCCGACGAGAGCCGACAAGAACCACCTCCGCCACCGAAGGGATAATGTACGACCGAGATTGTAAGGGAGCGCGCTGGCGCTCCTTTTTGTTGGGTGAGGGATGCGAGGTGGCGCTTTGAGGATCGGGCGGGAGGTTCTATACTGGGGCGCATGGTGAACAAGAGACTGTTACAGGGGGGGATGATGCTTAAGATATTCATCGGCGTGGTGCGCTTTCCGGATGACCGCGACTTCGTGATTATGGTGGACGGCGAACCGGGGCCAATCGGAGATGTGGTGCAGCAGGTGATCGAGGAAATTTGGGGCGAGGGGGAGATCACGGTTTCGACGTCGGGGGTGGACTTCACGGAGTATACGCACGCGGCGAACACGGAGCGGCAGCGCCCGGATGGATATGTGCTGGGGTGCGAGGTGGGCGAGCTGAAGCGGGTGAATTACGCGATTCAGTACGCGCGACGGCTGCGGAATATGCCACCGGAGGTGTGAAGAACGCGGGCTGGCAGCAGGCGGTTAAAGGCTATAGACTAGAGCGCATTGTAGACGGATATGAAGCACGATTGTAGACGGCAATGACGCAAAAGGGACTGGACTACGGGCGCGTTGCGCCCATTTTTATTCTGACGTTTGTGGATGTGCTGGGGCTGACGGTGATCCTGCCGCTGCTGCATTTGTACGGGGCGGCGTATGGGGCGACTCCGGTGCAGATCGGGCTGGTGGCGGCGGCGTTCCCGCTGGCGCAGTTGGTGGGTGTGCCGGTGATGGGGGCGCTTTCCGACCGGTTCGGGCGTAAACCGCTGCTGCTGATCAGCCAAGTGTCGACGTGCATCAGCTTCTTGATTCTGGCGGCGTCGAATTCGCTGTGGATGGTGATTCTGTCGCGGGTGGTGGACGGCACGTTCGGGGCGAATCTGGCGACGGCACAGGCGGCGATCACGGATGTGACGGATGAACGGACGCGGGCGCAGGGGTTGGGGCTGACGGGCGCGGCGTTCGGGCTGGGATTTCTGTTCGGGCCGGCGATCGCGCTGGGGGCGTTGGAGTTCAGCGATAGTCTGGCGATTCCGGCGTTGATCGCGGCGGCATATTCGTTTGTGTCGATCTTCATCACGCTGTTCGGGTTCAAGGAAACGCTGCCACCGGAACGACGACAGGCGCGCGCCTTCAGGGGCGGGCAGGTGATATTCACGATGGTGCGGATGATGCGCCGCCCGCAGATTAATCATTTGATGGTGCTGATGTTCGCGCAGCAGGTGGTGTTCTTCGCGTTCGAGAGCCTGCTGGGGTTGTTCACGCTGAGCCGGTTGGGTTTGCTGGGGCAAGGGAACGCGCTGATCTTCATCTATGTGGGGTTCATTCTGGTGTATGTGCAGGCGCGGCTGATCGGACGGTGGAGCCAGAAGTACGGCGAACGGAAGCTGGTGTTCATCGCGCTGGGGACGCTGGCGCTGGGTTTGCTGCTGATGTCGGCGACACCGGATCAACCGCACCCGCTGTACGTGGGGTGGAAGGTGGAGGCCAGTTTGCGCGAGTTGAGGCCGACCTCGGCTGAAGCGATCATCGGCGATATTCCGATCACACTGCCGCAGGACAGCCAGCGCGGCTTCGGCGGAATCCTGTGGTTTTTGGTGGCGATCATCCCGCTGGGAATCGGGGCGGGATTGATCCGACCGGCGCTGAACAGTTTGATGGTGAAGGCGACTCCGGCGGAAGATTCCGGCGCGGTGCTGGGGGTGAGCGCGTCGATGGTGAGTCTGGCGAACGCGGCAGCACCGTTAATCGGCGGGGTGATCTTTCAATCCGGGGGACCGGCGGCACCGTTCGCGCTGGGGGGCGTGGTGATGGCGGGGCTGCTGGTGATTAGTCTTGTACTGCTGCGGGCAGAACCGGCTACACCCCTGCCACAAACCTGAGGCAGCCGCAGCCGTTCATCATCATCGAGCATCCTTCGCTCAAAACCCGTTTCACTTAATGACCACTTAAACATAAGATCGTTTGGGCTTAACTTTGTTAACCCGAAGCCATAACAACCGCGTCCCTTTCTTTTAACACAGAATAGGTAGCATGATGCGTGGAATGAAAGAAGGCATTCCACCTATATGTGGAAACTATTCTAGGGAGAAAAGTATGTTGAAGACTCGTATTGTTGCGCTTCTTGCAGTTCTGATGCTGGTGATCGTCCCGTTCGTGGGCGTGAGCGCGCAGGATCAGACCATCGTTGAAATTGCCGCTGGTAACGCGGATTTCTCGACACTGGTGGAATTGGTGGGCGCGGCTGGACTGGCTGAAACGCTGAGCGGCGAAGGCCCCTTCACCGTGTTCGCCCCGACCAACGAAGCATTTGCCAAGCTGCCGGCTGAAGTGGTGGCTTATCTCGGTTCACACCCCGAAGTGTTGACCGCCGCGCTGACCTATCATGTCGTCCCCGGCAAGGTGATGGCGGCTGATGTGATTGGCATGGGTTCGGGCGAAGTTGCTTCGGTTCAGGGTGATGTGATCCAAGTGGCCGTGAGCGATGCAGGCGTGAAGGTGAACAGCGCCAACGTGGTCGCCACCGACATCGAAGCTTCGAACGGCGTGATCCATGTGATTGACTCGGTCATTCTGCCGACGATTGAACTGCCTGCCGTTGACCCGCTGGCGATCAGCGACAACATCATCGCCGCTGGCAGCTCGACCGTCTTCCCGGTGACCGAACGCATGGCTGACCTGTTCAACCAAGAAGGTTTCGCCGGCACGATCACCGTGGACAGCATTGGCACCGGTGGTGGCTTCGAGCGCTTCTGCGTGAACGCGGAAACCGACATCAGCAACGCCAGCCGCCCGATCAGAAACGAAGAAAGTGCGGCCTGCGCAGGCAACAACCGTACCCCGATTGAATTCTACATCGCAGTCGATGCGCTGGCGGTCGTGGTGAGCAATGAAAACACCTTCGTGGACAGCCTGAGCCTCGAGCAACTCGCCGCGATTTTCTCCGGTGAAGCAGCGACATGGGCGGATGTGAACGCGGCGTGGCCGGCTGAAGCAATCCAGTTGTTCAGCCCCGGCACGGACAGCGGTACGTTCGACTACTTCGTTGAAGAAGTGTTCGACGAAGACGAAACCAAGATCCTGAACGCCGCTGGCATCCAGTTGAGCGAAGATGACAACGTGCTGGTACAGGGTGTTCTGGGCAGCCAGTACGCGATCGGTTACTTCGGCTTCGCCTACTATCTGGAAAACGCGGATACACTGCGCGCTATCCCGGTGGAAGGTATTGAACCGAACGCCAGCACCGCCGAAACCGGCACCTACCCGCTGAGCCGCCCGCTGTTCATCTACAGCGATGCGAGCATCCTGCAATCCAAGCCGCAGGTGGCCGCTTTCGTGAACTACTACCTGACCAATGTACCCTCACAACTGGGCACGGAAGAAGGCCAGATTGGTTACTTCCCGGTTGGTCGTGATGTGCTGAACCTCGACAAACTGGAATGGCTGGCCGCAACCAGCGCCGGCATGTAATTAAGACGCTGTTAAATCTCTGTTAAGGTTAGGGGTGAGCACGGTCTTGCCCCTAACTTTTCCTACAGCAGGCTGGATATAATCCTCGTTGTACAGTAATTCAACCAAGAGGAAAACGCGTTTATGGAACGCAAACTCAACATGCCCGGCAGCGAGACAATCAGCCAGCAGATGACGATTGCTGACCGTGTGGCAGGGCAAAGCGGGAAACAGGCGACCCTGTTCAAACGCCCGCGCATCGGCGAAAACACCATTCAGGCGCTGCTATTCGTCTGCGGCGCAATCTCCATATTCACCACCATCGGCATTGTGTATGTGCTCATCAGCGAATCGCTCCATTTCTTCGTAGATTGGGGACGCACGAACTCGAACAAGTCGTTGGTCGTGGCAGTGGACGAACAGGCCACACGATTTGAGATGAACAGCAGTGGTGTTCAGTTCACGGTGGGACAGGTGCTGTTCCTTGAAGACGAAGAAGTTCTGATCACCGAAGTGGTGGACAGCGCGACCATCATCGTCGAACGCGGTTATGAAGACACACTCCCGATTGCTCACCCGGAAAATACGTCGGTTTACATCGGCGAGAAGGTGACGCTGAGCGAGTATTTCACGGGTACGGTATGGCAGCCACAAGCAGGCGAATTCGGTGTTTTGCCGCTGCTGACGGCGACGATCCGCGCGGCGCTGATCGCCATGTTGGTGGCAGTGCCGTTGGGGCTGGCAGCAGCCGTTTACTTGAGCGAGTATGCCTCGACGCGGGTACGCAACCTCATCAAGCCGATATTGGAACTGCTAGCGGGTGTGCCGACAGTGGTATACGGGTACTTCGCGCTGACGTTCATGACACCGCTGCTGCGCGGCATCTTCGGCGTGGACACGGTACAGGTGTATAACGTCGCGTCGGCGGGTATCGTGATGGGGATCATGATTATCCCGACGATTGCCTCGATGAGCGAAGACGCAATGAGCGCGGTGCCGCGTGCGCTGCGGGAAGCTTCGTATGGGCTGGGGGGTACACGGTTGGAGACTGTATCCAAGATCGTGCTCCCGGCGGCGCTTTCGGGCATCATCGCAGCGGTGATCCTCGGTATTTCACGCGCGGTAGGCGAAACGATGATCCTCGCAGTGGCAGCGGGTGCGGGGCCGAAATATACAGGCAACCCGTTTGAGGCTGCCGAGACGATCACCGGCCATATCGCACGCATCAGCACCGGCGACTTGAGCTACGGTTCGATTGACTATACCAGCCTATTTTCACTGGGTTTGACCCTGTTTGCCATGACGCTCATCCTGAATTTGATCAGCGGGGCGATTACACGGCGCTTCCGGGAGACGTATTAATGAATTCGGTCAGTTTTAGTATTCCCCAGAGCCGTCCGGCTGGTTTTTCGGCGTCGATCGTCGTCACGCTGGTTTCGGCACTGCTGCTGTTCATCGGGTTTGTGGCGCTGCCCTACTCGGCTACGCAGCGGGCGGTGGAAATTCCGGTCACGCTGACGCTGCAAATCATGCCGGTACTGCTGAGTTTGGCGACGGCGTTATTCGCGCTGCGGGCGTGGCGTTCACCGGCTTATGCCTCGGTAGATTTGGGGCTGGCCTTCGGCATCGGGGTACTGGTGCTGGCGGCATATCATATCCGCACACTTTCACTGGATGCCGGGCCGACGCTGGGCGATTCGTTCAGCCGCACAGGACTTGGTTTCTGGGTATCGCTGGTCGGGGCGTTGGGGCTGATCGGGCAGCGCTGGCTGCCACGCCCGGAGGTTGACCTGCTGGCGAAGCGTAATGCTGTCGGCAAGACATGGCAGCGCGTTTTTTCCGGCGCGAATGTGGTGGCGTTGATCGCTTTGGTGCTGATCGCCATCACGATTATCAACCAAGCGTTTGGCTTGGTGGAAATGAAGTACACGATTGACCCGGCTACCCTTTCCGACCGACCGTTGGAAGAACTGACGGAAGCCGAATTGGTGGCGATTGTGCAGGAGGCCGCACCCAACAAAATTCGCGTCATCATCCGCGACACGTTGAGTGTGGTACCAAACGCTCAATTCACGACACTGCCGATCAACCAAGTGTTGGCCGGACGGATATATCCAACAGAGTTGGGCGATCTGGGCATCAACGACTTGACGACAGAACAACATCTGGCGATCCTGAGCGATAACCTATCGCAGGAGCAGATGCTGAATGTGGTGACTACGCAGGTCGTGAACGCGCAGGTGGTGAAAAGTTGGCTGCTGTTCGACTCGATCTTCAACCGCACGGCGATTGAGGAAGAGGTGAAGGCAGAAAACCCGGACGCGAAACTCGAATTCCGGTCATGGATTAGTGGGGGTTTCATCAGCCGTTCGATTGCCAGCTCGGCTACGAATGCGGGCTTGCGGACGGCGCTGCTGGGTTCGCTGTGGATCATCAGCATCACGATCCTGCTGGCCTTCCCAATCGGGATCGGCGCGGCGATTTATCTGGAAGAATATGCCAACACAAGCAGCAAGGCGGGCGACAGCTTCGTCACCCGTGCGGTGAGCCTGTTCAACCGGTTGATTGAGATCAACATTCGTAATCTGGCCGGTGTGCCGTCGATCATCTACGGTATGCTGGGTCTGACGGTGTTCGTCAAGTGGGCAGAGCCGTTCTTCAGCGGGCGCGTCTTCGGAATGACGGATACGAACGGGCGCACGGTGCTGGCGGCGGCATTCACGATGGCGCTGCTGATCCTGCCGGTGATTATCATCAACGCGCAGGAGGCGATTCGCGCCGTACCGAGCACAATCCGCGAGGCGAGCTTCGGCATCGGGGCGACCAAGTGGCAGACGATCTGGCGGCAGGTGCTGCCTTCATCACTGCCGGGTATTATGACGGGCATGATCCTGTCGATGTCGCGAGCGGTGGGTGAAACCGCGCCGCTGATTGTCGTGGGCGCATCGACCTTCATCGGCATTGACCCCAACGGGCCATTTTCCAAATTCACGGTTATTCCTATTCAAATTTTCCAGTGGACGGGGCGTCCGGAGCTGGAATTCAAGAACACCGCTGCGGCGGCCATCATTGTGCTGTTGGTGCTGCTGGTGCTGTTGAACGGCACAGCGATCATCATCCGGCAGCGCTTTAGCAGGAGAGTGCAGTAAATGTCAGCCAATGGTCATACGGCAAACGCCATCGAGATTAAGAACGTCAACATCTATTACGGTTCAAAATTGGCCGTGAAGGATGTGAACTGTGCCATCGAAAGCCACAAAATCACCGCTTTCATCGGTCCGTCGGGCTGCGGCAAGAGTACGGTGCTGCGCTCGATCAACCGGATGAATGATTTGATCCCGGATGCGCGCGTGGAAGGCGAGGTTTTGTTCCGGGGCGAGAATCTGTACGGAACGAATGTCGATCCGGTACAGGTGCGGCGGCGGATCGGCATGGTGTTCCAGAAACCGAACCCGTTCCCCAAGAGTATCTACGACAATATCGCGTATGGGCCGCGCATTCTGGGCATTAGCAAGAAAAACCAGTTGGACGAGATCGTGGAACGCAGCTTGAAGCAGGCGGCGTTATGGGACGATGTTAAGACGGATTTGAAGAAATCCGGTTATGCGCTGTCCGGTGGGCAGCAGCAGCGCTTGTGCATCGCCCGCGCCATCGCTGTCGAGCCGGAAATTATCCTGATGGACGAACCGTGCTCGGCGCTTGACCCGATTTCGACGCAGCGCATCGAAGAACTGATGCGTGAACTGGTGGCAAATTACACCATCGTCATCGTGACGCACAATATGCAGCAGGCGACCCGCGTTTCCGACTACACGGCGTTTTACAGCATCCGCAAGGAAGGCACGGACGCACAGGAAAAGCGGTGGGGTGTGCTGGTGGAATTCAACCAGACGCAGAAGTTATTTGAACAACCGGAACAGCAAGAAACGGCGGATTACATTTCCGGGCGGTTCGGTTAAGCTGCGGTTTGGCGTTCAGATGTTCAAAAGCGTCCTTCGGGGCGCTTTTTTATTCGACAGGGCGGAGCGGCAGACCGGACTCC
>JAFLCH010000186.1 GCA_017303775.1 Anaerolineae bacterium | reverse complement strand
CAGCAACCAGTCTTCGGTACGACGCGCGATCTCTTCAGGCGTTTCGTCGTAACGATAGGTTTCCAGCAAGACGGGTGTCCACTTCTTACCCCAACGAACATGGAAGTTTTCGTCGCTCCAGTCATAGCTGACAGCAGCAGCAGAGATGTCGTCACCGATGTCTTCCCAGTGTTCGCGGTTAGCAGTTTTTTCCGGCATGCCGTTGGGTTCAATGACGGTGGTGAGGAGCGCGTATTGGTCGACAGCAGGGAGGGTCATCATGACGTTGTAAATCTGCACGACCTGCGGCACATCAGCAATGTTCAGGCCAAGCTGCTGAACGCGAATCTGCCCAAGCTGGCTGTGACGAATCTCATCCCACAGGTGACGGGAGACGTTGTGTTGGTATTCCCACGGCATTTCGGGGGTCATCCAGAGGATGGAACCGAGGGTTTCGGCAGCAGTCATTTCGTTGAGATAGTGCTTGAAACGCCACAGACGATGGGCTTCCGGTTCGGACTTGCGATCCGGTTCGACATCCACATTTGGATCAAAGATCGGCCAGTCGGACATGCGCTGACAGGTCTTCCACGGCAAGAGGAGAGGATGTTCATCAGGACGAATGGGTGCGCTGGATTTCGCGCCACTGCCATCAATGCCACCATCCGCGCTCAATAAGCCTGCGATATAAGCCTGCCATGACTGCCATCCAGTATAACGGTCAGCGATGGCGGGGAAGAATTGTTCGGCCCACGCAATCTGCTTTTCAGTGACAGAAACGAGCCGTTCAATGAGCTTCACGGTGGGGCGGTCAAAATCCGCCCATGTGGTTTCGGGGTGCTGGCGATAAGCTTCCAGCAGCGCTTTTTTGACGACGAGATAGACCGTGCTGATGACTTCAGCAGAATTCTGGGCATGGTCGAGATCGGCTGCAAGTGTTTCGAGCAGCGGACTAATGCCACGTTCGGGGTGATGGCAGCGAAGCTCGCGCAGACGAGCGCGGATTTCATCGGCGGCATCAGCGCTCTCCCAAAGGTGCAAACCGATTTCATTCTTGGCTTCCCACTCCGGAACACCGGGCAGCCAACCGGCAAGGGTGCGCATGCAAGCGCGTTCCAAAAAGGCATAGCGCTTCAGATACTCGACATTCTCATCAATCGTAATGCGGTGTGTGGCTTTTTCAGTCATGACTCTCTTACCAACCTTTTAACTGGACATTATGGCGTGAAAGGACTGTACATATTCAGAAAAATGTTTAGCTCATAGTGTATTCTCGGCATCGTGGGATGTCAAGCAGTTTAGCAACTTGAGGGAGAAACATCGAATTCTTGACAGGTATACCATTACGGCTTACACTACTTGTACAGACAACTTTTTACGATTGTTACAGACAATATCTGTTGCTATTGAAGGAGGAAGCCTCATAAAAAATGATCCGTTCCGATCTTGAAAAGTTTTGAAAATTGCGCATTGTGGAGGATTAATTTACATGTCTCGCAAATGGCTATTAGCCCTTCTAGTTTGTATCGTCTCCATTCCTTTTCTCGCCATCAACGTTCAGGCACAGGGTGAATGCACCGGCGATACGGTGACACTGCGACTCGACGACTGGTCGAGCGGTGACCGTGTGGAATATATGAATCAGGTGCTGGCCGCTTTCACGGCCGAATACCCGTGCATCAGCGTAGTTGCTGAACCCAATATTGGTGATGACCAAAACACACGCCGCTTGACGATGATCGCCAGCGGCACTGCCCCTGACCTGATCGCAACTGGCGAATCATGGATTCCGCTGTATGCCGAAGCAGGTGGATTCCTCGATTTGACCCCCTTCCTGAGTGGCGAAGAAGGGTTTGATCCGGCTGAGATTTTCTATGAAGGCGTGTTCAATCAAGGGTTCTATAAAGGTTCACCAGTGGCGATCGCCAAAGATTACAGCGTGAACTCCTTCTATGTAAACCGCGCCCACTTTGCTGCGGCGGGCATCGAGCTGCCCAGCGAGGGTTGGACGTATGATGATCTGCTGGATATCGCGATGCAACTGACGCTGGACAGCAGTGGCAACAACGCCACCAGCCCGGACTTCAACCCGGATGACGTGGTTCAGTGGGGCGTGGACATCATCAACGATGGCTGGTGGCGCGGTTACCAGAGCTACCTGTACTCGTGGGGCGCGCACACTATTAGCGACGACGGCACCACCACCACCGGCTACCTGAACAGCGACGCCGCTGTGGAAGCATGGGAATGGTATCGTGATCTGGTGTTCACACATCATGTCGCCCCGTCAGCAACCGTCATCGGTGGTACTGAGGGTGGTCGTGTGCAGATGTTCCAAGATGGCAAGATTTCGATTGGTGTGACCTTCCACGGCCCGTGGTGGCAGGATGTGTTCAACGACACCCCGAATCTGGATTGGGGCGTTGTGCCGATCCCCAGCGGCCCGGCAGGGCACCGTAGTGCGGTAATGTGGATGGGTTGGGGCATTAATGCCAAAACCGAACATCCTGAAGAATCTTGGCTGCTGCTCAAGTGGCTGACGACAGAACCCGGCCAGCGCGTCTTCGCCCTGAAGGCACTGAGCGCGGACCGTGCCGTGTCGGAAGAACTCCAGCGCGTGGATGATCCGTACTGGGGCGTATATGTGGCGGAAGCGCAGTACCTCGACCAACTGGACGAACAGTTGAACCCGAATTATGGCGCTTGTGTCTTCACCCCGTCGGGTGATTTGCTGGTGCGTGTGTTGAGCGACGGCGGCGACAGCCTTGACATCAAGGCAGAGCTTGACGCTCTGGCGGCGGAAGCGGATGCCTGCCTCGCTGAAGCAGCTTCGGCCTAAAAGCACATCTCACTTCATGTTTAAGCGTATGGGGCGGGTTTACCACCTGCCCCATCATCAAGACTCCGGGGTAGATGATGCTGCAACGTTTAGGGATTAACCGACGCTCAACGCTGGCACAGCGTGAAGCGTTCCTGTTCTACATTTTGATCATACCGTGGGTAATCGGCTTTGTAGTTTTCCTCGGTTATCCCATGCTGCGCTCGTTGTATCTGTCGTTTACGGATTACAACCTGCTGTCTCCGCCGACGTGGGTGGGGCTGCGGAATTACGAGCGCATCGTGAATGACCCTGCCTTCTGGCAATCGGTCAAAGTGACTTTGATTTATGCACTCGGCAGTGTGCCGGGTGGCACGATCATCGCGCTGGCATTGGCGATGGTACTTTCTCAAAAACTGCGCGGGGTTAACTTCTGGCGCACGATCTTCTTTCTCCCTTCGATTTTGAGCAGTATCGCGGTTGCGCTGCTGTGGCTTTATATCTTCCGACCTGAAGGCGGCCTGCTCAACATTGTCTTGGGCTGGTTTGGCATCAAAGGACCGGGCTGGGTAACCAGCGAAACATGGGCGCTGCCAGCTCTCATCATTATGAGCTGGTGGAGCGTAGGTGGACAGATTGTGATTTATCTGGCCGGGCTGAAGGGCATTCCGGAAAGTTTGTATGAGGTCGCAGAAATCGACGGGGCGAACGGCTGGGCCAAGTTCCGTAATGTGACGCTGCCGATGCTCAGCCCGACGATCTTTTTTAACGTGGTGTTAGCAATTATTGGCGCGCTGCAAGTGTTTGATGCGGGCTGGGTGATGACGCGGGGCGGGCCGAACGACGCCACCCTCTTCTACATGCTCAACCTGTACCGGCGCGCCTTCCAATTTGTGCAGATGGGCTATGCTTCGGCGCTGGCCTGGATTCTGTTCATCATCATCATGGTCATCACCCTGCTAGTGATCCGTTCCTCTGCGGCATGGGTCTATTACGAAACCGAACAGAAGTAAGCTATGTCAACCACGACTCAACCTTCGACAAAAGAAGGGATCACCAACCGGTGGCACACGCTGCGAACCTCCAAGACGTGGCAGCGTGGTATTCGTCATTTCTTTAGCTATTTCGTCCTGATGCTGGGTGCGGTCTTCATGCTCTTTCCGATGCTGTGGATGATTTCAGCCAGCTTCAAACCAGTGTGGCAAATCTTCAGCGATCCGCCGATCTGGATTCCACAGCATTGGGAAGAGGTGCGCGCGGGCAATACAAACCGCACCTTCAACCTGTGGGAAACCGAGGTGGACGGAGCGAGGGAAAAGGTAATCCGCATCGGCACCCGACGTTATACAACCGTGATTGACAGCAGCAAACTGAGCAACTTGCGCTCAGTTCCGGCGGATCAATTAGGCGAGGCTGTGGCGACCAATGTGGGGGATGCGGTGCTGAATGTACGCCCATGGACGGTTGACGGGGTGAGCCGTGATGTGATCGCGCTGGCACGGGACGGCGACAACTTTGTCATTGTGGAAGTCGCAGATGTGCAAGAGGCAGTGGCACGCTTTCCGCTGGATGAAGTGAATGGTGGCGGGCGGGTTACGCCAGTTGTCGAGGGCGTGGAATTCCGCGGACGTGAGATCACGACGGAAGATGGCCTCACCTTGCAAATCATCCCCATCGGGCCGGAGTCAGCGCTGGATATTGTCGGCGCACCGGAAGTTGCGGCGCGCGCAACCCTTGTTTCGAGCAGTCAACTGCGCGACGCAGGATTTGCAGAAGTAGGCGAGACTGAACTGCGGCTTTCGCAGATCGGGGACGATGACACACAGAAATATGTGGTGCTGGCGCAGGAGTCATGGCAGCCCATCATCAATGAAGCAGTGCTAGATCAATTTGCGTTTGTCGCGCCGCGTGCTCAACTGGGTGAACGCCAAGCCGGATTGGTCGGCAGTGTGGAAATGCAGGTAACACAGTATTCACCGGAAGATGGGGAACCAATTGATGTAGCAATCCTCATCAGCGGGACGAACGAGAGCCTCGTGATTAAGGTAGCGGATGCACAGACGCTGCGCTTGGCGCAGGGCGGCGGCCTCATCACCGCGCGTGGTGATACTTATGGCCGCATTCCGTTCCGGGTGCAGGATGGATTTGAGGACAACGGCGAAACCAATTCGGTGGCGCTGGTGGGCGATTCACGCGATATGACGCTCATCGTACCACAGGAGGCGGTGACAGAAGCTTTTGACGTCAGCCCTAGCCAGCTCAGCCGTGCCATGTACCCTCAATTGAGCCTCAGCGGTTACACCGAAGCAATGCAAACCAAGGTGGCGGATACTTACTTCCCAACCTTCTTCCGCAACTCATTTGTGCTGGTACTTTTGAACACCATCGGTCATGTGCTGTCATGTGTTGTGGTGGCCTACGCGTTCGCACGGCTGCGTGCGCCGGGCAAGAACTTTCTATTTTTGGTGCTGCTGAGCACGATGATGCTCCCCTTCCCGGTGACACTGGTGCCGGTGTACGAATTATTCACGCAACTCAATATGGTCAACACCTTGTGGCCGTTGTTCATCCGGTCATTCTTCGGCAATGCCTTCCTCATCTTCATGCTGCGGCAGTTCTTTTCCTCGATTCCGCGCGAGTTGGAAGACGCAGCACGGATTGATGGGGCAAATGTGTGGCAGGTGATCTGGAACGTCATTGTGCCATTGAGTAAACCGGCTATCGCAACGGTCATCATCTTTACCTTCTGGTGGACATGGAACAGCTTCCTTGAGCCGTTCATCTACCTTTCCAGCCCGGAATTGTTCCCGGTATCGGTGGGGTTGAATTTCTTCCAAGATCAATACGCGACGATTTATTACGACCGCCTGATCGCGGCATCGGTCATGAGCATGGTCCCAATGATTATTATTTTCTTCTTTGCCCAGCGGTACTTCATTGAAGGTATCCAACTGACGGGCATGAAAGGTTAAGCTGCATATGGTTTTGGGAATGAGTACACTGGCAGGTTTGCCACTCCTGCGACCGGGAGTCAAACGGCGGCGTCTTTCCAGCTATGACCGCGCTGGCGGGAACAGCGATTGGTGGGAATTTGAGCCGGGGCAAGCGCGTGATATTGCGACCATCAGCGAACCGGGGTGCATCAAGCATATCTGGTCTACACTGTGGTCGGATGATAAGTATACGCTGCGTAAGGTGCTGCTGCGAATGTACTGGGATGGCGAGGATACCCCCAGTGTAGAAACACCGCTGGGCGATTTCTTCGGCATGGGACACAGCATGACGCGGAATTTTGTGTCGCTGCCCCTGCAAATGAGTCCGGAAAATGGCCGCAGCTTCAACTGCTGGTTCCCAATGCCGTTCGAAACGGGCGCGCGCATCGAGATTGTGAACGAAGCCAGCGCAAAACTAAATTTCTACTTCTATATCGACTACGAAGTTTATCCGGGCGGCACATCACTAGCCGATTATGGACGCTTCCACGCTCAGTGGCGGCGAGTCAACCCTACACCCGGCTGGCAAGACCCCGGTGAACGGTGGGAAGATAACCGTGACCGGATGCGCGAAGTCTGGCGGACGCCCAATACCACCGGTGACGGCAATTATGTCATTCTGGAAGCCGAGGGGCGCGGGCATTACGTGGGCTGCCATCTGGACATTGACTGCTTCTCGCGCCAGTCGAATGACTGGTACGGCGAAGGGGACGACATGATATTCGTGGATGGTGAACCATGGCCGGGCATTCATGGCACAGGAACCGAAGATTACTTCAATACGGCATTCTGCCCGACCCAAGAATACAGCGCTCCTTATCATGGCTTGATTTTGTATCAGGGGACAGAAGATTGGCGCTGGAGAGGCAAAAACACACTCTATCGTTACCACATTGAAGACCCGATTTTCTTCGAGAAGTCGATTAAGGTGACGATTGAGCATGGTCACGCGAATAAGCTGACCAACGATTACGCCTCGACAGCTTACTGGTATCAAGCCGAGCCACATAAGCCGTTCCCGGCAATGCTGCCAATTGCCGAGCGACTGCCGAGACTGTAAATGATGGATCAGTGGCATAATGAACTCACACCGGTGCTACCGCTGGATGGTGAATGGGCATTCACGCTTGGCGAAGCGCGGGGCAGCATTCAAGTTCCCGGCGCATGGGAAGCACAGGGTTATTCGCACCAACTAGAAGGGCCTGCCGTCTATCAACGACGTGTCTCAATTCCACAAAATTGGGCGGGCGGCTGCATTCAACTTCAGTTTGATGCCGTCAGTTACCATGTCGAAGTCGAAGTGAACGGTGTCACAGTTGGTGAGCATATCGGGTTATGGACGCCATTTGCGATTGATGTCACATCAGCAGTTCGCCCCGGCCAAGAAAATGACCTTCGGTTGACAATTTACAAACCGGGGGAGCGCTTCCCGATGCGCGAGTCGCTGGCGGGATTTTTGCCGGATGTTTGCATCCCATTCGGCGGGGTATGGCAGCCGGCGCGGTTAGCTTTTTTTCCAACAGCGGCTGTTAGCAATTTAAGATTGACTAGCGACCCGCACAGCGGCGCTGTCATGGTGCAGGCGTCGACACATCAAGCAAATGGGTTGAAGGCTGTAGTGCGAATCCTCACGCCGGACGGACACGAAGCGGCGTCATGGCAAGCCCAAGTGAGTGAAGCCGCAATCGAAGCAGGTTTATCGGTCGATCCGGTACAGCTCTGGCACCCTGCTCATCCGGCACTTTACACTGCCGAACTCACGCTGCGGGATGCAACCGGAACTCTGGTGACGAGAGTCCAAAAACAATTCGGATTCCGCAGTCTTTCACGCGATGGCGACCAACTAATGCTGAACAACCAGCCTTATGGCCTGCGTGGTGTCTTGAATTGGGGATGGTACCCGGAAATTCTGTGCCCTGCACCGGATGCGGAAACAATCCGTGATGAATTCCGGCGGGTGCGGGAATACGGTTACAACATGGTCAAGCTCTGCCTGTACGTTCCTTCCCCGCTCTACTTTGAGATCGCGGACGAAGAAGGGATGCTGCTGTGGCTGGAGCTGCCACTGTGGCTGCCCAAGGTGAGCGAACGACTGCGACAACAAGCGCCAGTGGAATATGCTGACATTCTAGCGGCGGTCAACCATCACCCTTCGATTGTGATTTACAGTTTGGGCTGCGAGTTGGGATCATCGGTGGATGATGTCCTGCTCGGGCAATTGAATGACATCCTGCGCGCCAGCACACAGGATGTACTGGCCTGCGACAACAGCGGTTCTGGTGAGGCGTATGGGGGGCTGGCCTTCGACTTCGCAGACTTCAACGATTATCACTTCTACTGCGATTTACACAACTTCAACCCGCTGATGGATCACTTCCGGCGGGATTGGCGTCCGGCGAGGCCGTGGATCTTTGGCGAGTTCTGTGACGCGGATGACTATCGCGATCTAGGCGAAGTGGCCGCGGCGAACCATGGCGAACTGCACTGGTGGTTATTGGAACAGAACCCGATTCATGCCATCAGCGCGCTAGCATACTCTCAACAATCGATTCGGATGCCAATGCTGAATATTCCGTTTGACGGGCAGGCATTGCAGCGTCTCTCGCGGCAGCAATCTTTTGTCATCCGCAAGAGCATCCTCGAAAAAGTGCGCGCCCGTGCCAGCA
>JAFLCH010000185.1 GCA_017303775.1 Anaerolineae bacterium | reverse complement strand
GGGCGCGTTGCAGTTGAATGATGTAATCATCCACGCCCTCCCAGTTGCGCCCTGCGACGGATTGTTCACCCGCTTCAGTCGCGTCCTGTGCCGCACCGGGATAGACAGCAAACAGGCATAGGAGTATGACTATAAGCCAGCGTTTCATCGTACTACCCCTTAAATCCGCTCAGTGTGAACCCGCGTACAACCCAGCGCTGTAGGAACACATACACCACTAATACTGGCATGACGATGAGGATAGAAGCCGCCATCTGTAAGCCCAGATCGCTCGTGTGCCGGTCGTTATACCACGTGAGGATAATCGGCAGCGTTCGCGTCTCCACATCCTGTAGCACGATCAGCGGCCACAGGTAAGCGTTCCAATTGGAGATGAACACCAACACACCAAATGTCGCCAGAGCCGGTAGCACCTGCGGGATTACGATTCGCAAGTAAATTGTCCACTCGGACGCTCCATCCACCCGCGCTGCGTCCAACAACTCATCCGGAATACTTTGCATAAACTGCCGCATCAAAAAGATTCCGAATGCGTTGAACCAGCTCAAGGCCACCAATCCCAGCAAATTGTTCGTCAGGTTAAACTCCAGCAGGATTAAGTAGGATGGAATCATCGTTAGCTGGAAGGGGATCATCAACGTCGCAAGGATATAGGCGAACAGGATGCGCTTGAAGCGAAAGTTGAACTTGGCGAACACATAACCGAATAAAGAACTGGTAAATGTATGGATGACCACATTGCTCAGGGCTACAAACAAACTATTAGCATAAAACCGCGCCAGTGGCAGCGAGGTATCATTGAAGATCGTGTTGTAATTGTTCAGTGTAAAGTTACTGGGTATGAACGTCCTTCTCGCCGGATCAATGATTTCAGCATGCGTTTTGAAGGACGCCATGATCGTCCAGATGAACGGGATCAGGGTGATGATGCATCCAGCCGTGAGCAGCACATAAACCAGCGTCTGCCGGCTGACATTCCCCCACGCAATTCGCGGCATCGAATCAGATGGTTTCGGGTTGGAATTAGTTTCGGAGAGAACCTGATTCATAACTCAATACTCCCACTGTGTGCGCAGGACACGGGTCTGAATAATGGTCAGCAGTGCCACCACCAGAAACATCACCACAGAAATCGACGCCGCCCACCCCATCTTCTCGAAGCGAAAGGCATTCTCATAAATATCCAGCACCAGCACGCGCGTCTGCCCGATTCGCCCCGGCCCCCCTTGAGTCATCACCTGAATCAGGTCGAAGACCTGAAACGAGGAAATCACGGTTAGGACGGATGTGACCAGAATTGTCGGGCGTAAAAGTGGTAGTGTGATATACCAGAAAACCTGTAACGGTGACGCCCCATCTACCCGTGCTGCTTCCTTCATCTGGTCAGGGATGTTTTGCAATGCGGCGATGAAAATGACGAGGTTATAACCGAAATCCTGCCAGAGATAAGCGATAACCACTGCGATCAGTGCCGCCGGGACACCCAGAAGGTTCGCGCGTGGATCTTGTAGCCAACCGATAGGCTGAATACCGACACTCGAAAGCACGCCGTTCAATAAACCATACTGCGTGTTATAGATATATCCCCACATCACGGCTACACCTACCGAAGAGGTGACAACCGGCAAAAAATAAATCGTGCGAAAAACCGTCTTCATGAAACTGTGCACCGACTCGATCATAGCAGCCAGTGGTATCGTGATGAGCATGTTGATCGGGACGACCAGCGCCGTGAACAGCAGCGTATTGCGGAAGCTGTTCTGGAAAATCAAGCCGTCTCGCCCTTCACCGGAAATCATCGTCTGGAAGTATTGCAGCCCCACGAATGGATTACCCTCACCCAAACCCAGTATTGGTCCGCCCGCCCGGCGTGGGCTGTAGTCGAAAAACGCGAGGAGTAAGGCCCATGCCAGCGGAAATACACTGAGGAGAAGCAGATAAAAGGTGAGCGGTGTGATGGTTCCTGCGACGAATCCCTGATGCGCGGGGGAAGTTTGCTGAACGGGTTTGACGAACATCCACAGGGGCAGGAGTAGTACTAACCCGCCAAGCATACTCAGCCATGTCGCCAGTTGAGGCACTACCGGCATCAATAACACCAGAATAACTCGCCCGAATAGTTGACCAGAAGCAGCCCCAACCACTAAACCCAGTAACGCGCCGCGCCATGGGGAACGATGCTTGTGATCGAAGATCAGCGGCGTGATGGCACTGCCTAACACCGCCCAGATTACCAGCCAATAGAGTGTAAATGCTTGAAGGTCAACGTTTTCCATAGACAGGATTCCACTTGATGAGGTTATGCGGTGCGTCAATATAGGGATGAGAAACACCCGCACGAGCGTTTCTCACCCTATCCGAAGGTATGGATCAAACCCTATCCGAAGGTAGAATTGGTGTCTTCTTCGATCAAGATTAAAGCCTCGTCTGCCGACATCACCCCTTGCAGTGTATCCAGAATGTACGGGTAAATGATGTCATAGAAAGCCAGATCACGGTCGGGCATATCCCCGATGTAACGCCCATAAGGCAGCAGCGGGAATACCGATCCGAGCCACGGTGCGTCAGCCAGAATTGCGTCGCGAGCCGCTTCATCTTCCACCAGCGAGCGCAGCGCGGGAATGGTGTGTGAGGTCTTATTCCATTCCAGTGCATTTTCTGAGGTTGCGGCAGCGAACTTCAAGAAATCCCATGCGACATCAGAAGCCGCGCTGTTCTGCGAGACAGTCAAACCCCATCCGGAGTCAGCCGCGAAATGCGGTTCACCGCCAAAGCTGGGCAGGGCAACATAGTCGAACTCGCCGAAGTCGGGGAAATCTTCTTTCAGGTACACCGCCCACGGGCCGATCAACGTAATGGCCGCCTGACCGGTGAAGAAAGCGTTGCCGCCCCAATTCGCCGAGTCATTAAACAGCACCGGATCAACAATCCCTTCCTCGACCATCCGTACCATCTGGTTGAGCGTCGTACGAGCAGCATCCGTGTTGAAGGTAAAAGCGGTGCGATCTTCATTCCAATAATCACCACCGTTTTGCAGAATACCCGCTAAGAAACTGAAGGTGACGGCGTCAGCATTGGTGAAGTGGTATCCGGCGACGCTCATGAGGCCGTCGTTACCCGTCTGTGCCAGCGCCTTCGCATCAGCGATAAAAGCTTCCCAATCCGCCCACGCCGGCGGGTATGTTAAGCCTGCTGCTTCGAATTGGCTCTTATTGACGAGTACCGCTCCATATTCAAGGTTGAATTCCTGCGGCAGCCCGTAAACCCCCTCATTGCAGGTATAACCGTCAAGTGCGGCTTCAAAGAACAATGAGGTATCTACAACGCCTTCTGGCATAGGCGCCAGACGGTCGGCGTAACTGCACACCCATGAACCGAATAATGCCAGAATATCGGCTTCGTCTCCGGCGGGGAGGGCAGTCTGGAGCGTCTGAATGTACAGATCATATGCAAAGGTTTCCATCTGAATAGTCACATTGGGGTTTTCAGCCATATAGGCATCAATGAGCGCCTGAGTTCCCGCGTTAAACGCCCCTTCTTGATGCGCCCAGAGACGCAGCGTAACCGGCTCTTGCGCCGATACAACAGTGACTGTGAGCATTAAAAACAGGATTGTTATGAGTAGTTTTCGCATTGTCTGTGTCTCCTCTATCTATAAAATCATTCGGGGAGTTTGCTGGGTAGTGCGTTCCTCTCGATAGGATCCTCCTTGAATGTAGTAATTGATCACAAATTTGCTGATTCCAGATGTACAACCTGTTCAAGGTTACGTGGACGATCCGGATCGAGGCCTTTGTTCACTGCGCGCTGATGAGCAAACCATTGCAAAATAGGCATGGTATAGACCAAAGCGCTGGTTGTTTGTGGTAAGGAATAATCAGCATCGGGTGCAGGGCCAATGGCGAGTGTAGTTGCACCGAGCGCCTTCATTTCTTTCAGCACCGCGTGCTCCGCTGCATATGCTTTGTCTCCAAGCAAGCCAACAACAACGGTTTCCTGATCCACCATTGATTTCGGACCATGCCGAAATTCCAGTGGATGGAAAACTTCTGCACTGGTGAGAGACATTTCTTTCATTTTCAGCATCGCTTCGGATGCCAACCCGTAACGTAAGCCGCTGCCGAGGTAGAAGTAACGCTGGAAGCGTTGTGAATCTGTGAATGAGCTGGCGATGCGAGCTGCATCTTCGATGAAGTGTGGGCTGACGTTCGCGAAAACATTCGCCTCAAATGGGTCGCCGCCTATTAAGCGTGCCAAACCTTCCACGAGTACTAACATGGCAGAAAATGAGCGGGTCTGCGCGATACTAACTTCCTGCCCTTGATGCGCTGCTAGGCTCAATGTGGCAGTTTGATTGAGGGGTTTGTCGCTGTAGCAGGATACGGTAATGACCTCACCGCGCTTCTGCTGAAGAAACTCTTGTGCCGCTTGAATCGTTTCGGTGGTTGCGCCGGAACGGGAGATTGCAACCATCAACGTGCGCTTCTGTGGCACAAATATACTTTCCGGGTGGAAGAGTAATTCAGATGCCGGTACAGCGCGGGAAGACACTGATGTTTTTGCCTGAAAAAGGCTTGCCGCGGTTTGAGAAAGATAATGGGTTGAACCGCAGCCCATAAAAATGACTTGATCATAACGCCCATTTTGCCAGAGATTTTTAATGTCGGACTGCTTAGTTTGGATGGTCTGAAGCGCATCTTGCCAAGCATCAATCTGGGTCATGATTTCTTGATAGGTTGTGGATGATACCATTTGGTCACGTCTTTGTGCATTTATGATTGATTTTGATCAATATACATCCTAAAACGTTGACGTGCAAGTTTTTGAACGGTAAAATAAACATGATTAGTCATAAATGTGCACAATAGCCGGAAGGCAAATAAGATTTATGAGCAAAATAACCATAATCGGAGCAGGAAGCGCAGTTTTCGCCTTTGAAATTATCACCGACCTGCTTCTCACCCCCGCACTCGAAACAGGTGTTATTGCATTAGTGGATATTGATAGCCAACGGCTTGAATTGGCTCATCGGATTGCCGAGAAGGCGATTGCTGCGACAGGGCGCGAAGGCAAATGGCGTGTAGAGGCTTCTACCGACCGGAAAACCGTGCTTCCGGGTACTGATTATCTCATCAATACGATCGAGGTGGCCGGCCTCGCAAATGTCCGGCATGATTTTGATATTCCGATGAAGTATGGTGTTAACCAGTGTATTGGGGACACAATTGGCCCCGGTGGTATTTTCAAGGCACTTCGCACCCTCCCTGCTTGGATTGATATTTTGCGGGATACCGAGCAGTTAGCGCCGGGTGCATTAGTTATGAACTATACCAATCCCATGTCACTGACTTGTTTGGCTGGATTGCGCGCCTCGACATTGCCCATCGTAGGATTGTGCCATTCTATTCAGAACACAGCCCAACAATTAGCGGAATATCTGGGCGTACCCCATCACGAACTTAAATATCGCGCAGCAGGGATTAATCATCTGGCGTGGCTCGTCGAATTGACACGGGATGGCGAAGATATGTATCCGCTGTTGCGAGAGAAAGCCAAAGACCCCGCGATCTACGAGCAAGATCCGGTTCGCTTCGAGATGATGCTGCATCTGGGGGCTTTTGTGACGGAAAGCAGCGGTCACACATCCGAGTACACCGCTTATTTCCGCAAACGTCCCGACCTGATCGACAAATATATGCGCCCCGAGTATCTGGGCGAAACAGGCTTTTACGCCAATAATTGGCCGCGTTGGCGTCAAGAGTCGGACGAGTGGATTGGCCGGATGCTGCGTGACGAAGAACCGCTGACACTGGAACGTGGCCCGGAATATGCATCTTACATTGTGGAAGCGATGGAGACCGATAAGCCAACCGTGATTTACGGGAATGTCCTGAACACGCATCTCATCACTAATCTGCCGCAGGATGGCGTGGTTGAGGTGCGCTGCTTGGTTGACCGGGACGGCATCCAACCGACGCATTTCGGGGCGCTCCCCACACAGCTCGCAGCGTTGGACGCCGGTCACATGGCCGTTCATGATCTGGTCTCGACAGCCGTTCTGGAAGGTAACCGTGAAGCCGCGTTTTATGCGCTCATGCTTGATCCATTGACGGCAGCCGTTTGTTCACCCGCCGAAATCCGGCAGATGTTTGACGAAATGAGCCGGGTTCAGGCTCCTTACTTGCCCGATTGGATGCAAGGATAGTTTCATGACTCGTATCCTCGTTGCAGGTGAATTGAATGTTGATTTGGTGCTTAGTGGGCTTCCCTCGCTCCCGATAAAGGGGCGCGAACTGATCGGAACGGATTTTCAGGTTGTTTTGGGAAGTTCATCGGCCATTACGGCTGCACGGTTGGCGGCCTTAGGGGTGATTGTAGATTTCGCCGGTATTGTGGGCGATGACGATTTTGGGCAGTTCGTGCTTCGGGAACTGAAGCACTATGGGGTCGGCACCAAACACATTCAGCGGGTAGTCAGCAGTACGGGCGTTACAATTGCCCTCACTTACAGCCAGGATCGAGCGCTGCTGACCTACCCCGGTACAATTGCCCTTTATGATGGGCGGGATCTTACCGTAGAACTGCTGTCACAGTATGATCACCTGCATGTCGGGTCATTCTTTCTGCAAAGTGGTTTACAGGCCGCCCTTCCGGGGGTGTTCCAACACGCGCGCAAGCTTGGACTTACCACATCGTTGGATGTGGGTTGGGACCCGTTAGAGGTTTGGGGCGCAAACCCGTACTTGGAGCCGACTCTGGCGCAAACCGATTATTTCTTCCCGAACGAGTCGGAAGCACAAGCCTTAACCGGCGCAAATGGCCGCATTGAAAGCCTTGCCACTAGGATCAAAGGCATACTCCTTGTGAAACGCGGAGCAGAAGGCGCATCGGCCTATCAACCGGATGGAACGCAGGTTGCAGTTCCAAGCTTGCCCGTCCAAGTGGTTGATACGACAGGGGCTGGCGACGCTTTTAACGCCGGCTTTCTGTACGCACGCTGTATTGAAGGCATGGAGATAGAAAAGGCGCTGCGGTTCGCGGTGGCTTGTGGAGCACAGGCAGTGACGCAGGTAGGGGGCGCGACCAACGCGCCGAGTGCCACTATGATCCACCAATTTCTTCAAAATCAGCCCGAACAAAACCCTCAGTAATTCAACTCACCTGCTGCAAAGCAGACTCACATCCCGTAAAATGATCAGCTCGCATTCGATGATGATGAGGAAGCGGGCTGTTTGGCGTAGGGTATTGGCGGCAGATGTTTGAGGCGACTAGAATTTGGAGAGATGCTGCGACACAGGCTAACGCGGCTAAAAAGGGACTGCTGGATGATGAACAACACCGATTTAATGTCATTGGAACGACAAGATCGAATTGCGAATATGGTCAACGAACGGGGCAGTCTGACCGTGGTTGAACTGAGCCAAGTTTTCGCGGTCAGTGAGGCGACCATCCGGCGCGATCTGGTGGCGCTGGCGGAACGGCGCTTGGTTCAGCGGGTGCATGGGGGGGCGATGCGAATCGGGAAAGTTGCGACGAGTGAGTCCCCGATCATTCACCGCCAGTTGGAGCATGTTGAGGAAAAAGCACGGATTGGGCGGGCGACAGCGCAGCTCATCCGAACCGGCGATACGGTGCTGCTGTTGGGTGGGAGCACCGGGTTAGCAGTGGCGCGAGAGTTGGCGCAGCATGATGAGCTAACGATTGTGACGGATTCGCTGTTGATTGCGAGCGAACTACTGGATCAAAAGCAGCATAAGGTGGTGCTGGCCGGAGGGACGATTGACCCGGATGAACAGGCGGTGCGCGGAACGCTTTCACGGCTCATTTTGCAGCAGCTTCATGTGGATAAAGTGATTATGGGGGCGAAGGCCATTTCTGTATTGCATGGAATTAGCGCCGAGACGCCGGAAGAAGCCGAATTGTTCCGCGCCTGCATCGCCTGTGCCGACCAGATGATTGTGGTGACCGACAGTAGCAAGTTCCAGAAATCAGCGCTGGCGAAGGTGGTGGCGATTGAGGATATTCACACGCTGGTCACTGATCATGCCTTGAGCGAGGAACTGGTTCGCAAGATACATGATCTGGGCATTCATCTGGTGCTGGCGTGAGGCCGGGCCGCGCACGATACGGGCGGTGGTTGTGAGGTTGATCGAAAGAGGCAGGGCGCAGTCTCGCTCTGCCTCTTTTATATGGGTTCGTGGTTAGATGACCACGTTGATTTTGGGTTCTTGCCCGCTGCGTGCCGGCACAAAGATAACCTTACGCGGGCTGCCCCCGTTCAGCAGCTTTTGCACATTTTCGCTAGCCAGCGCGGCAGCCTGCGCGTCGCCTTCCGTGATGCCAGCCGGAACGTCGATGCGGTCACGCACTTTGCCGTTCACCTGTACCACCAGCGTCACGGTATCTTCCGCAGCCTTCGCGGAGTCGTAAACCGGCCATGACTGCTGATGGATGCT
>JAFLCH010000184.1 GCA_017303775.1 Anaerolineae bacterium | reverse complement strand
CCCCACCATCGCCTCACCGGTTTCATCCTGCAAATAATGACGCGCCGCTTCGGCCATCTTATCGATCACCCGCTGCGCCACCACCAGATTGGGAATTGAAGTGTTTTTGGTCATTCGTAGCCGACCAATCATCATCTTGCCTTTTTTAACGACGGCGCGGCGGGAGCGGCGTATTCGGATCAACGCGTTCCTCGATCCCCGGCCACTGTCCGGTTGACCGCCATGTATAATACGCATACAACCACTGCACGGCCCACGCTGCCACGGTTACCGCCGTCGACTTGCTGGGGTTCCATCCATATTGTGTCCCATCTTTCGGGTTGAACAAACATAGCTGCCCATCCTCATACTGATGCTTCTCACTATAGATACGCGGGCGCAGTACATAAGCCTCAGCCGGTCGGTTCGGGTACTCATTCGGGTACAAGATTTTGATCCGGTGCGTCGGTGACTCCAACGTCGCCAGATTCAACTCCACATCGCCTTCCCAGTACAGAACACCCGAAGGCGGTACGATCAACTTAAACGTATTGTCGAATGTAGCCCGCATCGCCTCCACTTCTAGGCGTAGTCGTGCGGTTACGTTACTTTTCGACCCCCACCATGCAGACATAATGCCGGGTTTCTCCTAAATACAATTGGTTATTTTCCATCCTTCGTATTGTACCACCGGCCTTCTAATTCAGGATGGATACCCCGCGAATCTGGGTGGTTGTCGCTGCTATTCTATACGTCCCACAAGTTCAGAAGTTGCACCATAAAATTTTATTTAAATGTTTGAGAATTCTGTTGACATTGAACTCCTTCTTGGTGTACCATTTATCTTGAACATTGAATTTAATTTAAATGTTGTAAACTAATCATTCATTTCAATTCGGTTCAATTAACACTTTCACGGAGATGTGCCTATGTTCAATGTCAATTTCATGCTCGCCAAAGCCCTTCAGACCGACCATCTGCGGACTGCGAGGCAAAACCGCCTCTCTCGTCAGATGAAAGCCCTTCGCAAGAAACTTGCGGACATCCGCAAAAAGGAGAATCGCTAATCGTGGAGCAAGCTTCTGAACCGATACCCGGTTCTTCTTAAACGAGGCCTCAGGTCAAAACCTGTCGCCTCGTTTTTATTTATCGACTGGTAATGGATTATGGAATGACATACGGTATATAATGCAGTGAATTTGTAATATGATGCATGCTAGTGCTGGGATTAGATCGTATCGATCATGCTTGACGCAAAACCCGAACCAAACCAACATCCGTATAAGCCTGAGCCTGAATACACCATCAACGACCTTGAAACCCTAAAAGTATTGGCCGATCCGCTCCGCCTTCAAATAGTCGAACTTTGCACTCAAGCCCCGCGCACAGTCAAGCAGGTCGCCTCCGTCCTCCACCTTCCCCCCACCAAACTCTACTACCACATCAAACAGTTGGAGGAGCGCGCGCTCATCCGTGTTGTCGATACCCGCATCGTCTCTGGCATTGTCGAAAAACAGTATCAAGCCGCCGCCTTCAACTACCGCGTTGACCGTGAGCTTTTCTCCCTGACCTCCGAGGCCGGTAAAGAAGGCCTCAATGTCATGCTCACCGGCTTGCTCGATGACACCCGTGAAGACATTCAAAAGAGCGCCGAAGCCGATGTTCTCGATGTCTCGCCCAGCGAAGGGGACGACAAACCCCTCAATCGCTCCCTCTTGATCTCCCGTAAAACCCTCAACCTCTCGCCGGAAGCCGCCGAGTCTTTTTATCGCCGCCTCAAAGCCCTCGTCAAAGAATATGCCGATCTTGCCGAAACCGCTTCCCCTGATGATCACCCCTACGGCCTGCTCGTCGCCCTTTATCCCTCCATCGGAACCACTTCGGATGACTCGCCCCCTGAACCATGACATTTGACGTGCGGATGAAGTGAACAATGTCATACCCCACGGCCTCCCATTCAAGCGACAATAAAGCTGTGTACGGTATTGAATTAAGGATGTTCAAGAATAGATTTATTGAAACTTAATATTCGAAAAAGCCCCTCCTGCTGCTCCGAGGGGCTTTTTCTTGTCTATCCTCATCCCATCACCTCACAATTACCCCTAATCCCGCCCCATAAACCCCCAATTCGCCCCCTCATATCCCATATCCCCCTATATGACATTTGCATAGTTCGATCCCTGATGATATTCACTATTGAATAGGAAGTAATACGGGGATAATGGGGACAGTTCAGTCAGATAGCACGCACCAACGAGGAGGGAGAGAAATGAGTAACAAGGCTGTGACAACACATACTGGGCGTATTATTGAAGATCCGCCTTTCGCTCGCTTCTTGTTTAACGACACACGCATCGCTTGGGTCTGGGTCATCATCCGTGTGCTGCTAGGTCTCTCGTGGATTAACTCCGCGTCTGGCAAGATCCAGAACCCCGGTTGGATGGAAACCGGTGAAGCCCTCAAGGGTTTCTGGACTAACGCCGTCGCTATCCCCGAACAGGGTCGCCCTCCCATCACCTACGACTGGTATCGCAGCTTCCTTCAGGGTTTGCTCGATAGTGGCTCCTATGTCTGGTTTGCCAAGCTCATTGCCATCGGTGAACTTGCGGTCGGCATCGCCTTGATTATCGGTGCTTTCGTCGGCATCGCAGCTTTCTTCGGTGCCTTCATGAACTGGAACTTCATCATGGCCGGTTCTGCCAGCACCAACGGCTTTTTAGGTCTCGCCGCCATCCTCTTGGTTCTGGCGTGGAAGGTCGCGGGTTACTACGGTGCCGATTACTTCCTCCTCCCGTGGCTCGGTACGCCGTGGCGCAATAAGGAAGCCGCGCCCGGTAATGTGTGGACCTCTTGATAACATCATCTAAAACAAAGAGCGACCACACCGGTCGCTCTTTTATTTATCCGAACCCTCGGCTGCCACGCCCCTTCTTTTGCATCTCCAGCGCTCGCTCGTGTAATTCGAGGATTTCCTGCACCGCCAGATCACGGTTCTGTGCGTGTTGGAACACCGTCTGCGGCCCGACGCTGAACATATAATGTGAACCCGCCACCACACGGATGTGCGCAGCCGGAACTTCCAGCGTGCTCAACATATCCATCATCGACACCAACCCCACCAGACTGTCCTTATGCCCCAGCATCACCCGGAACAAGTCCCATCGGTGGGCGATTTCCCAATTTTGCAGCAGTCCCATCGCTCGGAAGGTTGCCGAGGTCGTCCCGCGCGGCGTCTCATCATACTGTCGCAGGTGTGTTTTCTTCACGAACTCGCTCGATCCTTCGCACACTGCCTCCACCATATTCGGCTTGATGATCCCCTCGATAGGTTCAAAAATCCGCAGCTTATCTACAATCCCGATCCCCAATCCCATCGCGTTGAAGAAAATCCGATGGTTCGTGTCGTTCAGCAGCAGCGCCGGAGCAATCGCGTACCGCGTTTCCTCTCCATAATCGTATTGCGTCGGATTCAAGTAGAAAAGGGCAGCCCCGCCCATGCTGTGCCCCACGAAGTTGATCACCTTACGTTGTGTCTCGCCCGGTTGCCGCCGGATTTTCAACACCTGTACCAACCGTTCCATCGCCGCCATCGCCGACGGCGGGCAGCATTGTCCCAGATCAGGCGTATCCACTACAAAACGCGATCCTCCGAATCCGTTATGGTCCACCGCAATCGCGATCAAGTTCGGGTTCGCCCGCACCAGCATCGCGGGCATATCCTCCCAGATCATATGGTTCCCCGTCCACCCGTGCATGAAGATCACGAACCCGTTGCACTGCGCGAATCGCTCTGGCAAATACGGGTCAGGCAGTCCATCATCATCCGCCCACGTTACCTCCCACACCATATCCATCAGCAGCGAGTCATGCAGTACCCCCCGCGCCATGTTCTGGTCGAGCACCCCTTTCGCCATCAAATCACTCATCTTGTAAATGGCGTGGTCGGTTCCCGGCCAATTGCCATGTGAACGGCTGGTGAAGTGTTGTGCCCATGCGAGCGAAGGATGTTGCGGCATTTTACCCTCCCGATCACGTCAAACGTTAAGAGTATTATAGGTCAAATCAGCTTGATCGCTTTTGCACCGCTTCCACAATAAAAAAGCGTACCCCATCGAGTACGCTTCTTTCAATGCTCCTGCTGCTTACGCTAACCGCCCGAATCCAGTGTCGGCAGTGGCCCGCTGTTCTGCGTCGGTTGAATCGGCGGCGCGGGCAGTGTCGGCGCGGCGTTAGAGGTTGTTTCCTCGTTACCGCCCGTCGCTGCGCTTGTCGTCGGGGCGATCAACTGATTCTGGACCGGGGTTCCGCCCGTGAGCAGGTTATTCGTTGTTCCGCCGGTCGTGTTCGCGCTCGTCTCTGCCGCGCATCGGAACCCGATCCACTGGCTCGGATTCAACGGGTCACGGCTCTGGCGGTGTACCGTCCGTGCGAAGAACGGAACCGCGTCCCATGAACCGCCGCGCACCACCTTTTCCACACCCGCTGGCGGGCCGCTGGGGTCAGGCGCGGTAGACTGAGCCTGAATCGTATAGTATGTTGGCGAGTACCAATCAAACACCCATTCCGCCACATTACCCGACATATCGTACAGCGCGTTCGACGGCGGATAACTCGCCACACGTCGTGGGCCAATCAGCGCCGCGTCCGTTTCACGTGGGCGGCTCGTCCGTGCCAGCGATGTGTCGAAGGTGTTGCCCCATGGATACAGGCTGTCCTGCGGCCCGCGTGCTGCCCGTTCCCATTCGGCTTCCGTCGGCAGCCGGCGTCCAATCGCCTCACAATATGCCGCCGCGCCGTACCACGTCACACCCACCACCGGAAACTCACTAATCGCCGCGTTCACACGGTAATTCACGCTGTCAAAAATGATATTGCTGTTTTCATCTTCACCGCGCGTCACGATGCACAACTGCCCTTGGCAGCCGTTGCGGTGACGGTTCGGCCCCAACGAATTCAGGAATGCCAGATACTGGTCGTATGTGACCTCTCGTTCCTCGATCTGGAACGGGCTGACCGTCACATTATGCACCGGGAACGAATCGCTGCCCCAGTTGATGTCGCAGGTTGCTTCCCACAAATCGCTGCATTCCCGCACCGCGTTCGCCACTTCTGCCGCCGTCGTTCCCATCTGGAACGTCCCGCCCGACACCGGAATCAGGATCGAAAGCTTATTTTGCAGCAGGAGTGGAATGTCGGAAACTTGTTGCTGCGCCGCCGTGTTAGAGGCTTGGTCGAGCAGCGACTGTGCCGTGACCGTTGCCGTTGGGCTTGGCTCTACCGCGATCAGTGCCGGATCGGTCGTAGGCGTTGCCGTCGGTGCCAGCACATCGACCTGTATCACCGTGGGTGTTTCAGTCGGCAGCAGTGCCTCGGTTGGTTCTGGGGTAGGGGTGAATGGTTCTGGCGTGTTGGTGATGACGAACGGTGTCTGTGTCGGGTTATTCGCCGTAAACAGTCCACCAATTCCTTCGGTCGCCCCCGTGATCACCAGCACCAGCCCCAGTATGGCCGCGCAGCCGAACCCGAATACGAACCCGATCACCGTCCACTGCCATGCCCCACCTCGGCGGCCGCTGCCGCCTCCGCGTAACGATCCGTAGTTTTGTCTTGTCATATACTGCACTATCTCCGTTATTTCGAGGTCGTCCGCGTGTCATCACACCGAACCCACCTGTGACGGTTGCAGGCTGTCTGAAATCAAACCTGCTGAACGGGCTACAATGATAGCGGCTCACACTCGGTTATCCAACAGCAGATTTTACCCCATCCCGCCAGCGGCGGGTAAACGGTGGGTGAGAATTTCCCGTTTCTCGCCTCATCTCTTGCCCGCCTTTATCTGTACCCCACTTGACTTTTGAGAATATTTGTTCTAAAATAGAGTCTCCTTTCTGCTCACTTCACCTGAGGTCTACCATGTTCCCGACCACCCACCGCCCGCTCAACCCACCGCCCATTTTTATGGCGGATATGGCGGCAGTGGCGGCGTTTGTCTGCGGCAGTTCCCCTCCTTCCCGCATACGCCTTCGTTTTGCCGGCGGCTGTCCCCCTGCTTCCCGCTGCCATTGCCGCATGGCGGCAGCCAACACCGGACTTCCCGCAGCCAAAAGCGCCAAACCCCCGTCTTCCCGCCGACAAACGCCATAAAAGCGCGCCGTCTACGCCTGTTCCCGCCGTCAATAACGGCGGATGTAATGACCGGCTCTGCGCTGGCTTGACAGGTGCGTGCGCTGGGGTTACGCTTTCCCTTATATGTGAAGGATTAAAGCAAAGTGGTTGGTGTAGACGCCCCCCAAAACCCCGGCAGAATTCGTGAAGGCTCCCGTCAGGTGAATCTACGGACAGACCTTGCCCCCTTGGCGGATCTCATCGAAATCGCTTTTGCCAGCAGCATGGATAACAACGGTCGCGCTGCCGTCCGTGAAATGCGTACCATGAGCAGCATGCCCGGTCTTGGCCTCCTGAGCGGCTTCAACACCCTCATGCAGGGCATGGGCTTGGGCTATGTCTGGGTCGCCGATGGTCGCTTAGTCGGTAACGTCTCCACCTATCCAGCCGATGGCAGCGGTTACGACGGTAAAACGTGGGTCATCGTCAACGTTGCCGTCCATCCGGACTACCAACGGCGCGGCATCGCCTACGCCCTCATGCAGGATAGCCTCGAAATGATCGCCAGTCGGGGAGGCCATACCGCCATCCTTCAGGTCGATGCCGACAACCCCACCGCCCGTCGCCTCTATCAACGCCTTGGTTTCATAGAAGAACGTAACTGGACGACATGGCGTCGCAGCGCCACCTACACCATGCCTCCGCCACTCGACTCGGATGTCTACATCACCCATCGCCGCGCCAACGAATGGCCTGCTGAGTACGCCCTCGCCGAATATTTACGCCCGCCCGCTCTCGGTGGCTTAGGTTGGTTGCGCCCCCTCCACAAAGACTACTTTCACAAACCCTTCTGGCGTCAGCTCGCGGATTGGATCAACTTCAAGCGCACCGAACGCCTCATCATCCGCTCGCAAGACGAGCAGCAGTTGCTCGCCTCCCTCTGGGTAGAAACCAGCCTCAGCGCCACCACCCAGTTACAATTGCTTGTCCATCCGGACTACGAAGGTCTCTACGACGAAGCCCTCATCAACACCGCCGTCCGTCGTTTTGGTACTGCCCCCCTCACCATCGAACACCCCTCGGATCGCGCCGTCACCTCAACCCTTCTCAAGCGCTATCACTTTGTCTCCCGTCGTGAAGTGGTGCACATGCGCTGGGAATCCCGCTAATTTTTCACCCGATTCTCATTTAATTTCTGGTATACTCCCTCCCATCGAGTGAATAAACCGAGAAAGTGAGGATTACAGACTCTTGTCTGAAGATAGTAGTAGTTACTATACAGTTGTTGTCCCCCCTTCGTGCCCATCCCCTCTGGAGCCATCATGGAAATCCTCGTAATCATCCTGCTGACCATCGTCAATGGGCTTTTATCCATGTCGGAAATCGCGGTTGTCTCAGCCCGCAAAGTCCGTCTTGGCCAAATGATTGCCGAGGGGAAACCCGGTGCCCGCCGTGCCTTGGAATTAGCCGAATCGCCCAACCGTTTTCTTTCAACCGTTCAAATCGGCATCACCCTCGTAGGTATTCTTCAAGGTGCGTTTGCTGGTGCCACCTTAGCCGAACCCTTGTCCCGCATCATCGCCCAAATTTCATTTCTCGAACCGCTCAGTGATGCCTTGGGCTTGCTCATCGTCGTTGGCGCGACAACCTATCTCTCGCTCGTCATCGGCGAACTCGTTCCCAAGCGCCTCGGCCTTCAGAATCCGGAGCGTATCGCTTCCCTCGTTGCCCCCATCATGCACTGGCTCTCGCTCATCACCGCGCCCGTCGTCAAACTCCTCAGTGTTTCCACCGAGTTACTGCTGCGTTTGATCGGCGCGCGCCAATCAGACGAACCCCCTGTAACCGATGAAGAAATTTACTCCCTTATGGAGCAGGGGACCGAAGCTGGAGTCTTTGACCCCCGCGAGACAGCAATGGTTGCCAGCATCATGAGCTTGGATGATCGACGCATTGAAAGTCTCATGACCCCCCGTGTTGAAATCGACTGGATCGATCTCGACGCACCGTTGGAAGAAACATTGGAACGTATCGCCTCCAGCAAGCACTCCCGCTTTCCCATTGCCCACGAATCGCTCGATCAGGTTGTAGGCGTCGTTCGCGCCAAAGATCTGCTCTACGACGTCCTCAAAGGACAACCCGACCCCCTCAACCACTGCCTCCGTGAGGTACTTTTCATTCCCGAAAGTGCCACCGTCTCTCACGCCCTCGAACTCTTCAAACAGTCCAAGAAACACGTCGCCCTCGTCATCAGCGAACATGGTGGCGTCGAAGGCTTGGTCACCCTCAACAACCTCTTGGATGAAATCGTCGGCGAAATCGAAGCCCCCTTAGCCAACCGCCGCGACGATGGCTCATGGTTGCTCGATGGCCTCCTGCCCATCGACGAATTCAAAGATGTCTTGGATCTCAAGGAACTCCCCGATGAAGACGA
>JAFLCH010000183.1 GCA_017303775.1 Anaerolineae bacterium | reverse complement strand
TTAGGGTTACCAAATGGTCACTATTTGGCGGCGAGTTTTCTAACCATTTGAGGGAAGCGAAGTGTTAAGACGGTCGGTAAATGGTTAGAAAATGGTTTGTGGGGGTTTTGGGGGCAGTTTCCCCTCTCAAATTTTATCTTGAGAATGGTAGGCCAAAGGCAGGTGGGCATTTCGTCAAATTTGCGGGATGCGTTAATGTGAAAGTGGATGAACACAAAGGGAAAGATCATGAATACGCTCGCTGGTCTTTGGATTGTGGGTTCTATTCTGTTCATCATCGCCGCCTTCACGCCTATTTCAATGCAGGTTTTTCCTCAATCCGACCCCAACAAACGAATCGAGTTCATTAAGAACAACCGACGCGGATGGTTGATCGCCAATATTTTATTTGGAACCGGCGCGCTGATGGCGGCTGCGGGTGCAGCGCTGTTCGACCTATCTGCGCTGGAGTTGAGTGATCAGTTGGTGGTGAGGGTGAGTTTTGGGCTGAGCGCCGTGACCATTTTGATCGGGGTGGGATTGTGGTTGAACCTCACCATCAAGCGAGTAAGGCTGACACCAGAGGAAGTTTTTGGCGCGAGTAGTTCAAACCAATGGGGTTTCCCTGTCTACAGCCTGCTGACGCAGGCAGCACTGATTCTGCTGGGGTATGGGTTAGCACAAACGGGGTATCCGGCATGGTTGGGCTGGGGTTTGGCCGGACTGAGCCTGCTGCTGACAGCCGGATTTCTCATCCTGAAAGATATGCCACCGTTTGTGTATTACGTTTTGCTGCTGATTGCAGGCCTTGTTGTGATGCAACAAGGCTAAACAAAGACACAGCCAAGCAAGTGACCGGTGGGAACGATCAGGCTAATTCGAAGTCGGCTTCGGCACAGACGAGCAGGACACCGGCCAGTTCATGACCGATGACGACACGCGCACCGCTGAAGGGGTTTGAACAGCGCCTTTGCAGCATGCTATAATCGCCTATGATGTATGAGAAAGGGCTGCTGGATGGTTACGATTCACCTCAAAGGTCGCGTGACTGCGGATGGTCAACTGCTATTTGACATTCCTGACCACTTACCCCCCGGCGAGATCGATATTACACTCGAAATCCCAAATCTGGATGAGCAGTTCACCCAAGACGAAATCAAAGAATTTCTGACATCTAGGCCGACAAGCGGCGCAGAGATTGTGGCTGCGGGGTTAATCGGCGGTTGGGAGGATTTGAACATCACTGATCCAGTTGAGTGGGTGGAGAAACAGCGCCGTAAACAGCGGGAGCGCGGAGCGTGGTAACGGCTCTCTTAGAAACCACCGTTATCGTTGATCTGCTCCGCAACTATCCACCTGCCGAAACGTGGATACGATCCCAGCTACAAGCCTCATACGGGATAACACCAATCATCTGGATGGAGGTCATTGGTGGCGGACCAACGAAAATCAAGCGCATCCAAGCCGCACGCTTGATGCAGCGGTTTGAAATGATCGACCTCATTCCGGCAGATTTTCATTGGGCGATAGAGCAACAAATGATATATGAACTGAGTCACGGCGTGGGAATGATGGATTGTTTGATTGCGTGTGCCAGCCAACGACTCCAAATCCCACTTTACACCCATAACCTGAAACATTTCACACCATTGATCGGCAGCCTTGCCCAAAAACCTTATTAATCACCTGACTCCGATTGAGTATTCCATACATCGGTGAGCGGTATCAATCTACGAAAAGGATAATCCCCTACCCTCACCGCTGCCGCCCCTGACTTTGAACGTGAATAAAAACTGCGGGCATGATACCCCGCAGGTGATATGTGATTCGCTGTTGTGACCGGTGGAAACGATCAGGCTAATTCGAAATCGGCTTCGGCACAGACGAGCAGGACACCGGCCAGTTCATGACCGATGACGATACGCGCGCCGCTGACTTCGAGCTGGAGCGGGCCGTTGAAGGGGGCGCGTTCGATGAGCTTGAGGCGTGTGCCGGGGATCAGCCCCATCGTGCCGAGATATTCGAGCTTATCGGCGTCATGGGTGGCGACACGGCTGACGACCACTTCAGCCCCCGGCGTGAGATGGCTGAGGGGTTCGTCGATGACGCGGGGCATGTGACCGTCGGCGGTGGGGATGGGTTCACCATGCGGGCAGCGGCGGGGAAAACCGGCCATCTGCTCCATGCGGGCGACGACATCATCACCAACCACCGCGCCGAGTTCATCGGCGTCGTCGTGGACTTCATGCCAGCCGAACTTCATGACATCAACGAGGAAACGCTCGACGAGGCGATGACGGCGGATGGAGAGGAGGGCTTCGCGCTCGCCTTCGGGGGTGAGGTAAATGCCCTTGTAGGGTTCATGTTCGAGGTAGCCAGCCGCTTTGAGGCGCTGCACCATGCGCGTGACGGCAGGAGCCGAGACATGCAAAACCTCGGCCAAATCCGAGGTGGAAATGTAAGGATTATCTTTCTGGTAGTAGGCCAGACGATAGGCTTCGGCCAGATATTCTTGCATCGCAGGACTAGCGTTCATGGCATCCAAAATTCACCCGCGCAGAATTATGCTCATCATTTTCATAAATATACTTGCAAAATGGTTATTTTCGCAAGGGTTAAATTGTAAGTTGATTATGGTTTCTCCACAAATTGTCATGATCCGAGGGGACTAGGACTCGCCGTTGAGAAGATCACGCGCCTGCTTGAGACGGGATTGGGTGATCTCGTGGCGGGGGTCGATGGCGGCGGCGCGTTCGTAGGAGGTGACGGCGCTGGCGTAATCACCAACGGCCATGAGCGCCTCGCCGTAGTTGTTCCAGAACCAGAGGTCGTTGGCGTTGTTCTGGACGGCCATTTCGTAGGCTTCGATGGCTTCTTCCCAGCGCTTGAGACCCGCCAGCGCCAAGCCTTTGCCGTTCCATGCCCACGCGTAGGCATCATCCAGTTCGAGGGCTTTGAGATAACTTTCGAGCGCGTCGGCGTGATGACCGAGGCGGCGCTGCACCTGCCCTTTACGCGCCCATGCGACGGGGTTGTTGGGCATGATGGTGACGGCGCGTTCGGCGACGGTCATGGCCTCGGTACGCTGGTTAAGGTCGAGCAGGACATCAATCTGGTTGGTGTAATACCAGATGACGCGGGGGTCTTCGGCGATGGCACGTTCGTAGCTGACGAGGGCTTCTTCGCGGCGTCCGAGGGATTCCAGCGCAAGGCCGCGTCCGTTCCATGCCCACGCATAACGGGGGTTGAGCGAGAGGGCTTCGTCATAAGCGGCAAGGGCGTCGGCATGTTTGCCGATGCGACGGAGCGCCTGCCCGCGCTTGGCCCAACTTTCGATGTGGCGGGGGTTGAGGCTGATGGCTTCATCGAGGGACTTGAGACCTTCGGTGAAGCGGTTGAGGGTGATGAGTTCATCGCCGAGGTTGTACCAATACCAGGCGTCCTGATCCGGCGACTGGGTGGCGGTGCGGAAGCATTTGAGGGCTTCTTCGTGCTTGCCGAGGACGCTGAGGGTGAGGCCGCGCCCGTTCCATGCCCAACCGTATTTGGGATCCAGTTCAACGGCGCGGGTATAGCTGCGGAGGGCTTCGTTGAGCTGGTTGAGGCGGCGCTGCACCTGCCCCTGCTTGGCCCAGATGCGGGCATTGGACGGATCGACCTTGAGGGCGTGGGTGAGGACATCGGCGGCGGCTTGATTGCGCCCTAATTGGATGAGAATGTCGGCCTGCTGAAGCAGATAGTAGGTATCGCGCGGGGCAGAACGCGAGGCCTGCTGATAGGCATGGAGGGCTTGCTCCAACTGACCGGTTTGTTCCAAGACGATGCCCTGCTCGTTCCATGCCCACGCATAATTGGGGTCGAGGCTGACGGCCTGCTGGTAGGCTTTGAGGGCGTCGTCGGTGCGTTTGAGGTTGCGGAAGGCGTTGCCCATGCGCGCCCAACTCTGGGCATGACCGGGCATTTCCTGCGTGACCCGCTGGAGGATGGGCAAGGCGGCTTCGTAGCGCCCCAAGAGGACGAGGACATTGCCCTGATTGTACCAGCAGTGCCAGACGTAGCTGTTATCCGAGCGTTCGGCGGCGGTGATGAAACAGGCGAGGGCGTCTTCCAAGCGACCCATGTGTTCGAGGACGATGCCTTTGCCGTTGATGGCCCAACTGTAATCGGGCTGCAAGTCGATGGCGCGTTCGTAGGCCTGCAAGGCTTCGGCGGGGCGGTTGAGGTGACGGAGCACCTGCCCCAGCTTGGCCCAACTGAAGGCGTGGCCGGGATCGACACGGGTGGCCTGTGTGGCAGGGCCGAGGGAATCGGCATACTGGCCGAACTCGACCAGCACTTCGGTGAGGTTGTACCAGTGCCAGACATCACCGGGCTGGTACTGGGTGGCACGGCGGAAGCTGGCGAGGGATTCCTGTTTGCGGCCCAAGGCTTTGAGGGAGAGGCCGAGGCCGTTGTGCGCCCAACCGTAGGAAGGGTCGTAAAGGATGGCTTTTTCGTAAGCTTCGACGGCTTTGTCGAACAATTGGAGGTGGCGGTAGACCTGCCCTAACTTGGCCCAACTGTTGGGATGGGTGGGGTCTACTTCCAGACCGCGCTGAAGCATGAGGATGGCATCTTCGTAGCGGTTGAGGTTTTGCATGACATCGGCGAGGTTGTACCAGTTCCACGCATCGTTGGGTTTGATGTCAACGGCGCGTTCGTAGCAGGCCAAAGCCTGTTCCATGCGACCGAGGCGTTCCAACACCAAGCCACGCCCCCGCCATGCCCAACCGTAATTGGGGAAGTGTTCGAGGGCACGGTCGTAGCAGGCGAGCGATTCTTCGTAACGCTCCATGAGGCGGAGCGCGCGGCCTTTGCGCGCCCACGCGAGGGCGTTGTTGTCTTGCAAGGCGAGGGCACGATCATAGGCGGCGAGGGCTTCGTCCATGCGGTTGAGTTCGGTGAGGGAGTAGCCTTTGTCGATGAGTTCGTGTACCTGCATCTCCGGCCCGGTGATTTCCAGCGTGGCCTTTTGACCGGTGACATCTTCATAGATGGCGGCGAGTTCATCGACCACCGCGCCCCACGTGGGCGGGCGATCATCGGGCGACTTTTGGAGGCAGGCAAGGGTAAGCTTTTGCAGGCGGACGGGAAGCTGCTGCTGGAAGTGGGAGTCGAAGGCGGGAATCTGGTGCAGGTGCGCCTGCTTCCAGCCGTTGAATTTCTTCTCCTGAAAGACCTGCCGTCCGGTGAGCATTTCGTAGAGGATACAACCGAAGGCGTAGATGTCGGCGCGGATGTCGACATCCCGCGATTCGACCTGTTCGGGGGACATGTAGGGGGCGGTGCCGACGATAGCGCCGAAGCGAGTCAGACGACTGCTGGCGCGACCGCTGCCGCTGGAGCCGTCCGAGTCCGTGTCGTTGCCGGGAAGGGGCACGTCGGTGAATTCGAGGGAGCGCACCAGACCGAAGTCGGTGATTTTGGCGGTTCCGTCGTGGGTGACGAGGATGTTGGCCGGTTTGAGGTCACGGTGAACGAGGCCGGGAACCCGCTGGCTGGCGTGCTGCATGCCGAGGGCGATGTGCAGGCCGAACTCCATGGACTGCGGGAGGTCGAGGCGTTTGTGGTCGATCCAACTGCGGAGATCGGAACCCAGCCCTTCCGGGCCGCTGACGTATTCGAGGATGATGTGAGGGCGACCGGCGATGGTTTCGACACGGCGGGCTTGCACGATGTAGCGGTGCTTTTCGAGCATGATCCATGTGGTGGCTTCTTGGTTGAAGCGCGCCACCGCCCGTTCGTTATCCAAGAAGCGGCTCTGGAAGGTTTTGATGGCAACCGGTTCGCGGTGGGCATGATCGTAACCGAGGTAGACCACGCCCATGCCGCCGCGTTTGACATCATTGACTTCGTAGATGTCCCTGAGCCAATCACCGGGGGCGAACTCGTCGTCGATGCCGGGGCGGGCGATGGGGAACTCGGATACCTGACGGCTGATGTCGCTGGCATCACTCTCGAAGGAGGTTTGGGCGTTGAAGGCGGTTTCTTCGAGGTGGGTATCGCTGGGGTTCATGACCTGCGTGCGCGAGAACTGGTCGGACGAGGCGTCGTCCAGATCGGCGATGGTCTGCGAGAGGTCGTTGATGGTTTCGGAGAGGTCGATGGGCGAGATGATGGTGAGGTCTTCGGTGGTACGGATGGTGGCGATGACGTTGGCATCGTCGTCCGGCCATTCACTGTAGTCGAACTCGCTCTGGCTGAGGGGAACCTGCCGTTCGGTGTCGATGTCACCATCGGTGTCATCCAAGACGGGCAAGACGGAGGCACCGGGGTTATGGGCGCGATAGGCGGTGAGGAGATGTTCGATGGTGTCGTCATCTTCGGAGCGCAGCGTTTCATGGGCGTCCTCATGCTCGCTGATGGCCCAGAGGGCGACGGCGATGTTGCGACGCGAGGGGAAACGGTCACTCATGGCGACGAGCCAGTCGATGTAGGTGCGGACGGCGCGGCGAGCCTGCGCAAGATCGAGGTCATCGTCGGCCATGCGGGCGGCCTTTTGATAGGCGATGAGTGTTTTGCCGACGTAGAAGACCAAGAGGCGGCCATCATCGGTGATGGAACGGCGGGCGCACATATCCCCCAAGGCGAAGAGATCGTTGATGTCGGTGCGACGGAGCGCCAAACGCCCCAACTCGCGGATTTCGGGGTTGGGGTCGATGGCGAAGTAATCGGTTTGATCCTGTGGGTGGCGCTTGCGGAGCGCCTTCTGCACAGCTTCGGTGGTCAGTCGGGCGGGCTGACGATTGGTCTGGGGGATATTCATGCCGTCTGTTATTCCTGACTGGGTCTAGCCTCGAACTTCAGGCGTTCGTCACCGGCAACCGAGGCAACAATGGTATCGCCGGGTTGAAAATCGTCCTCGACAATACGGGTACTAAGTGGGCGCGTGAGCAGCCGTTCGATGGCACGCCGCAGGGGACGCGCGCCGTTGATGGGATCATAGCCTTTGGCGAGAATCAGCTCGCGGGCATCCGACGCGAGTTCGAGCTGGAGTTTTTGCCGCAGCAGACGGTCATGCAAATCTTGCAACTGCAAATCCATGATTCCGCTAATGGTTTCGGTGGTCAATGGGCGGAAAGTAATCACTTCATCCAAGCGGTTGAGAAATTCCGGACGGAAGAAACGTTTGAGGTACTGGCTGTAATCCGGCAGCATGTCGGCGGTGTTGCCGAAGCCGAGGGATTTGCCGGTTTCTTCGGTGCCGATGTTGCTGGTCATGATGAAGACCGAGTGACGGGCATCGACCAGACGACCATGAGCATCGCTGAGGCGGCCTTCGTCGAAGACCTGTAGGAAAATATCAAAGACTTCGGGGGCGGCCTTTTCGACTTCATCGAGCAGCACGACGGTATAGGGGCGGCGGCGCAGGCCATCGGTTAGCTGACCACCGCGCTGGGTATCCTTATAGCCGGGGGGCGCACCGATCAGACGGGCGACGGTGTGTGCGTCGTGAAACTCGGACATATCGAGGCGGAGCATGGCTTCATCACTGCCGAAAAGGAATTCAGCCAAGGCACGCGCCAATTCGGTTTTGCCGACACCGGACGGGCCGAGGAAGAGAAAGACACCGATGGGGCGCTGGGGGCTGCTGAGACCGGCACGGGAGGTTTTGATGGCCTCGGCGACGGTGGTCACGGCGGCATCCTGCCCGATGACCCGCTTGCGCAGGGCGGCTTCCAGACCGGACAGACGGCGCTTTTCATCTTTGGTGAGGTCGGTCACGGGGATGCCGCTCCAATCCGAGAGGACGGCGGCGATGGTTTCCACATCGACCTGCGGCACACCCCCGTCTTGATCATCATCGGGCGCGATGGTGCGGATGATGACACGGGTACAAGCCTCGTCCAGCAGGTCGAGCGCTTTATCCGGCAGACGGCGATCCGGCAGGAAGCGGACGGATAGATTGACAGCGGCTTCGAGCGCAGCAGGTGTGATGACCACCCCGTGATGTTCTTCCAAGCGTTTTCGCTGACCGTCGAGGATGAGCAGCGCATCGGAGAGGGCGGGTTCTTCAATATCGATGGTACGGAAGCGGCGATCCAAGGCCGGGTCCTGCGCGATGGCGCGGCGGTATTCTTCGTGGGTGGTCGCGCCGATGCAGTTGATGTCGCCGCGCGCCAAGGCCGGCTTGAGAATATTGGCGGCATCAAGGTTGCTGTCGATGGTATCTCCCGCGCCGACGATGGTATGAATTTCGTCGATGAACATAATCACATTGCCGGCATGTTTAACCTCGTCAACGATGCCGATCAAGCGTTCCTCGAATTGACCGCGCAGACTCGTGCCGGCTACCAGTGTGCCGATTTCAATCTGGACGATGCGGCGGTTGAGCAGCGAATTGGGCGCGGTTCCAGCGTGGATGGCATAGGCCAGCCCTTCGACCACGGCGGTCTTACCGACACCGGCATCCCCCAGCAAAAGCGGGTTATTTTTCTTGCTGCGCGCCAGAGTCCGCGCGAGCGCCCGAATTTCGGGTTCACGGGCGATGGCGGGGCCGATCTTACCGGCGGCGGCCTGCGCG
>JAFLCH010000182.1 GCA_017303775.1 Anaerolineae bacterium | reverse complement strand
GCGGGCTGTCGCTTCATCATGTATCATCTTCGCCTCCCAACGGCGCGCTAGATATTCACTTGCAGCGCTGCCAGAACACGGTCAATCGGGTTAAAGATGGTCGAAAGGTTCGACCCCGCAAACAACAGACCAACCGCCTTATTTTCCATCGCATCCACGATCAACGACCCAGAATCCCCGCCTTGGCTCATCGGCGTAGTGATAATCTGCCCTGTAAACCGTGCCGTCCGGCTGCCATATGCCACATTCACCGTCGCGTTCAACAGCGTCACCGTTCCTGTTGTGAAGCCTGTCGTCCGTCCCGACTTCCGTACAGCCATCCCTAACCCCGCTGGCTTGATGCCGCTCACCTGCCCGATTCCCAGAATATCCCCGGTGAACTTGCTCGCGTCAATCGGCTTGGCCACTGCGGCATCCACCTCATTCGTCGGTGTCTGTGCTTCAGCGTTAATCGCCAGCGCGGCAGCAGGCATCGTCGGTGCAGCCACCGGTGCAACCCGCTGCTGCGAACCCAACAGTGCCGCCAACCCGTTAACAACCGCCACCACCCCCGAAAGAATATCGCACCCGCTGCCCCCCGGCGTCGGGGTAGGGGTTGGCGTGGGTGTGGGCGTGGGCGTATCCGGCTCATCCGTATACCGCAGCGCCACAAATCGCTCCAACCGCGCCACCACATCCGCCGGATTCTGCCCGCCGTCCGTTGGTCCCGGTTGCAAAATCGCGTCCCCCACCAACGCATCATTGCTGTTCGCCAGCACATGATTGTTGGAAAGAATCAGCCGTTCGCCCGTATTCTTATCCGTCACAATCGCCCCTAGCGTACCAGCCGTGATCTTATAATGACCGATGCTCACCCCGCTCGGAATCTCCGGTCGATACCGGTCACGCGGGCTGTCATACGCCCGCAGATACCCCACTTCCACCACATCCGTCCGCACACCGTCCAACTGCTTCGGTACCATCTCATCTGCCGAAAGCGCCGCCACCGGCACTTTCTGTTCCACCAGCACCACAACCGAAGGCTCTCCTACGTTGTTCTTCAATCCCACAGCCACGCCGACCACATGCGGTTTTGCCAGCAGCGAATTCTGGAACAACCGTTGTGCCTGTACCACATCATTGATTGCCATGCTGTCCACTCCCTGTTAGAGCACGCTTACAGGCTGATTGTAACATCGTTTGTACGCCCTCGCTGACATCCCTCATCTGCTTGCCTTCCAACAATCAAAGGTAATAAATTGGTGAGATCACTGAAACAATGCTTGCAGATTGAGATATAGTAGTAAGGTGGAAAAGTAGCAGTCATCTCCACCCCCAATCACAGGAGTACACGAGTGAACATACGGATTTTGACATTCATCGTCAGCGCGCTGCTGATTGCTGCCTGCTCGGCTGCTCCCGTACAGGTCAGATCATTCACCACTGGCGAAGACTTAGCCTTCTACGACTTCACCTCTCCTGCCACCTTTGAAGAAGGCAGCTACGCAGAAGGCGTAGTCCGGCTTCAAATCAGCAGTGGCCGCTACACAATTTCCATCTCATCCGGTGATCAAACCTTCTATTACGGTCAGTGGGGGAACACCCTCGGTGATGTCGTCATCGATGTCGAATCGGCGCAGCTCGGTGGTGAATCCATCGGAGCCTATGGAGTCATGTGCCGTGCCCGTGGCGCAGTCGGCCAAATTGCCGATCCCGCTGCGGTCGACCCTGCTTTGCTCCAATTATCCAGCGACGCCGATGCCGATCTCACCCCGTTGATCGCCAGCGCCGAAGCGACCGCTGAAGCGACTGCCGAGGCCACCGCCGAAGCAACTGCGGATGCCACAACCGTGCCACAAGCTGAAGCCACCGCCCAAGCAGAGGTCGAAGCCACTGCTGAAGCAACCGCCGAAGCAACCGCTGAGGCCACTGTTGAAGCAGCAACCGAAGCAACCCCCGAATCACTTGCTGCGTCTGACCTCATCACGCCCAATGTCAACAACGGTGACGGTTATCTTTTCCTCATCCGTGGCACGGGTGAATTTGCCATCATGCGTTCCGAAGGGCGCACCCTCACCCGTCTCGTGGATTGGACAGCCAACCCTGCCATCAACACCGGTACACAGCCCAATCGCCTCCGCGTGCTTTGCATGGGTGATTATCTCGCCTTCTTTGCCAACGATCAGTTCCTTGCCGATGCCACCGACTCCACCTATTCCGGCGGTCAGGTAGGTCTCGTCGCCGGGGCGATCACGCCCGCCGGCCTGCAAGTCACCTTCGACAATCTCGCCGTCCGCGAAGCGAAAGCCGGTTAAGCCTGACTCATGATTGACGCAGACCCTGTACTAGGGAATGTCATCGCCAACTACCCCAGTGATCGAGGACGGTTGCTCTTACCCGCCGTCCTCATCACCGGCATTGCCGCAGTCCTGCTCAATTTCACCGTCGCCACCGTCGAAGCGTGGTGGGGGCCTGTCCTTACCGTCATCCTCATGGCACTCGTCGTCTTGGTCGTCGGTTGGCGCACCCTCCACTTCTGGAATCGCGAAGTCATCCTCTATGAAAACGGCTTCACCTACCGCGAAGGCGCGCGCACAGTCCCCTTCCTCTACAACGAAATCATGAGCATCCGCCAGCAGGGGCGGCGCTTGGCCTATTTCGGTGGCCTCATCCGTCGCAACACCTACCGCTTCACCCTAACCGGCCTGCGTGGTGAACTCATGACTCTCGATAATCTCTATCGTCGTGTGGATAAAATGGGTGCGCAAATCGAAGCCCGCGTCTATCCCATCTTGGAACCCTACCTCACCGAACGTATCGCCGCCGGAGAAAAAATCAATTTCTCCAACAGCCTCCGTGTCAGTGCCGCCGGCTTGCACGAGAAAGGCCGTGACCTCACGTGGGACGCGCTTGCCGGCTATCGCATCGCCTCCAGTCAGCTCCTCCTGCTCGCCCATCCGGATCAAACCGTCTGGCTCAGCCTTCCGCTTTCTGAAGTCGATAATCTCCCCTTGTTCGTCAAGCTCATCAAAACCCGCGCACAATCCTGAATGTCGATTTGCCAGAGCCAGCCCATCTCCTCTAAACTGGTAGCAGCTTTCGAAACCGGATAATCAGCGGGTCGCCATGATCTACGAAATTCACCTCTACGTACCCAAGACAGGCCAGCTTACCCCCGCCATGCTCGAATGGCTCTTTCAACATGGCCAGAGTGACGACCAACCCGAAGTATTCTGGCCGGTTCGCAAAATCCGCCAGAAAGCCCTCGCTCGTCTTATGCTCCGCCTCGACTCAACCCTCATCCCCATGCGCGGGCCGGATGGAGATGTAGAACTGCATTATCCCAATGCCGATCTCGGCATCGTCCTCTATATTCATGACCGGGGCGTCATTCTCTTCTTCCCCTATATGTCCTACAGCATCTACTCGCGCATCGTCCTCGGCATCTGCTATCTCTACATCCGCTACCTCTACGACACGCTCGGCTTCTGGAGCTACGACCCTCAACTAGATGTCCTCTCCTTTGCCGACGACTTTCAATCCATCGAAGACACTGCCCGCCTCATGGATGCCGTCATGCCGCGCCTGCTGCCGCGTTGAATCACATCTGCCTCAGCATCTGTCGCGCCGCCTCAGGGCTGTCTGCGAACTGGAACGGCCTGCCTGCCATCTGCGTACCATACACCTTCAAAAACGCCCGGTAGGCCGCCTGTATCAACATCCCCGCTCCCACGATCACCTTCTGCCCCTCGTTCGTCCGCGCTTCCCCCTGCTCGAACAAATTCCCCGCCCGCGTAATCACATCCGCCGGAACGCCGCCAGCCTCCTGTATATCAATCAACAGGTGAACAGTGTGCGGCACACTTGTAATATAAGTATCCGCCTGCCGGATCGCCTCCTCCAGTTCAGCCCATTGCCACCCGCGCCGGAAAAGGATACGGATGATCGTCTGTTCGCGGTTATCCCATTCAACGTCAATATTCATGTCACATCTCGTTCTTCAATTCATGAGAGCAACCCGCCTTGCTCAAAACCTCAAAACTGCTTCCATCAGGCGCATCGGTTGCATATCCCTTTATTACGCGCCTTCAAAGCGAACAGTTGCTCTGTATTACTATTTTGCAACAGTGATTGAAATAATTTAAATATTTCGATACATTGATAATAAGCTTTTGTAATAGGATTAAATAATCATGATTTTCATCAGCCATTCGACGCACGATGATGCTTTTGTTGACAATTTGCGTGCTGCGCTCTTGCGTCATGGCTATGAAACATGGGTTGACCACCACGACATGCCCACCGGAGTCCTCTGGGATGACATCGTGGAAAAACAACTCTCCCTCAGCGACCTCATGGTTCTCGTCTGGTCGCCCACCGCTCACGCCTCCGAAAACGTCGGTGTCGAATGGCGCGAATTCAAGTCCAAAGGCCGCCCCATCTTCATCCTCAAACTCAAGGATGCCCCTCTCCCCATGCGCCTGCGCCACATCAACTACCTCGATTTCACCAATCAAGCCCTCTTCAAAGAGCAAATGATTAGGCTCTTAAAGGAGCTGCCCCCCGCCCCCCTCAGTGTCACCCAATCGCTCGCCCAATCGGTTCTCATAAAGGCCGAACACGAGATGATCGAGCTGTCTCACAAAGGTGATGCCGTCATCAGTCAGAACAGAGATAACATCCGCCCCAACCAGATTTTCTGTGTCTTTCCGACCCAGATGTCACGCACCAAAGCCGTCAGCATGCGCCGCGAAAAAGTCCTCATCGGCCTCGGCAACGCCGTTGATATTGATCTCACCGACTATGGCGCCGCCGATCTCGGCGTCTCCCGTCACCACGCCGTCATCACCCTCAACAACACCCTGCTCTACCTCACCGACCTCTACTCCAACAACGGCACGTTTGTCGATCACTATCGCCTCCCGCCCGAAGTCCCTTATCCCATCCTAAACGACTCGCTCGTGCGTTTAGGCGGCCTAGCCATGCGCATCGTCTTCAATCCAGACACCGCCGCTACTCACTGATCGTAAACGCCACCGGAGCGCCAGCCGGAGCGCCGTTCACCGTGAACTGCACACTGTAATTCCCCGGCGTGAACGCGAAGTCTGCCTGATCCACGAAGAACCAGATGCAGTTCTCGTTGATATTGAAGTCCGGCGTGAAGTCGTGTATCACCAGCACAGTCCCGTTCAGCATCCACTGTGAACCCAACACCGTCCCCGCGCTCACATTCGCCGCCGTCGCCACCGCGTAAATCCGTTCGCTTGCCGACGTGAACGTTCCCACCGGTGCCAGCGCGCAGTCATTACTCCCCACCTCAGCCGCTGTCACCATGTTGAACAAGTTCGACTGTCCCACCGTCGGCGTTGCCGTCACAATCGCCGCGTTACTCCCCGGCGCAGCGCTCGCCACCACCGGCATACTGCCAGCCGCCTCCGCCGTCAGCGTCACCCGGAACTCAGGGTTCGGCGACACCTGCGCAATCGCCGTCCCATCCACATTCGCCGCCTGTAATGTCACCGAAAGCTCCGCCCGCCGCCGTTCCACCTGTTCCACCGCCGTCCCATAAAACTCGGCGGTCATACTCAACCGGTCATTCGCGTATGTTGCCGTCGAACGAATGTCACTGATCTGCGTGCTGAGGATCGCGTTCTCAACCTCCAGCGTTTGCAAACTGCCATCCCCCCCCAGCGCCGAACATCCGGCAGCCGCCCACAGCGCCAACCCCACCGCTCCCACATTCCACCACCGGTTCGCTGGTCTTATCATCTTCAATGGCATGCCTTGCTCAACTCCCAAGAACCGTAATCAAATGACCGTTAGTCTAACAGACGTCCCGCGCCCTGCACAAAGAACGTCGGCCAACCGTCGGGAGTTTCTCATCCCGTTCGCCCTGTCCGCCATTCACCGCTATACTATTCACCAATGATTTACTAACCACTCACTCATGCCGATGGATGGCCTTTGGAGTAAGTTATGACCACCAACGTCCCGCCGGTGAATGCCGAAGCGCGCATTCGCCGTGAAACCGGTTTCACCAATCTATTTTTCCTGCGCCGCCGTCCGCGCCTCTTTGGCGTCCCGCGTGAATGGGTGCGCCCCATCGACGAAGACGACTACCAGAAGATGATCCACGACGAAGGCTTTGTCTCGCCTCTGTATTGGGATCAAGGCAATCTCGCCGATCACCCCATCATCGCTCACGATGCCAAAGACTTGGCCACCTATCTCCTTCCTACCTTCTTCGAGTTCAACCAGAAGTCTCGCTACTATCAAAACAAGTTCTACCTCTACCAGTGGGTCTTCGTCATCGGCGCTTTCCTCACCACCATGTTCGGTGCCCTTGCCACCCTCCTCTATGTCCCGCCCAACCTGTCCGCGCAGGCCACCGCCGAAGTCGAACGCGCCGTCTATTCCACCAGCATCCCGTGGCAGCAGTACTTCAGCTATCTCACCGCCGTCATTGGCTTTGTGACCGCCGTCACCACCGCTCTCAGCAACCGCAGCGAACCCCAGAAACGCTGGGGCAAAACCCGCCGCCTTACCGAAGAACTCCGCATGCACTACTTCACCTATCTCTCCCATCTCGCCCCATACGACACACCGGATAGGGTGCAAAAACTCCGCGAAAATGTCATCAACCTTCGCGTAAAGGAGCAGGAAAATGTTTGATGCCCAAACAGCCGCAGCCCGCGAAGCCGTCAATCTGGACCAGCAGCCTCACTCGCCCGAAGATGTCGAACTGCTCTATCGCATCTATCTGGAAAAGCGCATCGAATCCCAGATCGACTTCTACCAGAGCCGCGTCCGCGAAAATCAAATCAATGCCGACTTCACCTTCACCCTCGGCGCTGTCGTCATGGGTCTATCATCCCTCGTCGCCACCATCAGCGCCGCCGGGCAGTATCCCACCCTTTCCCTCCTTTCTGCCATCCTACCGGCCTTTGCCGCGCTGCTCGCTTCCTTCCGCCAGTTATACGGTTGGGAGCGTCAGACCAGCATCTACCGCGACGCCCTCCTCGGCTTGGAACGCGTCAAGCTCATGACCCCCGACGAAGCCCGTCGTGCCCTCGTCGATATTGGCGAAGTCTATCCCCGCCTCGTCAACAGCAGCGAAACCGTCTTCACTGCCGAAGTCAACCAGTGGGGGCAGTACGTCCAAACCGGTCAAAAGCCGGATGAAGAATCCCACGATGGTCGTGTCTTCAACACCATGATCGGCGAAACCCGTCTCAGCGATGCCCAGATCGAAAGCATCCGCAAGATTCTTGCTGCCGGTCTGCCTCGCAAACCCTACACCGAAAATATTACCGTCACCCACGACGATCCTGCCGGCCATCTTGAATCCGGCACCATCACCCCCATCGACCCCGAAGCCGAAGATGACGCGCAGGAAACCACCATCATTCCCGAAGAATTTGCGGCGGATGCGGGCAGTGTCCCCCCTCCCACCGACTTCATCGCGATTTCCGACATCGAAGCCCCACCGCAGGAATCCGAGGAATCCCTCGCCCCCGGCGCTGAATACACCGAAGTCCTCTCTGGCGATGCCGCCGATCAAATGGATTTCTACGCCTCCACCCGCTACGACAGCGTACCCCCTCCCGAAACCGAATCCGCCCTCAAACCCGGTTCCATCCACACCGACACCCCTCCCGCCGAAGCCCCGCCGGATGATCCCGACGCCATTATCGAATTTCCCGAAGAACCTCGTTCTCTCGCCTAAAACAAAACCGCCCGACCATTTTACTGGTCGGGCGGTTTCTTCAGGTGGAGGTGACCGGAATTGCACCGGTGTCCAAAAGATTCGAGGACGCACGTCTACAAGCGTAGCCAATCCTTTGTTTTCGCCGTGGATAGCCCTGACTGGCGAGGTATGTCCACGACTAGCCGATAATGTCTTTGGCTCACAATATCGGCGTCAGTGAGCCGCACGCTGGTCTTTAGTGACGCCCACCAATCCAGCCGGACTGCGACGACTGGGGCGGACGGCTAGCCCCGCAGGGCTAGCGCTCTGTTGCAAGCCTTAGGCGGCTGCGGGCAGAGCGTAAGTGTTGTTGTTGGCAGTTAATTGCCTTGCCTGTTTTAACGTGGTCATGCTCCACGGCTTGCAGTACGGACTCAGCCTCTCCTGTCGAGTCTAATACACCCCCGCGATACACAAATCTTAACATAGCTCACGTCCGCTGTAAATCCATTCCAACACACTTCTAACACATCCACCTGCTATTGCTCAGCCGCCGCCCCCTTAAAGTAATTACCCCCGCCCATCCCCAACGCCTCGCTCATCGGGCGCATCCACACCATGAACACCCGTGACTTCGGCGGTTGTGTCGCCGCGAAGATCACCGCGTCCGCCACATCTTCCGCGTCCTGATACGTCTCCAGAATCGGGTCGCCCGGCGTCCGCGTCCCGTTATAAAACCCATACGCCGTATTCGTCCCACCGGGGGCGATCACGCTCACCTTCACATTGTTCGGGTACGCTTCATAATCAATCGACTGCGCGAATCCCATCTGCGCGAACTTGGTCGAACAGTAAATCGGCTCATTCGGCAGCCCGTTCAAACCCGCCACCGAACCCACGAAGATGATCGAGCCGGATTTCCGCTCCAGCATCGGCGGGAAGAA
>JAFLCH010000181.1 GCA_017303775.1 Anaerolineae bacterium | reverse complement strand
TTTTGGTGACGGTCACCATCATCCAAACCCGTTTCCTGAATGCCAATCGTTCTGATCTGGCCGAATATAGCTAGGGAGGTGTACTATGGCTGCAATTTCAACAACACCGTCAGGTAATCCGCAACCAGAATCCTTCCTCAGTCGCATCGATTGGAAGCAAATCGTTTTCTGGATTGTCATTGGTATTCTCGTATTCATTACCGTTTTCCCTTTCTATTGGGTAGTTCGCACGGCGCTCAATCAACCCCGCACCGTCTATACCAATGCCACCGAACTCTTCCCCGCCGATCCGACGCTCTTTAATTTTCAGCGCGTCTTGGGGATGATCGATCCCTCAACTCTCGTCGGGCAAGACACCAGCACCCTCTCTGCCGGAACCATCAACTTCTGGACATATCTGCGTAACTCCTTCATCGTCTCTGGTCTGGTCACCTTGGGGCAAACATTTTTCAGTTCAATGGCGGCCTATGCCTTTGCCCGCCTCAAATTTCCTTTCAGAGATCAGATATTCTTCGCCTACCTCACCGGCCTGATGATACCCGGCATCGTCCTATTCATTCCCAATTTTGTCCTCATCAGGGACTTGGGTTGGATCGGTACATTTCAGGGTGTCGTCGCGCCGGGCTTCCTCATGTCGCCTTTTGCCGTCTTCTTCATGCGCCAATTCTTCCTCAGTCTGAACAAGGACTTGGAAGAAGCAGCACTACTTGACGGCGCAACAGCCTTCGGCGTCTTTTGGCGCATCGCCCTCCCGCTCATTCGTGGCCCGCTGCTCACCCTCGGCTTGCTCACCTTCATCGGCAGTTGGAATGAATACCTGTGGCCTTTCTTGGTCGGGCGTGATGAAAATATCCGCGTGCTCACCGTCGCCCTCAGCATCTTCAAATCTCAAACGCCGCAGGGCGGTCCGGACTGGGCGGGTCTCATGGCAGGCACAGTCGTCTCCATCGTTCCAACCATCATTCTCTTTGTGTTCTTCGGTCGCCGGGTTGTGGATTCAATCCAGTTCTCCGGCTTTAAGTAGGTATCACACAGGTAGTCTCGAACAACCTGTATGGTTCAAAATCAAATTTGTCAGTGTTTAGGAGATATACATAATGAAGAGGCGTTTTTCACTAACATTAGTTTTAGCCTTGGTACTGCTCACCTTCGTCAGTGGCGTCCAGGCACAGGACCCGGTCAGCATCCGTTATGTCCTTTGGGACACGAACCAGCTTCCGCCCTATCAGGAATGCGCGAACCAATTCATGGCTCAAAACCCCGGCATTCAGGTCAACATCGAGCAGTTGGGTTGGGATGACTATTGGACAGCCATTTCCACCGGCTTCATCAGTGGCGAAGCCCCCGATGTCTTCACCGATCACCTCGCCAAGTATCCGGAATTCGTCGCCCTCGAACAGTTGGTGGATCTCCAGCCGCTGGTCGAACGTGATGGCGTAGCGACCGACATCTACTATCCCGGCTTGGCTGACCTCTGGACTCGTGAAGGCGCGCGCTACGGTCTTCCCAAGGACTGGGACACTGTCGCCGTCGTCTACAACAAGGCGCTGTGGGAAGCCGCTGGTGTCGATCCTGCCGTCATGGAAGAATGGACTTGGAATCCCGAAGATGGTGGCACTTTCTTCCAGACCATCGGCGCTCTGACCCTCGATGCCAATGGCAATAATGGTCTCAGTGCCGACTTCGACAAGGCCAACATCGCCCAGTACGGTTATGCCGGTAACGGCATGGGTGGCCCCTATGGTCAAACCGAATGGAGCTGGCTTGCGACCACCACTGGCTGGATGCACAACAATGGTGTCTGGGGCGACGAATACTACTACGACGATCCCCGCTTCACCTCCACCATTCAGTGGCTTGCCGACCTGTGGCTGGTTAATGGTTTCTCCCACACTGTCGACCAACAGTCCTCGCTCGGTCGTACCGCCCTCTTCCAGGCCGGTAACGTTGCCTTCGTTGTAGACGGTTCTTGGATGATCGGCACCTACCTTGCCAGCGACTTTGAAGTTGGTTTCGGTCGCCTCCCCATCGGCCCCGAAGGCCGCAAGAGCATGTTCAATGGTCTCGCGGACTCCATCTGGGTCGGCACCAAGCACGTCGAAGAAAGCTGGGAATGGGTCAAGTTCTTGGCCTCCGCCGACTGCCAGAATATCGTCGGTGAATCCGGCGTCGTCTTCCCCGCCATTCCCGAATCGGCTGCCCTCTCGCAGCAGGCTCGTGAAAATGTCGGCGTCGACATCAGCGCCTTTGTCGAACAGGCCAATGAAGAAGGTGGAACCTTCCTGTTCCCCATCACCGATTTCGGTGGCGAAATCAACACCATCATGAACGAAGCCATGGACTCCGTTGGTCTCGGTCAGGCCAAAGCCGCCGACATTCTGCCGCTTGCCAACGAAGAGGTCAACTCACTGTTCTAGTCTTTACCTCACACGCCGAAATGACGTGTAAACGCTTCACCGCTCCCTTCATTGGGGGCGGTGAGCCAATTCCTGATCAAAGGGTAATGACGAAAACTGGAACAAGAAGATGCGAGGATTAGTCGTGTTGATAATGTTGCTCGTGGCGTTCCTGCCACCGCTTCATGCGGCTGAAGTAGTAATCGCGGCTGTTCCCTTTCAATCCTCCCAACCTTGCACCGGTACGTTTGTCGAACATCCCTTACCCTTTACAACCACCACCTCGCGCCGCCCGATTCGCTTCTACGAAAGCAACGGTGCCGGTTTAGCCGTCAATGACCTCGACGATGACGGCCTGCTCGATCTGGTTATGTCGAACCTTCACGGGCGCAACACCATTCTCTGGAACGATGGCAATTTGCGCTTTACCCCGCAGCCGCTTGCCGATGGCCGTTCGCGTGCCGCAGCAGTGGTTGATGTCGACGGAGATAACCTTCTCGACATCCTATTCACCCACTCCACCAGCAGCCTTTCCTACTGGCGCAATGAAGGAATCACCGCCGCCAAACGCGCCAGCTTTAGCATGCAGCCGCTTCAAGGGGTGCGGCGGCCTGCCTATGTCCTCACGTGGGCTGATGTCAACCAAGATGGCCTGCTGGACTTGATCACCGCCTCCTACGACAGCGAACTGGGGCGGGAACTGGGTAACACCTTTCTCTTTAGTGATGGTGCGGGCGTCTTTTACTACCAGCAGTCACCGGATGGCAGTTTCACCCCCACCCGCCTTGCCGAACAATCTCAAGCACTCGCCATCTGGATTTCTGATCTCAACCACGATGGCATGCTCGACTTGTTCATTGGTAACGACTTCACCTTTCCCGACCAATACTGGTCATTCACCGCCGGGGCGTGGCAGCCAGTTGAATTCTTCAGCCAGACCACCCTCAGCACCATGAGTTTCGACGCTGCCGACATTGACAACGATGGCTCAACCGAATTCTTCGCCGCCGACATGCAGCCCTATTCCGATGACCCGACCATCCGTGCCATCTGGCAGCCTGTCCTCGATCAGTTAGCCAATTCGCCTCGCCTGCCGGGCGACCTGCAAATCATCCGCAACCTCCTTCAGCAGTCCGAACCCACGGGCTACCGGGATCGTGCGCAGGACTACGGCATCGCTGCCACCGGTTGGAGTTGGTCATCGAAATTTGGTGACCTCAACAATGATGGCTGGCTCGATCTCTATGTCGTCAACGGCATGATCGCCGCCGATCTCTTCCGCCAGCTTCCCGATGCCGCACTGGTCGAAACCAATCTCGCCTTTATGAACCAGCAGGGCGAGCGCTTCCTTCCAATGCCCGAATGGAATCTGGGCAGCCTCGCCAGTGGTCGTGGCATGAGCATGGCCGATCTCGACAGCGATGGCGATCTCGACATCATCATCAACAATCTGGCAGCCCCTGCCCAACTCTACGAAAATCAACTCTGTGGCGGTCATGCCCTGCAAGTGGATCTGCGCTGGCCCACCTCGCCCAACACCCGTGCCATCGGCGCAGTGCTGACCCTCCACACCCCGCAGATCACTTATACCCGCGACGTGCGCGCCATGAGTGGCTACCTCTCCGGCGACCCCTCGCGTATTCACTTTGGATTTCCGGCGGAGACCCCGCTTCAGAAATTGACGGTGCGCTGGCCCGATGGCCTCATATCAACCATCGAACAGCCCGCCGCACAAAACAGACTGACTATCACTCGATCTAATTAACGAAAGGCCTTGTAATCCATCATGCCCAAAATCACATTTATCGGTGCTGGCAGCACCATTTTCGCTAAGAACTTGATGGGCGACATCCTCTCTTTCCCTGAACTGGCCAACAGTCACATCGCCCTGCACGATATCGACCCCGTGCGCCTCAAAACCTCCGAAGTCGTCGCCCATCGCATCGCCGAAGCGCTCAACGTCAAACCCACCATCACCGCCACCACCAACCGCCGCGAAGCGCTCGATGGAGCCGACTATGCCATCAGCATGATTCAAGTCGCCGGTTACAAACCCGGCACAGTGGTCGACTTTGAAATCCCCAAGAAATACGGCCTCCGTCAGACCATCGCCGACACCCTCGGCATCGGTGGCATTATGCGCGGCCTCCGCACCATTCCCGTTCTCTTGGAAATGTGCCGCGACATGGAAGAACTCTGCCCGGATGTCACTTTCCTCCAGTACGTCAACCCCATGGTCATGAACTGTTGGGCCATCAACCGCGCCAGCTCCATCAAAACCGTCGGCCTCTGCCACAGTGTTCAAGGCACAGCCTCTCAGCTTGCCGACGACATCAGCATTCCCATCGACGAAATCAACTACATTGCCGCTGGCATCAACCACATGGCCTTCTACCTCAAGTTTGAACGCGACGGGCAGGATCTCTATCCGCTCATCCGCAAAGTCATCGAAGAAGATCGCATCCCGGACTGGAATCGCGTCCGCTATGAAATGTTCAACCGCCTCGGTTATTTCGTCACCGAAAGCAGCGAACACTTCAGCGAATACGTCCCATGGTTCATCAAGCGAGATCGTCCCGACCTCATCGAAGAATTCAACATCCCCCTCGATGAATACATCCGTCGCTGCGAAGTGCAAATCGCCAGTTGGGAAGCCCAGCGTGCCGCCCTCGAAAGTGGTGGCAAGCTCGACGTCCATCAAAGCACGGAATACGGCTCACTCATCATTCATAGCCTCGAAACCGGCATCCCCCGCGTCATCTACGGCAACGTCCCCAACAATCACCTCATCGACAACCTGCCGCAGGATTGCGTCGTGGAAGTCCCTGTCCTCGTCGACAAAAGCGGCCTCCAACCCACCAAGATCGGCAGCCTCCCGCCGCATCTCGCCGCTCTCATGCAAACCAATCTCAACGTACAGGGGCTAACCGTCGAAGCCGCCCTCACCGGCAAGCGTGAACATATCTATCACGCCGCCATGCTCGACCCGCACACCGCCGCCGAACTCAGCCTCGACCAGATTTGGTCGCTCGTGGATGATCTCATCGCGGCGCATGGGGATTGGCTCCCTGCCTACCACTAATCACGTCCCTCAATCCTCCCGTATCGCGTGGTGCGGGAGGATTACCCCTTTTCTTGCTATACTCTGGGTCTCGCCGCATCACACAGGGGACTCAACCACATGATGAAATTTGGACTGATCGGAACCGGTTGGCGCGCCGAATACTACCTTCGCATCGCCCAATCCTGCCCCCAACATTTCGCGGTCACTGGCATCGTGGGTCGCACCCCGTCCAAAACAGCCGAACTTGCCCACCGCTTCAACATTCCCGTTTACGACTCGCCCGAACAGCTCGCCCGCCAAACCCAACCGGACTACGTCATCATCAGCGTAGCCCGCGGGCAGGCGCTCGCCATCATTCAAAGCCTAACCGCCCTCGGCTTCCCCGTCCTCATGGAAACCCCCGCCGCCGAAACCCTTCCCGAACTCCACACCATCTACGCGCTCGTGCAGTCCGGCGCGCGCATTCAAGTCGCCGAGCAGTATTGGGCGCAGCCCCATCACGCCGCCCGCCTCAACTTCACCCGCACCGGCAAACTCGGCGCGCCCACCCACGCCCACATCTCCATCGCCCACGGCTATCATGCCGTCAGCCTCATGCGCCGCTTCCTCAACCTCACCTTTGAACCGGTCACCATCACCGCCGCCAGCTTCACCGCCCCCATCATTCAAGGGCCGACCCGCGCCGGTTTCCCTGCTCAAGAATCCATCGTCCCCTCACAGCAGGTCATCGCCCGCTTCGACTTCGGGGATCGTCTCGGCATCTTCGACTTCACCCGCGACCAGTATCTATCCTTCATCCGTGCCCAGCGCTTGCTCGTGCGCGGCGAACGGGGTGAATTGGTAGATGAAACCGTCACCTACCTCACCGACTTCGCCACCCCCATCCGCCTCAACTTCACCCGTCACATCGCCGGAGCCAACGGCAACCTCGAAGGCAACTACCTCAAAGGGATTCAAGTCGGCGAACAATGGCTCTACACCAACCCCTTCATCCCCGCCCCCATGTCCGACGAAGAAATCGCCATCGCCACCTGCATGCTCCACATGGAGCGCTTCCTCACCACCGGCCAGCCCTTCTATTCACTCGCCGAAGCCGCGCAGGATCGCTACCTCGACCTGCTCATGGAACAGTCCCTCGCCACCGGCCTGCCCGTCACCTCCCAACCCCAACCATGGCACGCCTGATCTCACCGCGCGATTCCGCCGCCCAGCGCGCCGCGCTCCACCAGCGCTTGCGCCTCAGCCTTCTCCACCAGCGGCATATCGCCGGTGATCCCGTACTTCAACGCCGCCATCGCCGTTCCCCACCGCAGCGCCCCCTGAATATCATCCGCCGCCTCCAACCACCGGTACAAAAATCCCGCCGTGAACGCGTCCCCGCGTCCCAATCGGCTCACCGCTGCCGCTTGGAAAATCGGATGATGCGCAATCGCCCCATCAGGCCGTCGTGCCAGCGCCCCACCCTCGCCCAGCGTCATCGCCACCGTCGCCTGTGGATACCGCCTGCCGAGGTCATCCAGCACCGCCTTAGCATCCTCATCGTTCCGATACCCGTAAATATTCAGCGCATCCCGCAGCGGTAAGAAGATCACGTCCGCCGCCTGCATAAACCGCTCGCAGCCCGTTCGCGCCGCCTCCAACGTCCACAACTTCCCCCGGTAATTCACATCAAAGCTCACCTTCCACCCCGCCGCCTGCGCCAGTTCCAGCGCCCGCGCGCACGTCGCGTAAGCCGCCTCCCCCAGCGCCAGCGTAATCCCCGTCAGATGCAGCAGTCGCGCCCCACCCGCCCTGAACAAATCAACCGGCAGTTCATCCGCTTGCATCCGGCTTATCGCGCTCAACTTCCGGTCATAAATCACACGGCTCTCACGCGGTGCCGCCCCCTCTTCCAAAAAGTACAGCCCCACCCGGTCATCCGCCGTCCACACCACCCGCGAAGTATCCACGCCCTGCGCCCGCAGCGTGTTCGTAATCACCTTTCCCATCGGGTTATCCGTCAGCCGCGACAGCCAGCACACCCGTGCCCCCAACCGCGCCAATCCCACCGCCGTATTCGACTCGCTCCCGCCCACATGCACTTCCAGCGCCAGCGCCTGTTCCAGCCGCAGCGGCGTCGCCGGTGTCAGCCGTACCATCGTCTCACCCAGTGTCACAACGTCGTACATGATAATCCTACTTTCGTACCAGAAATAAATCTGAATTATAAGTTTCCCGACTCTCTTTTTCCAAAATGACTACAATGAAAAGACAAATTGGTATCCATGCAGACAAAGGAAAATCGAATGCCGCAGAAAATGCGTTGGCCTCTCCTGCTCATCACACTGTTCCTCTCCCTCATCGCCGGCACCGTTGCCGCCCAATCCGATCCCGCCGCCCTCACCGCCGGACAGCCAGCTTTCGGCACCATCGCCCAACCCGGTGACACCCTCACCTACAGCTACACCCTTGCCGAACCGCGTGCCGTCACCCTTCAGGCCATCGGCGAAACCGCCCAACCCATCCTCACCATCCTTGAGCAAGGCGCGGTCATCGCTACCCAACCCAACCCCGAAGGTCAGTTGGTCATCTCCCTCACCGCCTTCTTGGATGCCGGTTCCTACACCGTACAGGCCGCCGCTGCCAACGGCACATCCGGCACACTCATCCTCGTCGTCGAGTCCGAAGCCGCCATTCCCACCACACCCCTCCAGCCGGACTCCCCGCTCACGGGTTCCGTCCTTGCCGACGCGCCCATCGCCCTCTACACCTTCAACGCCCTCGCCGAACCTGCCTACCTCTACATCGACACCCCACTCACCGAAGCCGCAGCCGACATTCGCCTGCGTAATCTCACCACCGGCGCGCTCACCACCCTCGTCGGCGCGGATGCCCTCGCCGCGCGTCTTCGCTTGCCCGCCGGTTCTGCCACCTATCAAATCGAAGTCCTCCACACCGGTGCTGATCTCGCCCAACCCTACAGCCTCTGCCTCACCGCGCTGTCCACCACCGCCACCCCCTGCCTCGTCACACCCCCCATCGCCGTCCTGCCGGCCATCACGCCCGAAGTGCTTCCAGCCACCGCCTGCACCGTCACCCCCAACACCGCCGGAGGGGCTAACATTCGCTTCTCGGCGGATATTAACGCGCCGGTTGTGACAGCCCTCCCCGCCGGAGCATCCGCGCAGGTCATCGGCATCTCGCCGGCGGGTAACTTCTACAACGTCCTATTCAACAACATCAACGGATGGGTCGCCCTCATCGCGGTCACAGCCACCGGTGATTGCGCCAACCTCCCCGTCATCAATCCGCC
>JAFLCH010000180.1 GCA_017303775.1 Anaerolineae bacterium | reverse complement strand
GCGGGGTGTAAGGGCAATTGAGCAGTCAGCGAACGATCATTGAAGCGCAGCCACGGATGAGCGTGCTGCCGTGGGTCATTATTGTGATTCTGCTGCTGGCCGCCGGGACGCGATTGGCGAATGTGGACGGGTGGCCGGTGTGGACGGATGAGGGTTGGAGCATCCGGGCAACGGATGAAGCGCGGGTGGAAGTGGTGCTGAATCAACTGGCTTATGACCGGCATCCGCCGCTCTACTTTCTTGCGTTGAGCGGGTGGCGGAGCTTGAGCGGTGAAAGCCGGCTGGCGCTGCGCTTCCTGAGCATCGCGGGGGGCATCCTGACGGTGGCGGTGGCGTACCGTTTAGGGGCGGATGTGTTCGGGCGGCGGGCGGGACTGTACGGTGCGCTGCTGCTGAGTGTGCTGCCGATTGCGGTGTACTACAGCCAAGAGGTGCGGCATTACGGCTGGTTCGTGCTATTGAGCGCGCTGTCATGGCTGTTGTATTTGCGATATCTGAAATATCCCAAATTTGGGATATTGTTGGGATATTGTGTGACGGTGGCACTGAGTTTCTATACGCTGTATTTCGCTGTGCTGCCGCTGGCTGTGCAGGTGGTGTTGGGGTTGGTGTGGATGGCGCGGGCGCGGGCGCTCTCCTACCGGCAGCGATGGGGATTATTGTGGGCGTGGGCAGCGGCGGGTGTGCTGTATCTGCCGTGGTTGTGGGTGATCGCCACGATTCAACTGCCGACGCTGACGACGGGGATCGCTAATTTGCCGGGGACGTATGCGGTGACGCTGGCGAATCTGCTGCCGTTGAGCGAACTGCTGCTGGGGGGACAGGTGGTTGTGCCGCTGGCATTGGGGGCGGCGGGTTTGTGGGCGGTGTGGCAGGGCGGCGGGCTGCGACGATGGGCGGTGGTGGCGGGCGGCGTGGGATTGTTCGCGGTGATGTTCGGGTTGAGCCTGCGCTTTGAACTGCTGTCGGGGCGTACGCTGGTGTTCCTGACGCCGCTGCTGGTGCTGCCGGTGGGTTATGGGCTGGCGCTGTTGGGCGGGATGAAGGGACGGCTGCCGATGGCCGGACTGCTGGCGGGGGTGTATGTGCTGGTGACGCTGGCCGCGCCGGCGATGATTCAGCCACGGATTGACAGCGATGTGGCGGCGCGAACGGTGGCGGCGCAGTACGCGGCGGGTGATGTGATCGTGCTGGAAACGGGGTGGGACGATAACGCTTTCGCCTACGAACTGCGGCGGGTGATTCCGACGGCGACGATCATCCGCACGATCAGCCGCGCGGATATTTATTCGGATGAGAAGGATTTGCTGCCAGCGCTGCTGCCGGTATTTGAAACACAGCGGCGGGTGTGGGTGGTGCAGTGGCTGCAAGCGGCGCAGATTATGCCTTTCTTCGAGAACGGCGGGTTGGGCTTCCGCGAGGTGCTGCGCTATGAACAGCCGGTGAACGCGGATTACCGGGCGCGCTTCGGTGATTCAAGCGTGCAGATTGTGCTGTATGAGCGGCCTGAGTTGGATGGGGTGTCGTGGCGTTTCGGCGATCAGTTCTGGCTGCGGGATGTGGTGGTGGCAGAGGCGGCACAGGCGGGCGAGGCGCTGCATGTCGATCTGTGGTGGACGGCGCTGGAGGCTCCGGCGCTGGATTATTCGGTGGGGGTGTTCCTGCTGGACGCAGCGGGAGCTGTGCGCGCCGAGCAGAATGGGCCGCCGGGGGATCGTCCCACGACAGAGTGGACGGTAGATGAACTGGTGTTTGACCGTCACCGTTTGATGCTGCCGGATGATCTGGCGGCGGGGCGTTACCGGCTGGTGGTGAACCTGTACTGGTACGGGGACAATCAGCCGCTGCCGGTTGAGGGAGAGCCGTTTGCGACGATCACAGAAATTGAGGTGCGGTAGTGGAGTCTGTACTGGAACGGCGTCCGTATCTGGTGCCGGTGGTGCTGGGGCTGCTGACGGTGCTGCTGTTGAAAGCGGCGGTGCTGCCGAGCAGCGGGCAGGTGTTGGACGGTAAGGATCTGGGGGCGTTCGTGTACCCGCTGTACACGATGACCGGCAATCTGGTGCGGGCGGGCGAGCTGCCGCTGTGGAATCCGTATTCATTTCTGGGCGCGCCGCTGATCGGGAATCCGCAGGCGGCGTTATTTTATCCAGCGACGTGGTTGGTGTGGCTGGTGGGGGCGGAGCGGGGAATCGGATGGATGCTGGCGCTGCATGTGTGGCTGGCGGCGTGGGGGATGGCGCGGCTGGCACGGACGTTCGGCGCGAGTTACACAGGCGGATTGGCGGCGGGCATCCTGTACGGGATGAGCGAATTCGTGGGGGCGCGATTTTACGCGGGGCATTATACGCTGCTGCTGGTGTACGGGTGGATGCCGTGGGCGATTGCCGCTTACCGGCAGGCGCTGCTGGCGCGACACTGGCGGGCGGCGCTGCCGGGTGCGGTGGTGATGGGGCTGGTGCTGCTGGCGGGACATCCTCCGCTGACGTTCTATCTGGGGTTGTGTCTAGTGGGGCTGCTGGTTTACCACGTGGTGATGGCGGAGGACGCGAGGCAGGCGGCATGGGACGGCGTGCTGCGGCTGGCGGTGATGGGGGTGGGCGGATTGGTGCTGGGGGCGGCACTGGTGCTGCCAGCGGTGGAACTGACGGCGGTATCGGTGCGCGAGAATACGACGCCGGAGTTCATCAATTCGTTCGCGCTGCCTCCGGCACAGTATCTCAATCTGGTTGTACCGGGGTTGTTCGGCAATCCGAAGGCTGCACCGAGCGGGTATTGGGGCGCAGATTTTTATGAGGAGTTCGGGGCTTACGCGGGACTGCTGGCGCTGCTGGCGGTGCCGCTGGCGCTGCGCCGATTCCGCCGCGAACAGGCGTATTTCATCGGGCTGATGGGCGTGGGGATTGTGTTGAGCGTGGGGTTGCAGGGCGTGCTGCTGAACCTGATGGCGAATTGGCTGCCGGGCGCTTCGCTGTTCCGGTCATCGGGGCGGGCGCTGTATTTTGTGGTGCTGGGGGGCGCGGGCTTGGCGGGGCTGGTGATCACGCAGATGCAGCAGATGACGATTGAGGAGCGGCGGGCGCTGCTGCAACCGGCACTGCGACGATGGCTGCCGGTTGGGATCGGGCTGGCAGTGGTCGGGGCGGTGTTTTATTCGGGCTGGTACGCGAGCGCGAGTCATGTCGAGCCGATGCCGACGCGGGCGTTCATGGTGGCGGGCGCGCTGGCACTGAGCGCGGTGGCTGGCGGCGGGTTGTGGCTGGCGCTGTGGCTGTACAGCCAAGCGACGGCGCGCGCTTTGAAGTGGGCGCTGCCGCTGCTGCTGGTGGTGGTGATGTGGGATGCGTGGCGGATTCCGCTGCAAGTGATCCAGCCCAGGGCTGATTGGCGCGATCCGTTGTGGATTGGGGCGGCGATCAACATCCCGCTGGACGACGGAGGGCGGGTGGTGCAGATTCCGGCTGACAGCCCGTACAACGGTTCGCTGGCGACGGGACATTTGCATGTGCTGGGATATGACCCGCTGACGATTGGGACGTATGACCGGCTGATGCAGTTGAGCGACGCGCATGATCCGCAGGCGGCGGCGAATACGTTGATGGGCGTGCGCTATGTGCTGACGAAAGCGCCGTATGAGCGCGAGAATTATCAACTGATCGGGATCGCGGACGGCGGCATTTATTATGAGCGGCTGGACGCATTTCCACGGGTGTGGGTGGCGGAACAGGTGGTGGTTGAGCCGAACGACGACGCGGTGCGAGCGATGATCGCGCAAGATGTGGAGGCGCTGCGGGCTACGGCGGTGGTGGATCGGGCGGTGGACTGCCCATACGCGGGCGGTGGGACGGCGACGATTCGAGATTATCACCCGAACAGCGTCAGCATTGAGACGCAGGGAGACGGCGGGATGCTGGTGCTGAGCGACCAGTATTATGCCGGTTGGGAAGCGCAGGTGGATGGTGTGCCGGTGGAGACGGCGCGGGCGTTCACCGCTTTTCGGGCGGTGTGTGTGCCGGCGGGCGAGCACAGGGTGACGTTCAGTTACCGGCCTGTTTCGCTGCTGGTGGGCGGTGGGTTGTCATTGGTGAGTTGGTTGGGGATAGGGATCTGGTTTGTGCGGCGGCGGGGACGGTAGGGATGATTGGCTCGTATGACCAACCATCCCCTGATAGTTGTTTCCGAATGACTAGGCGTACTTGATGACGGTAGGTGATGGAGAGGGCTGCGGAATGGGCAGCGGCGCTTCTTCATAATTGCCGTCAAGCGTCACGCTGAAGCAGAACGAATTCTCTTTGTACCATTCGTCAACGCCCACCAAGCAAAGGCGCTTGTTGCCATTGGTTTCATCCGTTTGGGCGGCCCAGAGCGAAGCCGGACCATAGGTACCTGCACCCGTTCCGACCAGTGTGTTGACACCGGTTTCATCCAATTCATCAAAGGCGGCAGTGATGCTGGGCTGTGACCAGTTCCAGAGGTCCTGACCGTCTTTATTGACCAAGGTGCATCCGGTCTCGGAATTGCAGTAGAGGGTGTCGCCACCGAGATGGTAGGGCGGTTGGTTGATGCGGCCATCGCTGGCCAACACGGCTGCTGTGCCGATGAGCAGCAGGGTTAATGCGATGAGGGTGAGAATAAGACGAGACTGTACAACGCGCATTTTGAATATTCCTTCCTTGACTTTCGTATCAACTACTGGAAAAGCCTCTCAATAGGATGGGTACCCATGCGGATACCCATCGTCAGATTGGCGTTTGCGACTAGATGGGGCCGAGTTGGATTTCGTCGCAGCCGAGCGTCCAAATGTCCGAATGATATTCGATGGTCACAGTGCCGGCGGCTGAATTGATAGTGGTGATATAGCCGAAGACGGCATAATTGGTGATTTGCTGCACCCAGTCGTTAATTGACCACATGCTGCAATCTGCACCGGACTGCGCGGCTGTGTTAGGATCGGGAACAGGGAGAGCGGCAGGGAGATATTTGCCATCTTCCTGTGCTTCGAAGCAGAGGTCATTGTTCTTGTTCCACTCGTCAATACCGGTGAAGCAGAGGCTTTTGTTGCCTTCAACATTGCCATTCCAGATGATCCAGAGAGCATTGGGACCGTAGGTTCCTTGACCCTGACCGACGAGTTGATTGGATTGCGACAAGTCTGCCGCGCTCATGGCATCGGCAATGTCAATCTGCGGCCAATTCCATATGACAAGTCCTTGAATATTGAGAACGGTGCAACCTTCAACATTGTTGCAATACAGGGTGTCGCCACCGAAGTGATAAGGGGGCATGTTGATGCGTCCATCATCTGCGGCGACGGTGCTGGCGGCCAACAGGGACATCACCAGAATAAATAAGAACATAACCTTACGACCGAACATGTATCTGAACTCCTCTTTCGTTTCATAACTCACTTTTTTAGGATAAATCTAAAATTGTGAAAAAGTAAATTGAATTATCTTAATTCATGATAAACCTTAATTCTTTGTTCTTGTTTCGAGCGTAATGTGCTAGATGGTTCTTGCTGGAAAAAGGGAAAACAGCCACAATGCAGCTTTCAATTTGTTAGCAACTACAGGATTTTTATGACTACAGCGGGTGCCCCGGCACATTCCCCGGAACAACGAGAACGTGTTTACCGAAGCAATTTTTTCCTCTTTGTGATTGATGGCATACTGTTTTCGGTCGCTATGGGTATGATCGGTTCGACGACGGTGATACCGGATTTTGTGCGGCGGCTGACGAGTTCTGAAGTGTTGATCGGATTTTCGAGCAGTTTGTTCGACATCGGGTGGACGCTGCCGCAGTTGTTCGTGGCGCGGTATATCGTGCGTTATGAACGGAAGAAGTGGTGGTTCGCGGGGCCGAATATTCCGGTGCGGTTTGTGATTCTGATTTTCGCCGGCATTGTGGTGGCGCTGGGCAAGGATCGCCCGGACATGATTTTGCTGGCGTTCATCATCTGCTACGGGATTGCGGCGGTTGGCGACGGTTTGGTGGGCGTGCCATGGGCGGATTTGACGGGCACGAGCCTTGACGGACGGTGGCGGGCGCGGATGTTCGGTTACATGACCGCGGGGACAGGTTTGGTGATGCTGCTGGCTGCGCCGCTGGTGGCTTCTATCTTGAGCGACAGCGGGTTGGGCTTCCCGAATAATTACGCGACGCTGTTCGCAATCGCCGGGGTGCTGTTCGCCATATCGATTGTGCCGGTGTTGTTCATCCGTGAGCTGCCGGGTGGTAAGGCTGTGGATAAAGTGCCGTCGGTGAGCGAATTCCTGCCGCAGTTGGGGCATGTGCTGCGGACGGATGGGCAGTTCCGCGCGATCATCATCACGCGGTTGTTCACCAGCTTCTTCGCGATGGCGGGGCCATTTTATGTGGGGTTTGCGACGACGCAACTGGGACTTTCGAGCGATGAGGCTGTGCCGAGGCTGCTGGCGATGCAGACGGTTGGGAGCGTGAGCGGGGCGCTGTTGTATACATGGTTGGGCGCGCGCAATAACCTGCTGTATATCCGGCTGGCGCTGGGGGGCGCGGCTTTGCTGCCGATCAGCGCGCTGCTGGCAGCGGCGGTGGGGCCTGCACCGCTTTACTTCGGGTTTTTGGTTTCGGGGCTGACGTTGAGCAACCTGTTCCTGAGCTACCAGAATTGGGTGGTGACGCATGCGCCGGCTGACCAGCGGCCTATTTACGCGGGTTTATTCAACACGATTGCGGCGCTGTTCGCGCTGGTGGCCCCGTTCATCGCGGGGACGATTGCGCAGCATGTGGGGTATGAGGCGTTGTTCGGGGTGGCGGTGGTGATGGCGTTGAGCGCGTTGTTCGTCACACTGCGTTATTTACAAAATGCGCCACAGGCCGCAGCCACCCCGGTGGTCGTCTCCGGCGACTAGGGTTCGGCGGGGACAGGCGGCGGGGCGAGCAGGAAGCTGAGGCCGAGGCCGACTGCTCCGGCGACGACGGGTACACCCAACCACATATGAATCGGCCACCAGAGGCCGCGCCCCCGCGTCATGGCCAGCGCGGCGAAGATGAGCAAGAAGGTGACACAGGGGACGGCGAAAGCGATGAGGCGCAGGCTGGTGACGCGCGTGAGGGAGGGTTGAAGGCGGGCGATGAGCACATCCGCCAGCAGGCCGCCCAAGCCAGCGGCAACGACGATGCGCCAGTAGGGACTGGCGAAGTCGAAGCGCATGAGGAGCATGAGCAGGCCGTTGACTGTGAAGATGAAGGTGGCGGCACCGAAAGGAAGCTGCCAGCGGCGCAGCAGGAACAGAAGCACGCCGATGGTGAGGCCGGTGGGCGCGAGGATGCTGAAGACATTGGTGGCCTCGACGAAATAGGTGGAACTGCCGGAAGGACGCATGACCAAGGCGGACGGGGTGCTGAAGATGCTGGCGTACTGCATGAAGAAGGTGAAGAGGCTGAGCAAAATGGCTGCCGTGATCACCACCGGATAGAGATCCCGCCAGCCGCGTAAGCCTGTGCGCGACCACGCCGCACGCAGCGGCCCCGCGACGAATAAGACTCCACCCGCCGCGAGCAAGAGATGGGTGGGACTGAAGAGCGCTTCGAGACCCTGCTCGATGCCGAAGAGTTCGTGCCAGATCATATCCCCGACCCCACCGATAAAGAACACGATGACACCGAGGAGTGACCAGCCGTAGCCGAGCGGCAGGGCGCGCGACCACGCATACCCACGGGCGACGCCGCGATATTGGGTGAAGCTGAGGAGGAGGGCGACGGAGAAGAAACCGGAATAGAGCACGGCATGCCACGGGGTGAAGAAGGTTTCGAGTTCGGCGATGTGGTTGTGCGCCCAGCCATCCAGATAGAGGCCGAGGAGCAGCCACGTTGAGGTGAAGAGGGAGAGCGCGTCCAAGCGGCGGCTGTGGGCGGGGCGGCCTTCGAGCCGGCGGCGGGTGGTGGAGCGGGCGTGGGGGACGGGCTGGTTGAGCGCTGTCATGGGGTTTCCTCCGTATCGATTCATATACTGATCTTAGCGCATTTTGGGGCGACGTAAACACTCTAGCACGGGGGTGGCAAACGTGCTACAGTCAGGTTGAACGTCCGGTTTTAGGGTGATGAGATGAGGGCTTCGACGATGCTAGAACAATTCGCGCAATTCAGCAGCCCGGTGCTGAACTTTCCTTATATCCGACGGACACGACGCAATCATGGTTTGGAACACGCGACGATTACCCTGCTGACGCCGCGCGGCTACCGGCTGAGCGGGCGGAGCGACGACAGCGGGTTTGTGCTGATCGGCGAGGTGCCGCCGGAGCTGGTGGAGCAGGCGGCGAACGACGCGCTGCGGCGGATGAAACAGGGGGAGCACCGGCTGGCGGTACACCCGAACTGCGGGACGAATCTGGTGACGACGGGGCTGCTGGTGAGCTTGATCGGGTTCGCGGGGTTGGGGGGGAGCAGCCGCAAGGTGTCGTTCAACCGGCTGCCGATGGTGATGACGGCGATGATGGGCGCGATTTTGTACGGGCCGGCGCTGGGGATGAAGCTGCAAAAGCACTTCACGACGGCGGGCGACCCCGGTGATCTGGAACTGGTGAACGTGCGGCAGCGCGAGGTGACGATTCCGTTCGGGGGGACGATGACGGTGACGCGGGTGAACACCCGCGCGGGGTGAATCTTTGAGTAGACGCGGATAGCAAAGACTTATGAGTAAAGCAGTTAAGACATTTTTCATCCTGCACGGGGATGATGACTTCAGCCTTGAGCAAGAGGTTCGCAGCCTGCGGGCGAAGATGGACGAGACGCCGAACGGGGAACTGAACACGAG
>JAFLCH010000018.1 GCA_017303775.1 Anaerolineae bacterium | reverse complement strand
ATCGGCACGCATCGCCTCTTGCAAGACGATGTCATCTTCAAAAATCTGGGGCTGCTCATCATTGACGAAGAACAGCGTTTCGGCGTCACCCACAAAGAACACCTCAAGCGCCTGCGCACACAGGTTGATGTCCTCACCCTCACCGCCACGCCCATCCCCCGCACCCTCTACATGGGTCTCACCGGCGTCCGCGACATCACCATGATCCAGACTCCGCCCGAAGAGCGCCTGCCCATCATCACCCACGTCGGCCCCTTTGATGAGCGCCTCGTGCGTCAAGCCGTCCTCCGTGAACTCGAACGCGGCGGCCAAATCTTCTACGTCCACAATCGTGTCAGCACCATTGATGCCATTCAAGAACAGCTTGGGCGCATCGTCCCCGAAGCCCGCGTCATCAGTGGTCACGGCCAGATGGATGAACGCTTGCTTGAACGGGTCATGGGAGCTTTCGGGCGCGGCGAATACGACATCCTGCTCTCGACCTCCATCATCGAAAACGGCATCGACATCCCCAACGCCAACACCCTCATCGTCGACCGTGCCGATTTCTTCGGCATGTCCCAGCTCTATCAATTGCGGGGGCGTGTCGGGCGCGGCGCGCAGCAGGCTTATGCCTATTTCTTTCACGCCAGCAACAACCGCTTGACCGATGAGGCCCGTGTCCGTCTGGAAGCCCTCGCCGAACACAACGAACTCGGAGCAGGCTTTCAAATCGCCATGCGAGATCTTGAACTGCGCGGAGCAGGGGACATCCTCAGCACTCACCAAACCGGTCACGTCGCCGCCATCGGTCTGCATCTCTATACCCAATTGCTCACGCAGGCTGTCCAGCAGATGAAAGGCAAATCCGCCACCGACTCCACACCCCTCGTCCCTATCGCCGTCTCCAACATCACCATCGACCTGCCGCTTCCCGCCTACCTGCCCAACGACTGGATTCCCGAAATGGCGCTCCGTCTGCAAATCTATCGCCGCATCGGCAGCCTCGCCTCGATGGAAGATGTCGATATGATGCGTGACGAACTGCGGGATCGCTTCGGCACTCTCCCCCCGCCCGTCGAAGGCTTGCTCTATGGCATCGACGTCAAGCTCTTAGCCCAGCGCGCCAATGCCACAGCCGTCATCACCATCAACGACTTTATCAATATCAAATTGCCTTATCTGGCCGAAATTAATCGTGAGAAATTGGAGTCGGATCTCGGTGGGGAAGCCCGTGTCACCCGCACAGCCGTCATGGTATCGCTGGACGATGACGCATGGCAAATCCGCTTGCTCGACGTACTAGGTCGTCTGAGTCAGCGGGCAGACACAGGCATGGGTCTCTAAACAAACCTTCGCTTAATTCGGCAGCCGTCCGAACAATCCAAACACCTGTCGGATGAACCGGTGTCCGCCGTCCGAAGTCTTACCGAACATCAACGGGCACGCGCCGGCAATCACGCTGATCTGATGTGCGTCACAGTACGCAACCGCCGCTTCCGAAACACTGCTCCCCGGCCCATGGACGCCGCCGTGCATCCACACCCGCTTGATCCCTGCCGCGTCGCAGTCTTTCACCACCTGCTCGGTCACATCCGCCCGCGTCACGATCACCGCGCCGTCTACCTTGCCCGGAATATCCTGAACGTGCGCGTAGCACGTCACACCTTCGACCTGCTGTGCGTTCGGGTTAACCGGGAACACCTCGTACCCGTTATCGCGGAAGCGCCGGTAAATCATGTTCGCCGCTCCCTCTTGTCTCGAAACACCCACAATCGCGATGCGCTTCTGCCCCAAGAAATCCTCGACCTTTGTGTTGAGCGTACTCGTCATAATCTTTCACCCACATTATTCTGAACGATCATCTCAATTCAGATTACAACCTTTATTTCGCCCATCACAGTGACACATGTAATGCCCAACCCATAACGCCGGACGGATTTCCACTCCGCTGTTTGTCATATGAGCCTCATGATGCCCCTCATGTTATTTACCATTTTCCAAAAGATTAAGTCACCCAATGACCAACCCGAATTACAATGAAAAGTGACATTTAGTTAGTGTGAAGCAGGAATTGCAGCATGACCAAAATTTTGGTTGTCGACGACAATCAATCAGCTCGTGATCTCATCATCGACATCCTCTCCTATACCGGTTACGAAGTATTAAGTGCCGTTGATGGCCTCAGTGGCTTACAAGTTGCCATACAAGAATCGCCGGAACTCATCATTTCCGACATCGCTATGCCCAACCTCGACGGTTACGGTTTCGTCGAAGCGCTTCGCAAGAATCCGCTCACCAACACCATTCCCATCATCCTCGTAACCGCCCGCACCCAGCACGACGAAATTCGCCGTGGCATGGTCATCGGTGCTGATGACTACCTCACCAAACCCATTAAGCCAAACGATGTAGTTGCCGCGGTACGTGCTCAGCTTTCCAAGCAGGCCATCATCACCGAAAAGCTCGACACCACCATCAACCAGCTCCGTAACAACGTCATCTACTCCCTGCCGCACGAGATGCGCACCCCTCTCTCCATCATTATGGGCTACAGCGAATTGATGGAATTCACCTATCCAAATTACACACCCGATGATGTTCGAGAAACCTTCCGTGCCATCACCACCTCCGGTCGTCGCCTTCAGCGTGTGGTCGAAAACTACCTCATCTTCGCTCGCCTCGAAATGATTGCGAATAATCCGGAAGAGGTCGAAGCCCTCACCAACACCATCATCGCCGATACCTCCATCACCATCGAATCCTCCGCTGCCGTCAAAGCCTCCGCCGCCAAACGCTTTGACGATCTCATTTTCGATCTCGCCCCCGCCTCCATCGCCATGACCGAGCAAAATCTCGACAAAATTGTCAGCGAATTGGTCGACAACGCGCTCAAATTCTCGCCAAACAAATCCCCCGTCTATATTCACTCAGGCCGGGATGGAGACTATTTTGTGTTGATCGTTAAGGATAACGGGCGCGGTATGAACCCCGATCAAGTGACGAAAATGGGCGCGTTTATGCAGTTTGATCGTGTCATCTACGAGCAGCAGGGCTTAGGGCTGGGTTACGCCATCGTCTGTCATCTCGTCAACCTGCATAATGGCAAAATTCATGTGGAAAGCCAGCCGGATCGCGGCACGGTCGTCACTGTCTATTTACCGCTTGCCCAACTATCCGCTGCTAACTAACGCCGCAGCCACGTTCGCTTCGCCCACTGCCACAAATTGTGCGACGGGAAAACATACCCATCCAGATATGCCTTCGCTTCTTCCCGTCCCGATTGCACGAGGTCATGGTATTGCGTGCTCTCACTCCCCGGTCGCACATGAAAGTCCGTCGCCAACACGCAGTGGTCATTGATGTTGATCGTTCGCTGCTGGTCAACCTTATTATGATCAAATGCCACCACCTGCGCCTCAAGCACAGTTTCCAGCAGCGCCTCGATGTAATCAAGTAGCGAATGAATAGGCCGTCGCGGAATCAATGTGGTGCAGTCCCCCGCCGTATATAAGCGGCATCCCAGCGTCTCCCAATTCACGCCAGAGATGTGCCACCGTGACCCTGTCTGGAAATCCGGGTGGTCAAACACATGCAGCGGATAATTATCCAGCACCCCGCCATCAGCGTAATAACTACCCGCTCCGAATTCCAACCCGTTGAATTGCAGCGCCTCGAAGAACAGCGGTATAGAGACCGACATCCGCAAAGCATCAGCCACCGCCACCTCAGGCGTATGCTGGAACGAAAATACCCGGCTCGCTCGTGCCGAAATATCCGTCACCGCCACATGCAAATCGCCAAACCCCTTCTTCTGGAAATCCCCGAACGTAGCCCGCCCGTTCCCGTCGCACTGGCTGGCAATCGTATCCTGTATCCACTGATACCCGTAATCCGTCGCGTACCAGCCAAACCGGTTGAACAATCGGTTGATCGCGTCCGCGTTCGCCAGCAGCGGTGTCAGGTGGCTGTCCAAAAAATCAGAGGTCGTGCCGAGGATGTCGCGTGCGCTTCGCAGCCCCGGCAGCTTTTCAAACTCGATCTGGTTGAATAACTGGCCGATCTCTGCCGCGCTCAACCGGAAGCTCACCAGCATCGCCATAATCGCCCCTGCCGAAGCGCCCGCTGTCCGGTCAATCTGCGCCAGAACCTCGTATGCCTCCAAAACCTCCAACGCCCCCAGATAAGCGAATGTCTTAACCCCGCCGCCTTGGAAAACCAGATTCTTGAATGGATACTTCGGCTTCATCAATCACCTCGCCCAACCTCAGGTATCACGAACTCTCCCGTCGCACATCCGCAAATGTCCCACCGCTAATCTGCTCCATTTGCCCCAGCGTCACCTCAAAAATCGTGTTGCTAGAGCCGCCTGCCGGATAAATCTTTTCATACCGTTTCAAGGAGTCGTCCAAAAACACCGCGCGCGGTGTCGTTCGGTGTCCAACCGGCGGCACACCCCCCGGCGCATACCCCAAATACCCGAGACACTGTTCGGCGCTGGCGAATTTCACCTGCTTACGCCCCACCCCCATCAGTCCCGCCACCTTTCGGTCATCAACCCGCTGGTCGCCGCTTGCGATGATCAAAATTGGCTGTCCCTCCACCACGAAACAGATGCTCTTTGCGATCTGTCCCAACTCACAACCAATCTCATCAGCCGCCATCTGCGATGTAGCCGTCGAGTTCTCAAACGTGCGAATCATGATTCCCAGACCAAAGCTGTCCAGCACACTCTGTACATATTCCGGGTTGAATGCCTCAGCGCTCACAAATCTGCTCCTCATTAAACCTGATGTCTGCCAACCCCAACAACTTTATCATGTCTATTTTGAACTGCCCACGTGCGCTCGCCAATATCAATCCTCGCCGCTTCATTTCCTGCGAGTATCTATTGACTCTTTTGAACTTGTGTTCTACAATAAAGACTCAATAAACACCCCACCCGTGAGGCGCGCCATGTCCACAACCATCTATTCTACTTCCAACGCATCCCACATTTTTGTGGCGGATATGGCGGCATTGGCGGCGTACCTCGGCGGCAGTTCCTTCACTCCCCGCACACGTCTTCGTTTTGCCGGCGGCAGTCTCCCTGCTTCCCGCAGCCATTGCCGCATGGCGGCAGCCATCACCCTATTTCCCGCAGCCAAAAGCGCCAAACCCGCGTCTTCCCGCCATCAATCGCCATAACCGCGCGCCATCTACGCTTGTTCCCGCCGCCAATAACGGCGGATGCGCCAAACCCACCATTCCATAAATTTAACAATGTTAAGGCTTTTGCATTAACTATTAAAACTTCATACAATTATCCCGTCATATTCTTCAGGAGTAATCATCGCATGTCCGAATCGCTGCCCCTAAAAGCGCGTATCAACCACGCTGTCCTTGAACTCATCGAAGGCGACATCACCAAACAGGATACGGATGCGATTGTGAATGCAGCCAACTCCTCGCTCCTCGGCGGGGGCGGGGTAGACGGTGCTATCCATCGTGCGGCTGGCCCCGAACTCTTGGAAGAAACCCGCGCCCTCGGCGGTTGCCAGACTGGGGACGCCAAAATAAGCCGCGGCTACCATCTCAAAGCCCGCCACGTCATCCACACCGTCGGCCCCATCTACGGTGGCTCAGACTCGGCTCGCCTCTTAGCCAGCGCCTATCGCCGCAGCCTCGAGGTCGCGCAAGAAAACAATATTCATACCATCGCCTTCCCTTCGCTCAGCACCGGCGCATACGGCTATCCGGTAGATCAAGCCGCCCCGATTGCCCTCGAAACCGTTTGCCGCTTTCTACAGGGAGATCACAACATCCAATTGGTTCGCTTCGTGCTCTTCAATAGCGCCATCCTTCAACAGTTTAGCAAAGCGCTCGCTCACCAAATTCAACAGCAGCCGGGGATAGTTCTCCCCGCCTAAATAAAAAAGAGCGACATCACTGCCGCTCCTCTCTCCCCGAATGATTTATACGCTAGTCGAACGACATAGCCTGTAACGTTGCCAAAACACCCTGGAACGTCTTGTAGTCTGCACTACCAACACCTTTTTTCAGCATGGTGTCAATTTGTTCCGCGCTTGCCAGAATTTTGTCCCGCGCATTTGCCCCTTTGGAAGTCAGGTAAATGCGTACTGCACGCCGATCAGCCGGATCTGGTCTCCGCTCAATCAACGACTTATTCTGGAGCTTATCGAGTATCGGCGTAAAGGACGTTGCTGCCCGTCCCACTGCACGGGCTAATTCGGACGCATGCTGTCCGTCCTGCTCATAGAGCGCCCGCATAATATACCATTCGATGACAGTGAGTCCCAATGGTTCGACAACCTGACCATAAACCTGATCTAGATTTCTAAGCGCAATATCCAGATTGCACCATATACTGCCATTGAAACGCAAGGATTGGTTCTTCGTATCACTCATTGTTGCCTCGATAATTACCGTATTTACACCTTCGGTGTAAATGACCGATCATGAATTAGTGTTCTAGTGATAACGTCAGGACCAGATCACCCAGACCAAGCTGATCGCCAGAATTGATCATGTGGGGAACATCCGGTTTCAAACGTTTCCCATTCAAAAACGTCCCATTCACGGAACTTAAATCTAAGATGTGGAGTTTTTGTTGGTATCGTACAAATGCTGCATGTCGACGAGAAACTCCTTTCTCTAATGCCTTGAAATGGGCGAGGTCAATATCGGGAATATAGCTACTGCGGCTGTCGGAACGTCCAAGTACATACCCATCCGTTCCAGCTAATGGAATCTCAACATCTTGTCCTGATGCATCATTCAACCGAATGACTAGTTTTTCATCCATAAACTGCCTGCGTGACCTTCTGCTCTGTACTTACCGATACACAAAACTTTCACTAGAAACCATAAACAAAACACAGGATTTTACACACAACACATATTATTTTTTTAGAGAACATTCGAACATCGATCTAAGTTTTACATGATAACATGTTCACTACGTTATTCGTCTACTCTTTTACAATATTAATTCTGATTGAAATAATGTCAAGCTTTATAGATCAAATCAGTTGTTTTATGATTAAATCTGTCATCTATAACCAGTTTTTTAATATAATCACAATACTTTCTATTACATGTTTTGTTAAACATACTCAAAAGCTCTCAAACTACATCCCAATATTTTCTGTTGGTCTGCACTAATCTACTAAGAGGATATTCTTATCATTTAGACAAAGATGTCTTTATACTTTTTAGATAAAATAACAAAACAGATCATTATGGATTGATAATCCATCATCATAATAACAGGGTTATAAAATCATGAGCAACAGTAGCGAATTTGCGCCCTATTTTCTAAATGGCCGTCTATATCTACCCCTTACAACGATTGATATGCTCGTAAGTTTTGGCCTACATCCGGGCTTGGCACAAGCTGCCTTGCAAGGACTGGATCTTGTTGATCATCGTGAAGCTATCGCAGCAATCAATGCAACCTTCGAGGCACTTCTAGAAGACATGGTTCAAAATAGATCGGGGTTGCAGCACTAGAGAATCAACAATTTAAATTGAACTAAGACGTCTTGCGTTGCCGTTGACGGTTAACAAAATCAGGAGTAGGTTTCCAATATGAAATACGGGGATGATCAAGTGGAGCACAGCTTAACAATACTTTTTGATCATTTTCTTGCATATAGTAAACGAGATAGGTTACCCTTGACCGGATTTGACGCCCTTCTGGCATAAGATTCTTGCGAAAATATACCGATGCCCCATCCTCATCCTTGAAATGATACCGCTTCCAAAATTTTAACATGCTGTGTTGATTTTCCTCAGCCGTCATAGTAGCACTATAAATTGGTATACGTGCATATCGACGGGCACGTCGCGCCAGAACAAAAACAAAAACAGCAATAACGGCTAATCCGACTAGCCATAATCCTCCAATAAAGAGAGTTACCAACAGCGAACGCAGCAAAATAATAACAGGGACCATAACCAGCATCAGCATCACCACAGGCTCAGTCACCAATTCACGCCATTGAGCTGGGTGAAGTTTTCCCTGCCGATTCACCTGCAAATAAGCTTGCATTCTCTGCGAAACATCAACCACTTGTACGTCCATTAACCCAACTCTCTTTACGAAGCACTCAAATATTCTGGTTTTCCGGCAGGTGCACGACTACCCAATTGTAAAATAACAACACTCAATACAATCAGCCCGCCCCCTACTAACGCAATAGGTTCCATACGCTGGCCTAGAAAAACAAATGCGAAAGTTGATGTAAGAATTGGTTCCACTGCTCCCATAATCGAAGCGCGGGTTGCCCCAACCTTCTGTATGCCGGCCGTCAAACAAAAGACTGGCATCACAGTGCTAATTGCAGCCATTCCGAGCATATTCAAAACAATTGCCAACCCATCAGTAGATTCAAGTGCAAGGATCGGCATCGCAAACAGTGTCCGCACAACGCCTTCGACACTGAATCCGGCTTCACTCTGCATAGTACGAAGCGGGATGATTAACAGTAACAACATAAGCGCACCGGATACACTCAAGGCGCTGCCTTCCGCTAGTGCTGTTTGTCCTTTCAATAATCGTCCGCTCAAAATGAAGTAAACTGCCACGATGAAGGCATTAAAAAGGGCTAACAAAACACCTTCAAAATGATCGCCGCTCAATCCGGCGCTGAAATCAGGAGCAGTAAGAAAAACACCAACCATCGTCAATATCAGAGCCGCCCACGCAGCCCCGGATAAGCGCTCACCCATCAGTGCCGAAAGCACCGCCACCATCGCAGGGTATGTATAAAACAAAACCACATACGTACCAGCAGGTATCCGCTCAAATCCCCAGAATGCAGTCACCGCTGCCACTGCAAAAATACCACCCATAGCAACCAAACGTTTACGGGGCAGTGGCTTGCTGGATCGAGCCTGCCGCAGTACCGCTACCAGCAACCAGAACAAGGGTACAGCTAACCCAAATCGCCACGTAGCAATGTCAAGCGAATTCAGTCCGGCAGTTTGTACCGTTCGAGCAAAAACGGGCAGCAAAGCGTAACCCGTAACCGACAACAAAATCAGAAACATACCATCCCGTTCGTTAGGTCTCATGAGTTTGCCTCACGATATTCACCCGCCTGAGGCTGATTCTGCCATGTCGGGATTTGTTTACGATCATCGCCTCTCAGTTGCAACAGAAGCACACTCACAAGAATGCAACCGGCTCCAGCAACCTGAATCGCTGTCAGAGTCTCGCCCTGCAAAAGAAATGCCCACCCCAGCGTTAACACAGGCTCTATCATACTCACGATCGCGGCTCGTGCTGCCCCCAGATACTGCATACCAATATAAAAAGTAAAAATTGGTATAACCGTACTAATAACCACTAACCCAATCAACCCACCTACCGCCGTCGCGTTTTCTGGCATCGCTAACCGATCACCACTGATTCCTCGCACAATCAACATCACAATCACAAATACCAGTGACCCGCTAATACTCCACGCGCTCGCCCCCATCAAATTATCCTGCCCCCGCAGAATACGATTGCTCGCCAGAATATATGTCGCATAACTCGCTGCATTGAGCAAGACCAATATAATCCCCAGCGGATTGACACCCGTAAAACCATTGAAAATATTCGGGACGGTCAGTACAACACCAATCAACGTCAACCCCAGCGCCAACCACCCCAAGAGCGACAGTCGTTCCCCCAGTACAACAGATCCCAAAGCTACCATCGCAGGATAGGTGTAGATAAGCACCGTGTACAATGAAACAGGCAGTTGTCTCAGAGCCAGAAACGCCATCATTGCCACAAACCCGAACAACAATCCCATTGCCAAAAGGGGCCGCAACGGAAGTGGTGTTCGTACAGCTTTTGAGGATCGATAGGTGCGCAGAAACATAAAAGCCCACGTTAATGGTGCGGCGAGCAAAAAGCGCCACGCCAGCACATCAAGTGGATTATTGATACCGTTATCATAAATGAGTTTTGTAAAAATAGGGAAGAAAGAATACCCTGCTGCTGAGATAAGAATCAGAAACAGACCATTTCGCTGCAAATATCTCATGAATAACCTTTTGTCAAATAAATCCGCGCATTTTAGAACTATAACGGCTCATAACAAAACCGGTCAGTGCCACCTGTAACCACCCACAGAATCACAAAGGGCTTGTCAATGACAAGCCCTCAGCATTTACCAGATCAGCAAGCAATTATCGCACTGCTGTTGAAGCAATTGTGATGGCATCAGTCAGGTTCGTCGCCAGTACTGGCAAAATACCCATCACAAGTGTACCGGCAAAAGCCACATAAACCGCCCAATTCACATACTCGGTTGCACCCTCTGCCCGGTCTCCTTCGCCATCGCGCAAGTACATATTCACAATAATCCGCAGATAGTAGAACGCACTAACCACGCTGGTCAAAACACCGATAATCGCTAGCGGTATCAAATTTGCGTCCAGTGCGGCCTTGAACACAAACCACTTTCCAACAAAACCAGCCGTGAGCGGAATACCCGTCAAGCTGAGCATGAACACAGCCATCATCAACGCTAAACGGGGGCGGCTCTTCGCCAGACCAACAAAGTCTTCAATACTTGTGCCGCTGCCATCATCTTTTTCAATTGAAAGCGCAACACCAAAAGCCCCAAGATTTGTGAACATATAAGCCAACAAATACAACAGCGTAGCCTGAGCCGCAGCATCCGCCACACCTGCTGTACCCGCCGCTGCAACCGCCATCATGATATAACCGGCGTGTGCAATCGAAGAATACGCCAGCATACGCTTAACATTAGTCTGAGCCACAGCAACAAAGTTACCCAAAATCAAAGTAGCCGCTGCAACCAACCAGAAGGCTTGCTGCCATACAGTGACGGTATCGCCTTCCGCTAACACAAACGTCGGCAGCGCGACAGCAACCAGTCTTATCAGCGCTGCGAAACCGCCAACCTTCGCCCCGACACTCATAAAAGCCGTAACAGGGGTAGGAGCACCTTCATAAACATCAGGTGTCCACATGTGGAAAGGTACAACCGCCACCTTAAAACCTAAACCGACGAGGATCAGACCCGCGCCCAGCAGCAGCAAAACGCCCGCTGAACCCCCATCTGCAACAATACCCTCAACACTCTGGAAAATTTCAGGCAATCCCGTATGACCAGTCGCCCCGAACACAAGCGCAGAGCCGTACACGAAAAACGCACTGGCGAAAGCACCCAGAATAAAGTACTTCATACCGCTTTCTTCCGAACGCACATCCGGCACCCGGAACGCGGCTAGTATATAAAGCGGGATGCTCAACAATTCAAGGGACACGAAAATCGATACCAGATCATTCGCGCTCACCATGAACATCATGCCACTCACACTGAACAGAATGAGTGAATAGAATTCGCCACGTTCAATCTGTGCCCGCTTGACATAATCAATGCTCAACAGCACACTGATAAACGCGCTCACCAGAATGATGACATTGGCAACACTCGTAAAGCCATCAGCCACAAACATGCCGAGGAACGCACTGCCGCTTTCATTGAAGGTGAACAGATTGACTACGAAGCTAACGGCAATCACACCAATCGCAAGCCACGCAGTCGTCACCTTTCGGTCTGCTGGGATAAATAGAATATCCACTAACAGCAGCAGACAGGCTCCCAGTGCCAGCACAGTCGCCGGCGCGGTCAACCACAGGTTGAGATCAGCAAAACTCGGTACTTCAAACATATTTTACCCCTGAAACAATTGAGGTCAGGATTTACGAGGCTGAACAGTTAGATAGTTTGCTGTCCAACCTCGCACTCTATACGCTATCGTGCCAGCCCGCTGACTTACTTCATCACTACGCTGGTAATGGCCGGGCCAAGGTTCTGAACCACATGATTCACCGTACTGTCCATGGCTGCGAAGAATGGGGCGGGCTGCAAACCGATCCACAAAATCACAACAATCATAGCAACCAGCACAGTGGTTTCCTGCCAGTGAAGCGGCTCAAGATGCTTGTTTTCCTCATGGGTGACCTCACCCATGAACACCTTCTGGTACATGTACAGCATATAAACGGCTGCAAGGATCACGCCTAAGGTCGCGAAAAGGGCAAAGAAGAAGCCCAGCACCTCGCTGCCGAACGTACCCATCAAAATGACGAATTCGCCCACGAAACCATTCAAACCGGGTAACCCCATGCTGCTCATTGTGATAACGAGGCTCAAACCACCAAACACCGGCATCACCTTCCAGATACCACCGTATGCAGCAATATCCTTGGTATGGCGGCGCTCATACAACATACCGACCAGCAAGAACAAACCGCCCGTGCTGATACCATGATTCACCATCTGCAAAATCGCGCCCTGAATACCTTGGTTATTCAGCGCGAAAATGCCTAGCACCACAAATCCCAGATGGCTTACCGAGCTGTAAGCAACCAGTTTCTTCACATCCGTCTGGGCGTAACTCACCCACGCGCCGTAGATAATGCCGATCACGGCCAACGTGGCGACAAAAGGTGCCCATGCGACAGTTGCTTCGGGGAACAAAGGTAGGCAGAAGCGCACAATACCGTATGTACCCAGCTTCAGCAAAACGCCTGCCAGAATCACAGAGCCAGCCGTCGGAGCTTGCACATGTGCGTCAGGCAGCCAGCTGTGGAGCGGCCAAATCGGAACCTTGATCGCGAATGCAATCAAGAAGCCGAGGAAAAGGAATGACTGTGTGCTGAAAATCCCGCTGAACGGGAACACCAGCGCCCCACTTTGAATACCTGCCACAATATCGGGAACAGAGAAGGTCTGCGCCTGTATACCCACATACAGAATAGCCAGTAACATCAAAATAGAGCCGGCCATCGTATACAGGAAGAACTTAACAGCCGCGTATATCCGGCGCTCAGCACCCCATATACCGATGAGGAAATACATCGGGACGAGCGTCACTTCCCAGAAGATGTAGAACATGAAAAGATCTTGTGCCATGAACACGCCTAGCATGGCGAATTCCAGCAGGAGCATGAACGCATAGTACAGCTTTTCGCGTCCACGTTCATGAATCACATGTGCCCGGAATGAACTCAGAATGGCAACAGGCATAATGAAACCGGTCAGGACGATCAGCAGAATGCTGATACCATCCACACCAAGATAGAAACTGATGCCAATCGACGGTATCCAATCCAGCTTTTGCACGAATTGCAGTCCCGTTTCTGCCGGGTTGAACGTTGCCCACATAATCAGCGTCGCAATAAATGTGGCCACACTGAAACCGAACGCCGTCCATTTTATATTTTCGTTGCCATGACCATCCTTCCCTTCACTACGAAGGAAAAGGAGGATGAACATCCCAATCAGCGGTAGAAATAACACCACTGTCGAGAGCGAAATCGCAGAACTAACCATATTTCAAATGCTCCCTTAGACATCCTTACACCAGCAGCCGGTGCAATCTCTGGTCGCCCACTCCGTAGGGTATCCCCTACGTATCTTCCCATTGCCCGAACGCAACTCTCTTTACCGCTGCAACATTGGCAGCAGCAGAATAACAATGACCAATACCACACCCAACATCAAGCTAATCGCATAGGTACGGACATAACCAGTTTGTACCAGTCGCAGCCGACCTGCAATCCAGCGAGCGAGATTTCCCACGCCATTTACTATTCCATCGATGATACCGAGGTCAATCGGATTGCTCAACAACGATGCAATGCCGTTAAACCCCTTACCGATCACGGTTTCATGGAAGTAATCATGCCAGAAACGCCAATCAAGCGTATCAGCAAGGAATTGCGAAATCTTATTGAACGGATTTTCAAACAGTCGGAAGTAGGTCTCGTCCCAATACAACCGCGCGTTTGCCAGCCCGAACAATGTCCCACCACTAGGTACGGCGTCCACAAATGGATCACGCGTTTCCACCCCTGCCGACTTACCCCGCCCATAGATCGAACGCGCGAGGAAGATCGCACCCAACGCCAGCACCAGCGATACGATCGCGATACCGGGTTGGAATTCAGCCGCATGCGCATGGGAGACGCTGTGGGCCAACCAATCTGTGAATTTATGGGTACCAAATACGTCGTTAAAGACCCCAAATACGCTGAACGCGCCGGCGCCCGATGGCACATTCATCACGAAACCACCCACGAGGCTCAACACCGCCAATACCACCAACGGAATAACCATCGAAGGTGAACTTTCACTGGCATGATCCGCAGCTTCAGTGCGTGGTTGACCATAAAACACAATCTCAAGCTGGCGCCACATGTAGAATGCGGTGAAGCCAGCAGCAGCCAGCAGCAGAGCAAAGGCAATAAATCCGCCGAGCTTGTTATCCACAATCCCCGCCAACCACGAGTCCGCCAGAATTTCGTCCTTCGACCAGAACCCGGCGAACGGCCAGATACCAGCCAGCGCCAGCGTCCCGATCAAATAGGTGATATAAGTCAGCGGCATCCGGCGTGCGAGACCGCCCATATTTCGCATATCTTGGGGATCAAATGCATGGTCTTCTTCGTGTTCGTCATGCCCATGTCCATGATCATCAACATGATCGTGCGAGTCGCCATGCCCATGTCCATGCCCAGAACGTTCCAAAGCCGAATGGTGCCCGTGTTCCACACCATGAATAACCGAACCGCTGCCAAGGAACAACAACGCTTTGAAGAAAGCATGTGTCACCAGATGGAACATTGCCGCGCCATACGCGCCTACGCCCACAGCCGCCACCATGAACCCGAGTTGGCTCACAGTACTGTATGCCAACACACGCTTAATATCCCACTGTCCCAGCGCTACAAAACCGGCCATAATCGCCGTCGTTGCGCCAACAATCGCCACAATCAGCGATGTCAGTTCAGCATTGTAGAAGAACACATTGCTGCGAACCATCATATAAACGCCCGCTGTAACCATCGTCGCAGCGTGGATCAGCGCACTGACCGGTGTTGGGCCTGCCATCGCGTCTGGCAGCCATACGAACAGCGGGATCTGCGCCGATTTACCCGCAGCCCCCAACAGCATAAACAAGGTAATCAATACCAGCACGGTTTCAATCGGCAGCGAGAACGGCCCGAAGTCCACCTCATGATGTTCTTCAACCATTCGTTCCGCTTGTCCGAAAACACCCAGTTGGCTGGTCTCAATATGATCATTATTCACGTAAACCGGGCCAGTAACAGCACCGTGATCATCTTCTGCGGTGACAGCCTCGCTGTGGTCACTTTCAACAGGAGCGGCTTCACTATGGTCACCCTCAGCCGGAGCGGCCTCGCCATGTTCGCCTTCTGCGGCAACAGCTTCGCCGTGTCCTTCGGCAACCTCGCCATGTCCACCTTCACTCAAATGTACATTAGCGATCTCACCGGGGCGGAAATAATCAACCGTTCCGAATGTCCAAAAGATCAGGAAGATCGCCATCAAAATGCCGAAGTCACCAACCCGGTTGGCAATCATAGCCTTCCGTGCCGCGTTACTATTCTTCCATCCCAGACCATTCTTTTTATCAAACCAGAAGCCGATCAGCAGGAAGGAACACAAACCCACACCTTCCCAACCGACGAACATCATCACAAAGTTGTTGCCCGTCACGAGGATGAGCATAAACACAAGGAACAGATTCAGATATGTGAAGAAGCGGGAAAACCGTTCATCGCCGTGCATGTATCCCGTCGCGTAAATGTGAATCAGAGAACCGACACCGGTCACCACCAGCATCATCGTCACACTCAGCGTATCAACACGCATCTGCCACGGGATTTCAACGTTCGCGGAACCGATTCGGATCCATCCGTCCAGAAACGGAGGATTGACCACCGCCGCTTCGTATCCACTGTTAATCAGGTAACTCCACAACAGCAGTGCGACCCCGAATGAAAGCACAGCCGCTGTTGTACCCAGCAGTCCAGACCAGCGTTCGCCTAAACGCTTTCCGAAAAACAGGTTCAAGATGAACCCGATTAACGGAATAAAGATGATTAAAGTTACGAGCTGCGGATAATTTTCCATAATTCCTCTCAGGTTCGAGGGTACCAGACAGGCATAACTGGTCTCACCAGTCTACACTCTCCGGTATCGACTTTACCCTTCCATCTGGTGTAATTCGTCAATGTTAATACTCTGCTTCGAGCGGAAAATCGCAACAATCAGTGCCAGACCAACTGCGACTTCTGCCGCCGCTACCGCGATGACGAAGAACACAAACAAGTGTCCTTCCATCTGCTGCCAGTGCCGCGCGAATGCCACCAGTGCTAGGTTAGAAGCATTCAACATCAGCTCTACCGACATGAACAGCAGGATCGCATTCCGGCGCAGCAGCACGCCCATCGCGCCTAAAATGAATAAGACGGCGCTCAACATGACGAAGGTTTCGGTTTGAACCATGTATCTAACTCTCCACTTTCCATGCGCTATTTCCACTGCCCGCCTGCTAAATCACACCGCAGTCAGGATGTCTCAGGGAATAGCCCCCCTAATCGCCTGCCGGTTCAGCTTGCTTCTCAGGCAGCAGCGGTGTTTCATCAACCAATACATCGCTGCCCACCTGTTCCGAAATAACATTTGCCAGCGGCTTCATAACCTTGCGGCGAACATCACGACGCCGTGGTTGGAAGCCTTCCTTATGCGTCAGAACAATCGCCCCGATCATCGCTGCCAACAGTAGGATCGCGATCAATTGGAACGGCAGCACAAATCGGCTGAATAACAGTTGACCAACTGCCTGCGGCCCTCCAAACGGAGCCACCGACCGATCGACCAGCGGGAAAACAACCTCGCGCGTTGTACCATCGAACAAACCCTCGGTAGAAACGACCAACAATTGTGCAGTATCGCGTTTCACCGAATATACTTCCGGGTTATTCAACCGTACCAGCACCGGCAGCCGCTCCAGATTCGTTTGTGCCGCGTCCACGCCGGTGAAAGCCCAGCTCCGCACCGAAGTATCTTCGCTCACCAGCGGCAGTTCCACCAGCATTCCCGGTGCTAAGTCAGCCAGCAGCACGCGATCATCAGTTGGGTCAAAATCGGAGCCAAAATCGACCAGATTGACAGGACTGTTTGTGCCATTAAAAACGCTTAACCGCGCGGTCTTCGCGTCTACAGCTTCTACATTATCAGGGAACAATGCAACTTCGGGGGCAATGCTCCGCGTTCCACCATATGCAACCGCTGTATAAGTATTGGCTTGCCGGCTTGAGTCGCCGTCCAAGCTGACATTCACGGTCACCACAGCATTAGCCGTGCCTACCGGGTTTAGGGTAATCGTATAATCCCCCGCCGGCAGTTCAACAAAATCGGTCGCGTCGCTAAAGCTCACATCGCTCGCCAGTAGTTCGCCATTCGCGTACACATCCACCGAACCGGCATATGGCGCGGCATGCACAACGCGTAACTGGGGTGTGCGTTCAGTCGGCGGCGTCAGGTCAATCTCGCCGTTCAAAATCGCCGCACCTACGATAAGCGCGAAGGCCGCTGCCAACACAATCGCCAGCGGCGTCAACCAGATAAAACGCTTGGTCTGGCTGGTGAGCTTTTCAGCACCCAATAACATGATCACGAACAAGAACAACACCATGATCGCCCCTGCATATACTGCAATCTGGATCATGGCGAGGAACGGCGCGTCCAACATCAAATACAGGACTGCCACACAGCCGAAGTTCACAATCAAGAACAGGGCGCTGTGTACCGCGTTTTCGCTCAGCAGCATAAGAATTGCTGATGCGATAGCGATGACCATCACAATTAAAAACAGTGCTTCCATAACACGCATTTCCTAATATTGGGCGCTGTCTGCCAACGATTGTGCAGTTTAGCGCAAAGCGCGTCAGAGTTCAAATCCAAATTGATGAACTCCGCCGCATCAGAAACGATCACATCTTCGCCAATTTTGACCACTCCACTTATTCGCGCAGAGGGGCGCATCTTGTCGCGCCCCTGCTGTTGGAATGAATCGGCGAACCAGCGGCTCCGTGCTACAACGGATCAGGCATATCGGGAATCGGACGATTATAGACGCCCGGTTCAACCTTCTGTGGTGTATCCGGTTTCCCCGCAGGTGGCGCGTCTAACAGCATGTCCTTGGTGAAAATCGAGTCACGCCGGTCAGTGAAGCTCAACCGGTGCTCATGCCCCAGCACAATCGCTTCCGTTGGGCAAGCATCTTCGCAGTAACCACAGAAGATGCAGCGTAGCATATTGATCTCATAAGTCTTAGCATAACGCTCACCGGGGCTGTAGCGCGCCTCATCAGTGTTCTCCGCCGCCTCGACCCAAATCGCGTCTGCCGGACAAGCCGCCGCACACAACGCACAGCCAATACACTTTTCCAGTCCGTTATCATATCGCTTCAGTTCATGACGGCCTTTATACCGTTCTTGGAACTCTTGAACCTGTTCCGGATACTGGATTGTTACAGGTTCTTCAAGCAGATGTTTGAACGTGGTGGTAAACCCGCGTATCACATTCATCGAATAAATCACTCCTCAACTGCTACCAGCCGGTCAGAAACGCACTTACACTGCTTAACCCTTGTTCTCTTTCTTCTCACGAATCTTCGCCAGCATAGCCTCTTTATCAAACTTTGGCTTAGCGCCGCCAGCCGCTGGAGCAGTCTTTGCGGGTGCCGCCGGAGCTTTAGCCGCTGCCGGAGCGCTGCTAGCCTCCGCAGTCAATGCCGGTTGCGCCGCCGGAGCGGCCACTTGCTTCACACTAGCCTTTGCCGATTCAACATACTTGCGGGCAGCAGCAGTGCTCGGATTTTCCTTTATCGCCAGTGCCTTTGTATCCGGTTTCTGGATATTACCGGTTGCAGCGATCTTATCCAGTTGATCGATTAACAGATTCAACAGCGAGAACGGAACCGCCAGCACAGCGCCCACAACGCTCAGCACGCCCCAACCAAAACCACGTCGTTCGCCGGTCACGACCGGATCAGCCGCTAATTCGTCCCCAACCTCTGGTTCGCCTTCAGTCTTGCTCAGCCGTTGGACATACATATAAGCCACGACTAGGAAAATCACCAGCAAAATTCCGGAAGCCACACCGTATCCCAGTGTATTCTGGAAGGCATCGCCCAACACCACCGCAATCGCCGTCCAAACCACCGCCACCAATGCCAGCGGCAGCAGAACTTTCCAACCAAATTGCATCAGCTTGTCATAACGGATACGGGGTAGTGTAGCGCGGATCCACACCATGAAGATCAGCAGCAGTACAACCTTACCGATCAAAACCAGCGGCCCAAGAATCGGAATGCTGTTCACCAGACCAAAACCGTCCTGATAGCCGCCCAGATAAAGTGTCGCGAAGATCAGGCTGATCGCGATCATACCCAGATATTCAGCCATCATGAACAGTGCGAACTTCATACCGCTGTATTCAGTCATGAAACCGGCAGTCAATTCCTGCTCTGCTTCGACAAGGTCAAACGGTGACCGGCTAACTTCTGCCAGCAGCGCGATGAATAAAATCGCCGCCGCCAACGGATTTTGCAGGATAAACCAGTCCCAGAACATCGTCTGGTTCTTCGCGATGTCTCCCAGTGCCATGCTGCCGACGATCATCACCGGCACAGCCATCCCCAGACCCAGTGTCAGCTCATAGCTGATCATCTGTGCCGAGGCGCGCAACCCACCCAGCATCGCGTACTTGTTGTTGCTTGACCATCCCGCCAGCACAATACCGTAAGTACCAATGCTCGTGATGCCCAGCAGCCACAGAACACCAACGCTGGGGTCGGCCAGATACAGCGGCACTTGGTACCACTTGCCATCGAACCACGGCACCAGCAGATCAGGCCCTAACGGAATAACAGCCAGAACCACCAGTACCGGCACAGCTTTAATCATGGGCGAGATAAACCACACGCCCCACGAAGCGCCGGACGGCGTAATATCTTCCTTGGTAATCAGCTTGATCGCGTCCGCCAGCGGTTGCAGGAAGCCCATCGGCCCAACACGGTTCGGGCCAACCCGATGCTGGAACCACGCGATAAACTTGCGTTCCAACAACGTCGTATAGGCGAAACCGGTGATCACTACAAACAGCAAGATCGCGGAATACAGGAAAGCATGGGTTGTCGAGCAGCCCGAGTCATTCTTGCAGATCACAATATCAGCCGCGTTCACTCGCGCATTCGGGCTGAAGATCCACGTCAGCACATTGTTGATGCCCGCTACGATGCTGTCAATGTTGGTGATCACCAAAAATGCGCCACCCACAATCACAATCAGCACCACGGCGGCAATAATCAGCGTCAGAGGTCGGATGCGAAACCCGCCACCATCAACCTTAGAACCGCTTATCGTCGATTCAGCCATATCAAGCCTCTTCAAATTCTTATCTATTCAGCTTGGGGCGGAACCAATCCGCACCCTCCACAAAATCAATTATCGCCAGCCTACAACTTAGGCCTTACTAACGTCACCAACCGTCACAGTCAGCGGCACAGCCACATCGCTCAAATGACGCGGCAGCACCAGCGTTCCCTTCGGTGCGCCACCATTCACATGCGCCCGCACCCGTACCGACTGCCCGTTTTCAAATTGCACCGACACCTGATCACCGTTGCTAATTCCCAACCCCTTCGCATCAGCGCTGTTGATCTCAACAAACGGATCAGCCACGCGCGGGTGAATGAGTTCAGCCGAACGGAAAATGCGTTCACGATTGTACAACCGTGTCACAGGCACCACCGTGAACTTACCCTTCGGCGCGTCAGGTGCAGCCCCGCCGCGCGCTGCCGGGGAAACAGCCTCGCCCTTGTCCGCAGCCGTCGGAATTTGAACACCGATACCGCCGCGGTTCTGGTAAGCCGTCCCGCCATAATACAGGTCTTGTCCGCCAACATCCGGGAATTGACGTTCTGTCTTCGAAATTTCAGGGTAGCTGCATCCAGCGAACGCCGGCACCTGCTTCACAATCTCTTGCATCACCGATGCCGCCGACAATTTAGCTTTGCCGAAGCCCAGCTTCTCACCAATCCGTGACATCACCTGCCACGTCGGTACCGCTTCACCCAAAGGCCCCTGCCCTGCGTAGAACCGCTGTACACGACGCTCACCGTTAACGAAGGAACCATCCCGTTCGGCGAAGCTCTGGATCGGCAGTGCTGCCGTCGCCCAGTCCGGCGCCTCGTCCTTGAACAGGCTCAGGTAAATGACCGTCTTCACCTTACCCAACCACTGCACTGCGCTGGGGTCATCCAGCAGCAGATCAGCCTGTGCCACGATCAGCGTCTTGGGAGGATTATTGACGATTTCTTGTGTCGCTTCCGGGCTGAAACCCAGATAATATTGCCCTACACCATTCGCGCCGGGCAGCGGAGAGAGCAGCCCATTATTCGGCTTACCCACATGCCCGCTCTCAATCAACAGGTTCGCCGCCGACTGCATCAATGCACCGCTGCCATCCAGCGTCAGCCCTTCCGCCCCGGCGATCACAATCAAGTTTTGGGCTTCCGTCAGCTTCTTAGCATATTCAGGATACTTATCCCGCAGCACGCTCAACGCATTTGCCGCTTGGTCATAATCATATCGAATCGTCTCGCTGGCGAAGTCATCGAGCCGCGTCGGGCGGGCATTCATCACCACCAGATACGCGCCGCGGTCATGTGCCCGCTTCACGCGTAGATACCACAGCGGCACTTCTTCTTCGAGGTCGCTCGCCACCACCAGAATCGCGTCACCCTTGCCCAGCTTGCTCAGGTTCGTCCCTGCGCCAACGCCCACCTGAGCGATCAGGTCAGCACCACCATGTGTAGGAGGCCACGCGCCCAAACGCTTACCCCCCAAACCATTCACAACCTGCTTCAGCGCCCACAGGTCTTCATTGCTCAATCCACTGCCCGCAATCGCGGCCACATCATCACCCGAAGTCTTCAACCGGTCAGCCACCAGTTGCAGCGCCTCAGTCCAATTGGCCTGAGACAAACCACTGCCCTTGCCGATACGCGGCTCCAGCAGGCGGCTTTCCGTATCCCGTGTGAAGTGATGTCCGAATCGCGTCTTATCGGAAATCCAAATCTCGTTCACATATTCATTCTGGCGCGGCATCACTCGCTTGATGATTGCCTTACCACCAAAGTCTCTGTCCAACCGTGTGCTCAGGCTGATATTGCTGCCTGCCGCGTCAAACGGGCAAATGCTCGGCACTTCATTCAATTCCCACGGACGTGCCCCGAACCGGAAGTCCGCCGTCGTCAGCGCCCCCACCGGACAAATATCCGTCGTGTTGCCAGAGAAGTACGTATCAAATCCCGGTTCGCTGTTGGTGATAATCTGTAACCGGCGTCCACGCTCATGGAACGCCAGCACATCATCGCCGACCACCTCACCTTGGAAGCGCACACAACGCGCGCACTGAATACAGCGTTCTTCATCGAGGAAGATCAAATCCCCCAGCGGAACGTGCTTATCCAGATGTTGCTTATCATCGAAATTCATACGGGTCGTGCCGGGGCCATGCCGCATCGTCAAGTTCTGCAGCGGGCACTCACCACCCTTGTCACAAATCGGGCAGTCCAGCGGGTGGCTTGTCAGGATGAACTCGACCACGTTGTTACGGGCTTCGGTCACCACCGGCGTATCCGTGCGGATCGCCAATCCCTCGCTCACGCGGGTCGTGCAGGCCGTCTGGAGCTTCGGCATCCACTTGATCTGCGCGTTTCCCGCCTCATCACGCACGATCTTCTTTTCCTTGGGGTCGAATGCCGAACCCATCTCCACAAGGCACATCCGGCACATACCTACCGGGTCCATCTTGGGATGGTAACAAAATACCGGAATGTCGTTACCGATCCACTTGGCGACATCCACAAGGTTCTGGCCAGCCGGAACCTGATATTCTCTGCCGTCAATAAATATGGTGACTGTCGTCGTCATGTTCGTTACCATCTGTATTCACGCTCACTGAAAACGTCACAGTAGAGTGACTAGTTTAGCTAAAATTCCCCGAAAATACGAACCTTCTGTGAAAGATCGCGCATTTTACCTTATTCATCAATCCGGGCCGGGGTCAATCACCGTACCCGCTTGTCCTAATGCCCCGAGGTTATACCCGCTGATCACCCACTGATTATCTTGGTAAATCAACTGGAAGGCCGCGAAGTGACTTGCTTCCGCGTCCTCCGCGCTCCCTGCCACATACCCCAGATCGTTTTGGATCGAAAACTGGGTAAACCGCCAATCCTTCAACCCACTGTTCACAAACTGCTCTCGGAAGCTCCCCAACCCAACTTCATCGCGCAAACTGGGAGCCAACATCTCGTAAGCCTGTTCAATCTCGCCATCGCGGAGCGCCACCATGAACGAGTTGGCGCTGTCACCCACTGCTTGACCGCTGCCCACCAGAAACTGAACAAGGTTGAGGCTCAACATCGCCGCCGCTACGGTGCAAATCCCGCACAGCCCAATCACGATCAGGGCGATAACGACAATCCGCTTCATCTTAACCGCCGTCTGGCATGTTCAAGGCCATCTAGCGCTCGGTCACGCAGCGCCTGAGCCATAAATCCCCAATCTGCTGTCGTGAACTGCGCCTCTGCCAGTTCATACCCCTGCTGGAAGTCCGCCGCCGCTAGTGCGTATTCTCGCATGTCCATATACACTTCCCCCCGTATAACATAATTGGAAGGATCTTCTGGATACGCCTCAATATGAGCGGTCAGTTCCGCCAACTGTGCTGGAACATCTTCCGCACTGCCCATCACAACCTGCCGCGCCCTTTTCAGGAACTGCTGCACGGACTGCTGAACAGTGGGTTGAGGCACAGGCTCTGGCATCGGGCTGAAGTCATCCCCCACCGGTTCTGATGCCCCCTCATGCGCGGCATCCTCAACATCGGTGGGCACAGCTTCACTGGCCTCTGGCTTCCATTCTTCACTCATGTTAAATATCGTTTCAGCGTAGGGACATGGCATGCCATGTCCCTGTACTTACCCATCAAGTATTGATCAGCAGCCCGCGCCAATTTAATCCCCTGCGGGTGCGGGTTGTGCTGCCTTCTTCACAGCCGGCGCGCTCGGTTGAGCGATGTGCTTCTTAAAATCTTCCGGGAACAGCTTAACCGTATGGATGATCGGATTCGCCGCGAAGTCACCCAGCGCGCACAGAGTCATACCCTGCATATTCTTGGCGATATTGCTCACCAGATCAATATCCGAAAGTTGAGCCTCGTTCGCCATAATCCGCTCGCACACCTTCTCCAGCCAGTACGTACCCTCACGGCACGGCGTACACTTGCCGCAGCTCTCGTGCTTGAAGAACTGAATGGCCTTCGTCGCCACCCATGCGATGTCTGTGTCTTCGTCCATCACAATAATCGACGCCGAACCGAGGATCGAACCTGCCTTCGCCATATCTTCATACGACAGCTTCGTATCCAGAATCGCGTCATCATTGCCGTTCACGCGCATAATCGGCCCGGAACCGCCTGACGGCAGGATCGCCTTGATCTGCTTCCCGCCGCGAATACCACCTGCGTGTGTATACAGCAGTTCACGCATCGTGATCCCCAGCGGCAGTTCGTAATTCCCCGGCTTCTCCACATGCCCGCTCACACAGAAAATCTTCGTGCCAGCGCTCTGTTCCGTCCCGATTTTCTTATATTCCTCTGCGCCCTGCACCATAATCCACGGCACATTCGTCAGCGTTTCCACATTGTTGATCACCGTCGGCTCGCCGTACAAACCGCCGCCCTTGTTCGCTGGGAACGGAGGACGTACACGCGGTTGTCCCATCTTGCCTTCAAGGCTTTCCAGCAGTGCCGTCTCTTCGCCGCAAATATACGCGCCCGCGCCCAGATGGGTATACACCGGGCATGACCACCCGCTGCCAGCAATATTGTCGAAGACCAGACCGGCTTTCCGTGCTTCCTCAATATACCCGTCCAGCGCGTGTCCTTGATCCCAGAACTCGCCTCGCAGGTAAATATAAACAGCCGTCGCCTGAATCGCGTACGCACAGATCAACGCGCCTTCAATCAACTGGTGCGGATTCGTTTCGATAATTTCACGGTCTTTGAATGTGCCGGTCTCGCTCTCGTCACAATTCACCGTCACATACTTGACCGGTTCATTCTGCGGGATGAAGCTCCACTTCAAACCGGTCGGGAAACCAGCGCCACCACGACCACGTAACCCCGAAGCCTTCACCAATTCGATCACTTCCGCCGGTTTCATCGAAAGAGCTTTCTTCAGCCCCTCGTAACCCCCGTGCTTCAGGTATACATCCAGCTTGTGTAGGTCAGGAATATCGCGTCCGCGTAACAGGATGTTCATACGATTAAGCCTCTTTCCTATACACGCTACTCATCACTTGGCCTTTGCCGCTTCCGCCCGCCATTCAGCAAGGCGCTTCCGCATTTTCTCCATATCCAGCTTTTCTTCAAAGTGGAAGTTGCATTGCAGCATCGGCGCTTTGTCGCAGGCCGCTAGGCACATCACGTGTTCCACCGTGAACAACCCGTCTTCCGTCGTGCCGCCGTCTTCCACGCCCAGTTCTGCCTTCAAGTCCTCGTAGAACTTGTCCGCCCCGCCCAGCGCGCACGCCAGATCGGTGCAAACCTGAAGCCAGTACTTGCCTTTCGGGCTTTCCGAGTACATCGTATAGAAACCGGCGATGGATTTCACCTGCGTCGGGTCCATCTCGCAGATTTCTGCGACTTCCTGTATCCCCTCCGGGCTAACCCATCCATACTCCTGCTGTGCCAGATGCAGCATCGGCATCACCGCCGAACGCTTATCCGGGTACTTGGCAAAAGTCTTCTGTATCAGTTCGCCGTATTTCTCTGTTAAAGCCATAATGTTTCCCTAAAGTGAAAAGTCGAAAGCGAAACGTGACAGGCACTCATCAGGCAGGCATTCCTCACCCGCAGCCTTCAACCGTCTACTTTGAACCGCATTCGTCTATCGGTCACAATCCCCTAACACAATATCCACGCTTCCGATAATCGCCACCAGATCAGCGATCAAGTGTCCCTGCGACATAAGCGGCATCGCGCTGATATGCATAAACGAAGGAGTCTTGAAGTGTACACGGCGCGGCTTATTCCCGCCCGTCCCGTGAATATACACACCCACCTCACCGCGCGGGCTTTCAATCGCGCTGTAAACCTCTTGGTCAGGCGCGCTGAACCCTTCCGTCCACAGCTTGAAATGATGAATCACCGCTTCCATGCTCTGCCCCAGCTCGCTGCGTGGCGGCGGCACAAACTTGCGGTCTTCCGAGCGGAACGGCCCCTTAGCAGGCAGCTTCTGAATAGCCTGCTTCAAAATCTTCACGCTCTCGCGCAGTTCCAGAATACGAATATAGAACCGGTCGTACACATCACCGTGTTCGCCCACCGGCACATTGAAATCAAACTCGTCGTAGCTGCTGTAAGGCATCGACTTCCGCAAATCCCATGCCACGCCGCTCCCGCGCAGGCTCGGTCCCGTCATACCCCATGCCAGCGCCTTTTCCGGCTCAATCACACCAACTCCCTGCGTGCGGTCAATCCACAGCGGGTTATTTGTCAGCAGTCGCTCATACTCATCAATACGCGGCGGGAAATACTCAAGGAAACTTTCCAGCGCCGGCAGGAACGCCTCAGGGAAGTCACGCCACACCCCGCCGGGGCGGATATAGCTGCCCATCAAACGCTGCCCCGAAAGCATCTCGAACATTTGCAGTACGCGTTCACGTTCGCGGAAAGCGTACAGCAGCACGCTCATCGCGCCCATGTCAATCGCGTGTGTCCCCAGCCACACCAGATGGCTGTTGATGCGCGTCAGTTCCATACAAATCACGCGCATAATCTGGGCGCGCTTCGGCACTTCCAACCCCACCAGCTTCTCTACCGCCATGCAGTATGCCATATTGTTCGACATCGGCGACAGATAATCGATGCGATCAGTCAGTGTCACACCCTTTTCGTACGACTTCGACTCAATCGTCTTTTCAATGCCGGTGTGCAAATACCCCACGTCCGGCAGGCACGAAACAACTTCTTCCCCGTCCAGTTCCAGCAGCAGTCGCAGCACACCATGTGTGCTCGGATGGTGCGGCCCCATATTCAGCAGCATCGTCTCGCCCGTAATCGCGCGTTCCGATACCAGCCCCTTCAGTTCATCGAGGCTGCCTTGCCATTCGCTCATCTGCTCAGAATTACCAGCCGTTTGTAATGCCATTCTCTCTACTCCGCCATCCCAGTTCTCTGGCTGAACGTTTAACTCGTCGCCTATTCTTTCGCGCGCGGTTTATGCTTGATGATCTCATCCACATTGAACGAGAACATCGGCATCTCATATCCCAACGGGTAATCGCGCCGGTGCGGGTGTCCTTGCCAATCTTCCGGCATCAGAATCCGCCGCTTATCCGGGTGTCCCTTGAAGTCCACCCCCATCATGTCCATCACTTCTCGTTCCGGCCAGTTCGCCCCCGGCCACACGCCGGTCACGGTCTCGACGACCGGCTCATCTTCCGGCAGATAAACCTTCAGCCGCAGCCGTCGCTTGTACAGCATCGACAGCAGATGATACGAAACGCCGAAACGCCCCGGACGGTTATAGTCCGGATAATAATCTACTGCGCTGATGTCCGAAAGGAAGTTGTAAATCAAACCGGGGGTGTCCCGCAGATATTTTGCGACTGCCGGGACATAATCAGGGTTCAACACCAGTGTCGTCTCGCCGCCGTATTCCACCACATCTTCGACCGCCTGTGGGAATGCCTTCTTCACGGCCTCGACCGGATCAATCGCTGTTGGTACGCTCATACTCAATCCTTAAAAAGAGATCTATACAGGGTTCGAGGAGCGCCCGTCGGGTCGCTCCTCGCTGTCTTGACTCAATGCGTTTTAGATTTTCAGCGTTTCGCGCACAGCCCAGTCGCGAATGCTCTCACCCTTAATCTTTTCGTGCAGCGTCATAATGCCGTGCAGCAGTTGTTCCGGTCGTGGAGGACACCCCGCCACATACACATCCACCGGAATAATTTCGTCGCACCCTTGCACCACCGCGTAATTGTTGTACACACCGCCGCACGATGCGCAGTCGCCCATCGCGATCACCCACTTCGGGTCGGCCATCTGGTCGTACAACTGCCGTACCACCGGTGCCATCTTCCGCGTCAACCGTCCCGAAACAATCAACAGGTCGGACTGGCGGGGAGTCGCTCGGTTCAATTCCATCCCGAAGCGCGACAGGTCATAACTCGAAGCCTGCGTCGCCATATATTCAATCGCGCAGCACGCCAACCCGAACAGCAGAGGCCACATCGCCCCCGTTCGTCCCCAGTTGATCGCTTGGTCAAGTGTGGTTGTCACCACACCGAGGTTGCCCAGCTTTGAGCTTATTCCCATTCCAGCGCTCCCTTCTTCCACTCGTAAATGAACCCGATGGTCAGTATGAATAAAAACACACCCATAACGATCAAGCCGTACACGCCCAATTCGCGCATCTCCACCGCCCACGGGAGGAAGAAGACCACTTCCACATCAAAGATGATGAACAATACGGCAATCAAATAGAATTTAACAGGCAAACGACGATTCGCCGGCCCGATTGGTTTCATACCACTTTCATACGGCGCTTGCTTCCGTGAGGTCGGTCGCAGCGGCCCGAACAACCACGATATGATGACCACGATAAAGGCCACAAGTGTACTAAGCGCAATCAGTGCGCCAATCGGTGCGAATTCATTGAGTGTCATGTGGTTTGCTCCCGCAAGGGACTTTGTGCTATTTTGAACAAATAACTATGATGTAGATTAACATAATCCACTATACCTGTCAAACCAATTTTACCGTGTATTGTTGCAATCAGCCAAGCCCGGTTAAACCCCTTCATCAAACAAAAATCCAACGCATATTTCTCATCCGCACAGACCGCCGCTTTATGCTAAAATGATGGCCTGTTGTATCATACAGACAACCTCGCATTGCACCGGCACACAATCCGGTCATACCGGGGTCGAAGTCGCTTTTACGCCACAGAGTACCAAGAGTTCTATGCTGCGCTTCTTCTTATCCATCTTTGTCGGTCTCACGCTCGGTCTTGCCCTCGGCCTCTATCTCGGCTGGGTGCAGTTCCCGCGCCAATACATCAACAGCCCCATCACCAGCCTCACCGAACGCTTCAAAGACGAATACACCGTCATGATCGCCGCCGGTTATCTCGCCGATGGTGACCTCGGCGGTGCGTTTGACCGTCTCCGCCTCCTCGGTCAATCCAACATCCCCGCCTACGTCCAAACCGTCACCGAGCGCTACATCACCAACTCCCGCGATGCCCGCGATATTGCCTACCTCGTCGCCCTTGCCGAAGGCTTAGGCCGCCTCACCCCCATCATGGAACCCTACCGTCAATTGCGCCCGCTGGAGCAGCAGCCATGACCCGACCCGATGCCAGCGGCAACCTCCCTCCGGATCGTTCCAGCAAATATCGCCGTCCCCGCAGCCCCATCTCATGGGCGGCCCTCATCATCGGCCTCATCATCGGCCTGTCTGCCGGCCTCGCCTATGCGTGGCTGCTGAATCCCGTCGAAGAATACGACACCGAACCGTGGCAGCTCAGCGATCAAGACCGCGCCAACTACATCGCCGCCATCACCCTCCAGTACAGCTACGACGGTGACCTCAATCTCGCCGTCAATCGCCTGCTCGCGCTCCGCCTCACCGGTGATCCCATCCAATCCGTAGCCGACATCGCCTGCCGCCTTGCCACCACTTCTTATGTCGACAACAACAGCGGCATTCACGCCGTCCGTACCATGATGACCTTCTACCAATTGCAGGGTCGCGCCGGTTGCGCCGATACCCTCCTCGCCGCCAGCGACCAGCCCACACCGCTCCCCACCATCGAAGCCGCCACACCCACTCTGCGTCCGCCCGCCACCAAAACACCCACCCCCCCCGCGCAGTCACAGGCCACACCGACCCTGCCCGCCGTCATCATCCCCACCATCCGGCCGCAAACCGCCTACGCCCTCGTTGACGTGCGCACCTTCTGTAGCGTCGAATTCTCCGGCGTCATCGAAGTCCGCGTCCAGCGCTCAAATGGTGACGGCGTTCCCGGCACAGGTGTCCGCGTCCGCTGGAACGATGGCGAAAGCACCTTCTTCACCGGCCTCAAGCCAGAGCGTGGCTCGGATTACGCCGACTTCCAGATGGAAGCCGCCAAAGCCTACACCGTCGAAGTCCTCGGCCAATCCGATCCCTCACAGCCGCTCGTCGCCGGCCCCTGCACCACCGATATCGGCGGTCAGGCCATCACCTCCTACCGTGTCACCTTCCGCCCCGGCTAGTGGTGGGTGCTATAATATAAGAATGATGCTAATATCAGCTGGTGGTGAAGTGGAAAGTTTTCAAGCATGACCATTCGCGAACAGCTCTACACCGTTGCGGATTTTGAATCATTTATTAATCTGCCTCAAAACACCGATAGGCATTTTGAGCTTATCAATGGGGGGATCGTCGAAAAAATGCCAACCGAGGAGCATAGTCTCATCATCGGCGACATCTACTTTCCGCTGCGAACCTTTGTTGATCAGCATAACCTCGGTCGTGTTGCATTTGAAGTCCGCCGCAAAATGCCCGGTGACGATCACAATGCCCGCCTCCCTGACGTTGAATTCACCGCCAAAGAACGCTTACTCCCCGTCGTGCGACAGGGAGCCGTCCCCCAGATGCCCGATCTTGTTGTCGAAGTCAAATCACCGGATGATAGCCTTCTCAAATTGCGCGAAAAAGCAGTCTACTATCTCAGCAACGGCGCGCGTCTCGTCTGGCTAGTCTTTCCGGATCGTCAGCAAATTGAAGTTCACACCGCTCATAGCGCAGTGGCAACCTTGGGGATCGATGACACAATTGATGGGATGGATGTCATCCCCGGTTTTTCACTGCCAGTGCGAGACATCTTTCGCTCTGTCGCCAACTGAAACCCGCTTCGTCACATCAGCCTTCAACATAAGGAATCTCGCCCCATGACCTCACCCCTTGAACAGCGCGTCCTCGATGCCATCAACATCGACGACCTGCTCGCCACCCTCTGTCAGATGGTCGCCTTCCCCAGCCTCGGCGCGCACGAAACCCCCATCCAGAATTTTGTCGCCGCCTTCCTCCGTGACATCGGCATGCAAGTCGATGTCTGGCAGCTCGACTTCGCCGCCCTCAGCCAGCATCCCGCCTACAGCATCGAAATCGAACGCGCCGAAGGGTTAGGCGTCGTCGGCAAAATGGGCGCGGGCAGCGGCCCTTCCCTCATCCTCAACGGTCACGTCGATGTCGTCCCCGCCGGCGAACTCGCCAACTGGCACTACCCGCCGTGGCAGGGAACCGTCACCGAAGATCGCGTCTACGGGCGCGGCGCGCTCGATATGAAAGGCGGTCTCTGCTGTGCCATGTACGCCGCCAAAGCCATCCGTGACGCTGGCCTCACCCTCAAAGG